>JBMNOG010000025.1:0-10506 GCA_050942955.1 Patescibacteria group bacterium | reverse complement strand
TCTTCCAAAAGGCCGGTGTAGGAGTCACCTGTGAGGGTTAGGTCACCAGTAGAAGTGAGGTACGCCTCAGGGTCGTACCAAGAAGTGCTGACAAAGACCATAATCTTGCCGATATAAGTGCCGTCAGGAAGCCTAAAGCAAGACTTAGAACTATTACTACCGTCAGCTTCTTCTGGCCAAATAATATTGTCGAAATTACTAACAAGTGGGCAGTTTTGCGGATTCCAATGGTCACTTGACTCCATTGCCTTTCCTACAACTGGGCCAACCTTTACAGATTTCATTCCAACCCCAGGAAACGAAGAAGAAGTGATAACATCGCCAATTTTAATTAATCCATTGGTTGAAGCTACCTTGGCGGGAACTCTTCCACCAAGGGCAACATAAGCTGTAGGATTATTGTAATTTTCAACTGAACCAAAACCATAACCAGGCATTGTTGAAACAATTCCCATTAGTCCTACTTGATAAGGTGATTCGGAGAGCTTGGCCGCTTTTGGAAAGTTTGGATCATTAGCTATCACAAGAATATCACCGGCTTCGGTTTCATTAACAGTTTCGAATTTCTCAGCAATGTCGTAACCAGATGTCCAGTAGGCTCTTTGGCGCCAGGTTGAGCCGTCAAAAGACCAGAAGTCAAGTTGATTGGTAGATTGATTTCTATAAGAAATTGACCAGCAGTTTGCAGCATCATACCTGCAAAGATTAAGGTCTGCATGAGATGGACTTGCTCCCCCAACTCCTCTTACGACAATTTGAGATGGACCACCGCTCGTTCTGTCAAAAAAATGTTGCTGTCCTGTTGACCTGGCGACCACCGTTCCGGAAACAGTTAAATTTTCACCAATGTTTACGTCACCATCATTATCATCGTAAATAGTACCGTTGACATACAAACTTGAATTAGCATAGAGATTGCTAGTAAACCGTCCTGTGCCAGCTACGTCTAATTTGTATGAGGGGCTTGCTGTCCCAATGCCGACGTTGCCGTTACCTTGGATAACACCCTGATTCCAAGTGAATGTGTTGCCACGTAAATAAGTGGTGTCACCTGAACTAGCACCTAAGTAGGTGTTAGTAGAGTAGAGATATGTGTTACTGCTTGCGGATTGGACGTAGAAGTCGCTTGGTGTTGCAATTCGGCTTGTTGCGTCCCTATAGAAATATGCGTCTGTGCTACCAATATAGGTATTGCCTGTTACTATGGAATTCCCTGAAACGTATAGTTTTTGGCTTGGGCTTGCCGTCCCGATGCCGACGTTGTTAGCAACATAAAGATTTCCGTAATTAATATTTGTACCTCCAGCACTGGTAGTTATATAATCCCGAGTTGTACCTGTATATTCCCGGTTCCTAAAAATTACACCATCATTGGCATTATCATCGGTATAAAAAATAAGATTTGTAGTATCGCTTCCGTCATGTTCTGAATATATTCTAGCCTTATCGTTTGCAGGGCTGGGGAATTGTATTCCTCTTCCCGAAACCCCATTACCAACATAGATCCAGTCGTCGGCGTATAAAGCGTTGGCAAATTTTCCTGTTCCATTTACGAAAGTATTTCCTTCAACTTCTAATCTATATGCAGTAGGTTCTCTCCCAATACCAAAATTGCCGGTAGTCATGTCAAAATACCCTCTATTAGTGCTGGTTCCCTGAACAAAATAAATTGTGCCAGCACTTTGCAAATGCATAGAACCAGTCCCGGACTGGCGCAGCACAAGGCTTTGGCCAGGCTCGGCTTCAAGCATAGCGCTGGTGGTGTTAAGTCTAATATGACCGGCTACTTCTAGCTTTTGGGCTGGGGATATTTCGCCGATGCCGACATTACCACCACCATTTGCTAAAATCACATGATCTGAAACATAATTATTTAGTCTTAATTGCTGTCCTGAGCTATCAATTATCATGTAACCATCCGCAGTCCCCGCCTTAATACTTGGCTGTCCACTAACTCTGTCAATTCTTATTGCTTCATTTCCTGAGCCAACAACATGTAATCTGCTCCCCGGCCCCGTTGTTCCAATGCCGACATTGCCACCACCGGGCATGAGACTAAGATTGTTTCTTGTGGTATCTACATTATAGGTGTCTAAAAACCAAGTGCCTGTTGAATAGTTGCCAAGGAACAGTCTGTTGTTTGATTTTTGAAACACGGCAGTTTCATTATTAGTTGTGCCATAAATATGGAGAGGCCTTATCGGTGCTGCCGTCCCGATGCCGACGTTGCCATCAGCAGCAATTCTTACTCTTTCATTACTAATACCCGATCCTCCGGTATAGAACCTAATGTCAGCCAGGGTATCAGTAGCCACAAAATCAAGGCCAGCTGCATCATAGCTATCTCCTAGACCGCCTTCACTTACCAGAGCTACTCTGTCTGCAAAATGCGTAGCAGCAAAACTTGTGGGGTAAGAAGTAAGAATTCCCCTAGCAGTAGCAGATTCCAGAACCAGGGCCGCTCCTGCGAGTATGTCATTCGTATCATTGCGAACCAGAATACCATCAGGGGCATTGTTACTTGTCAGAACGTGCAGCTTGTAATCAGGACTGGTTGTCCCAATTCCGACATTACCTGTTCCAAAGAAAGCAAGATCGTTACTATTAAGATCAATAGTTGTTAATCTATTTAACGTTCCTCCCAGTTCAAACTCTGAACCGTTAAGCGTTAAACCGTTTCCGGCAGTGTAGGCAGTACCGCTAATTTCGTCCCAACCAGCTATGCAGTTTCCATCAATACACAATCCTGTGCTGGCATTTATTTGGCCAACCACGTCCAGCTTGTATAGTGGTGAACTTGTCCCAATGCCTACATTATTAGTCGTCCCATCTAGGTAGAGCATGTTCTCATCGGTATCTCCCTCAAACCTGAGGGTAAGAGCGCTGCCGGCTTCATTCCAGACATCAGAGGCATCTTCCATGAGATACCTATCATCTGTGTAAGTAGTATTTAGAGCTATAGTGAGAATGTTCTCAGCAGTAAAATTGCTATCTATTCCTGTTCCTTCAGTAATTTGCAGGGTGTCAGTGTTTTCAATGGTGTAGGTAGTAGTATCACCGTCCTGAATGGTCCAGTGGTCGTAGTTGTCAAAGCCGGTGACCGAACCTGAAGTGTACAACCCATCTTTAAATACTAGTCCATTAGTAGTGGTACTTGCCCCTTGGGTGCCATCGCCAGAGTAGTAGTCTGTAGCAATGAGACTGCCATTAACGTTTAGTTTGTACGTCCCGGGGTTAGTGGTGCCGATACCGACGTTGCCACTTGTGTTCCAGACTCCTTGCCCTGGGAAATAGGTGTTTTCAGTGAAGGTGTGGATGCCAGTCCAGGTAGGAGCAATAGCCTGAGATAAAGCCGGAGCGGCATCAGAGCGCATGGCGGTAGTTGCTGTGCCGTTGACTGCGGTAAGCCCAACCTCTGCGGTGGGGTTAGCAAAGCCGGAAAAGTCTCCGGGAAGGTCAGTGGCTTGAATCTCAGAAGGCACAAAGCGGGTACCATCGCCCCGAAGGTACTGACCTAAAGGAGCGCTGTTGTCCACCCTGAAACCGTAGCCACTATCAACGGTAACATCTCCCTCGGCTACATGGAGTTTCTGAAGCGGAACAGTTGTCCCAATCCCAATGTTACCGTTGTCATCAAAAAGAGGGGAGATGCCTACAGAGTTAGTCCCAGTGAATTTAGCTAAGTAGTTTGTAGTCCCGCTGATACTACCCCCAATAGCTATGGGGTTACCGTTCCAGTAGAGGGTGCTACTACTATTATAGAGAGTGTTGTCAGTTGCAGCGGGAACGTGTGAGTCAATACCAATACCACCACCAGAGAGGTGAAGTAGTTGGGTAGGGGCAGTAGTGCCGATACCTACTTTTGTTCCATCACTGAACAAAAGGTTTCGATAGTTAAGACTGCCAGCTCCAGCTATTGAAAAGTTGCCGGAAGTCTGACTATACCCGGTGATATTTTGTAACGATCCAGTATTGCTAAGTCTAGCTGTGCCTCCAGTTCTAAGCTCAGCTGAGTTAATAAGGTCAACATAACTATTATCAGTTGTAAGGTAGGTAGAAGAGATAGTACTAATGTTATTTAGATTTCTGGATGAGTCAATGACCGTCGTTATTCCTACGGCATACGAGTTAGCTTCAAACCCATCATCTGTTTTTAGGGTGTCAGCTGTCCGGCGGTAGAGGGTGGTGTCTGTACCAAAGAGAATCCCTCCAGTAGCAGTAGCGTGGTCCACTAAAGTTAGTTTAGCCTGCGGGTCGGTCGTACCAATGCCGATATTCCCTGTAGTATTATTTATAACTATCGCATCAGCGCCAAGAGCATGGCTATAAAAATGAAGGAAGTCATCACCCGTTTCCCTTAAGCCAACTCCCCATCTAGCAGTTGGTGTAGTGGGAGTGCCGTTAGCAAACTCAAAAGTTGCATAGTCTGATGTTCCCGTTCTCATTAATCTAGCCACTGAGTTACCGTTTACGCTTGGTGCAGTAACCAAAGCCAGTTCACTTGTGTTAGTTTTAATCTCAAGTGGTGCTTGAGGATTAGTTGTCCCAATGCCGACATTTCCGGTTCCTCCAGGCATTAGAGCGATATGATGGTTGGAAGCAGAAGTGATTTGCGCTAAGCCAAGTCCATTAAAAGCAATTGTAGCTCCATCACCTGTAAGGCTAATAACATCTCCAGGACTACTAAGAGTTACATTACTTGCACTGATATTTCCTACATTATTCAGATCACCACCAGTTAAACTCCAGTTGCCAACCATAGCTCCATCGCTAATAGTATTGTTATTAAAATCTAGAGTTGTAACGTATGTAGTAGTCGAGAAAATTTGAGAAGCTAACCATGTATTGCTATTGCTTAGATTAAGGGAAGCTTCGACTACCCCTGTAGTGGGAGAAATGGTGAGAGTGCCATCGTTATTACTGACTGAAGAAACACCGAACTGACCCAAGTTAAGCTCGGTTAACAGCTTGCTATTCCCCCAGTAAAGGTCATTCTCTGCTGGAGCACCGGTAGACTGAGTATTGAGTACATTATTACTACCTGTATTTCCTAATCTAATAGCACCGTTAATATCAAGTTTTTGACTGGGATTAGTGTTTCCGATACCCAGGTTGCCGTCAGTATTCCAAATTCCCTGATTAGGGAAAAATGTGTTAGATGTAATTAAGAGTCCGTTAGCGGGATTTAATATTAAACTGCCAGCAGAAGTTGTAATGCTTCTGCCAGATGTAAATTGAAGATCATCATCTATAGTGACACTTCCTCCTTGATTAGCAATGCTCCCACTAACGTCAACGTTCCCACCAAAATACGCATTGCCGTCACTATATAAGTTATTATCAATTTCGAGCCTACCTTCAATATAAAGATCTGTGTCATTGTTTAGGGAGTGGGAAGTAGTAGTACTACCAGCCAAACTATTATAGCTCCTGCTAGTACTGCCCCCGACTGTCAGCACTTTTTCGTTAGATAAGACAAGGTTATCATCAATTATAATGTCACCACCTGATTCATTGTAGATTTTCCCTGCGATTTTCAGATCTTCAGATAGGGTGATGCTGTCGTTGACAAGCAAATTATCATCAATAACCACTTGAGTATCAAACTTAATATTGTCAGTATTTTGGGTAGAAAAAAGTGTGTCAGTACCATCATGTTTAATTTCTACATAGTCAGTGCCGTTTGAGTCATATATTCTCACTGTCTCATTATCTTTAGGTTTAAGATAAGTGCTTGACTTTTCCCAGACCAGTTGATTAAGACTGGCTGATTTTGAAGCCTGCTCAGCTACAGAATAAACAGTTGCAAGAGCTCCCAGTATAGACTGGCTCCCTGAGGGTAAACTGGTATTAGAACTGTCAGATAAAACCACTTCGGTTCGGTCATCAGATAGTCTTAAATCTCCGATCCCTTTCAATTTTCCGGTAATGGAGGTATTACCGTTTGAGTCAACCGTGAACTTTGGAGTAGGGGTTATTCCTGCTTGTAACTGCAAGAGATTAGCGCTAGAGCTGGCGCTCTCTAGAGTGGCACTGATTAAGGTTCCGCTTGAGAGTTGTGAATCAAGAACATTTAAAACGCTGCCTGAAAACTTGTTACTGATAATTTCGACACCACCACCACCCATGGGAGATAAAGTGATGTTCTCATTTGAATCGTAAGGCACACTAATAGTAACAGCTTTTCCTTCAATTCCTAGGGTGCCATTACTGCTTTTTATTTCCGGACTTTCAGATACAAAAACCAATCTGCCTTCAGAATCAACTACAGGAATCTGGTTTTTATCTACAGCTAGGGATGGAGCAAATCCTCTTAAAGCCCAGGTATTAGCGGCAAGAGAAGAAGTGGAGATGCGAGTTCTTGGGGTAAATTCTTTACCGTTTACATGAGTACTTAAGAAGAGCTCTTTATATTGAAAGAAAAGTGAAGGATCTATTTGTTCTTCATTATTTGTGTCGCCTAACCTCACACTAAAAACTCCATCTTTGGTAGGTTGCAAATCCCAAACTTTGGAAGTCCAAAGAGCATGTGTGGCCATCTCACTATCATGTAGAGAAAAGACTATCTTAGACTGGTCAAGTACTGGTTTACCTGCATTGTCTTTAATTTTGCCTGAAAAATGAATTATCCAAGATGTATTCCCTTGATAGATGAGTGCTTCTTGATTTTGAGCAGAATCAGTAATTTCACTGACCATCTCTTGTGGCATAGTTTGGGGGAAAAATCTCTGCCATGGCTTAAAAGCAATCAATAAGACAATTAAAAGAACAGCAATTGAGGGTATGACTAATTTCCAGTATCTGGTTAATTTTCTAAAATGTTTTCGACTCTTTTTAAGATCTTCGGCATTTGCAGGACTAACCAAAGAATCTAGATTATTGTCCTCATCTTTACCAAATGGTGAGCTGGTAAACAATCCTTCCTCTGATGCCCAGTTGAAGAATTTTCTCAGGCTTGAGATTTTGCGGTCAATTGAGGCAGGAGCCATGTTTAGTTGTTGCTGAAGGTATCGGCGGTAAGTTTGGATAATCTTGGGGGCAAGGAAGTTAACCTCAATCCCTTTCTCAAACTGATTAAACCAGGCAAAAAATTGTTCAGTATCTCGCAGATAGTTTTTAATAGTTATGGGAGATAATTTTTCACTTCTTAGGTAGCGACTGAATTCATCAAAAATAGATTCTTTAGGGGCAGGTGTAACTGCCTCATCATCACTCATAAAGGAAAGGGATGTGGTTGGGTCACCAAGGGCAAGCCCTGATTGAGGTAAGAATTTCCCAAACAGTTTTAACTGCTTTACCTTCTCATTAAAACCATCCTGATTAAGATTTTGCCTAAGTAGATATTGGCGATATTTTAAGAAGTTGTCTTTTGAAAATGTTCTTTCTCCAAAAGATAAAGTAATAAGCCAGGAGTAAAACTCTTCAGCTACCTGTTTAGCGTCAAGAATTTCCTGGCGAGTTGTACCTCTTGATACCAACCACTGGATGAAGCGGTTTATGGTGTCATATTTTGAGGTAATCAAAGAAGAGGCAGGAGTCATACATTTATATCAGAAAGAGTAGAACCCAGATGAGTCCAAATATTGAGAGAGAAGTAGCGACTTCCTCAACTTGTTTTTTTGTAGTGTTTTCCTTCAAAGAAGTAATTATATTTTGTAAATACTGAAGGTTAGTTGTGAGAGCGTTAAGCATATATTTTTACTTTGCGGAAATTATTTTTTAAAACATTTTCTGCATATTTTCCGAATAGGTATTACCTCTGATAATGTTAAAAATTATCTCCGCAAACGGTCTAAGTACTACTTGTGAATGGGTGTCAAGAGGAGAAACAGAGATAGCAAATACTGCTGTCATCGGTACATTAGCAGCAATATGACTCAGTAAAGAATGTGATGCTTCTATGAGTTTAGTATTTGTTTGATACTAAAAACTATACTTCTTTAGCTTAGTATTTATTTTGTATTACTTAAGTTTATTACTCAATTTTTTGAAGGGTGAGGGTGAAGTAATCTTTTGCTGAGAGAAGTATGATGCTATTTTTGTTGCTTTTTACATCTCAATTTTGTACTGTTATAGTATGGACTACCATGCTCCTACGGGCACTGCGGTGCCTTCTCAAGTTAAATATAAACAAGACAGTTTTTCGTCAGACGAAAATGTAGTGGACCAGCCGTCTAGCAATTTGAATTCTCCTGAATTTCTGCAAAAAACAAGTCCTCCGGCAGATGAATCTGCCTTAGTGACTGATGAAAGTAGTCCCCCTTATTCTCCATCGAATGTCGATCACTTAGAGCCCACCCAGCCTTTGACGTATACTTCAGAGAGTGTTAACGTTCATGAAGACCCAGTTACAGTAAAGTCTCCATCTCCGCTTTCTGGTTTAGTTAAACTCCTTTTTCTAACCCTTGTTCCTCTAGGATTAACTATTACAGTGGCAATGGTGATATTAAAGCAAAACGAAAAAGAAACGTACTTAAAAGAAAATAATGTGGTTTTGACAGTTCCCATGCAGAATGTAAATTGGCAGGATTTGGGTACTGTTTTTGAGCCTGTTATTTCTATTCCGGTAAAGACTCAGTCCGGATATGAAAAATGGGAGTTTCTTCTGGATTCGGGTGCAGTTATTTCTTCTTTACCTCGTGAATGGGCAGAGAAAACCGGCCAGAACTTAGCTTTCCTTAAGAGGTCTACATTCAGGGGTTTTGGAGGTAAAACGAGCTTTGCGTATCAAGGTGAGATGATGGTACTGTTAGGCGAAGATGATAAAAAAGTGCCTGTTGTGTTTACAGAAGCTTCCGGGACAAAATCTCTTCTGGGAAGAAAAGGTTTTTTTGAAAACTACAGTATTTATTTTAACCATAAAGAAAAGCAAATCGAAATCAGACAGTAAAAATACTGCTATTGAAAGAATAAGATAATTATACTAAATTAATATTGGTATCTATGAGTTTTTCAAACTTTTTAACTACATTTGATGAACTTTCATTTAAGAAGATAGTTTCAATAATGATGCTTCTGGCAATCATTTTTGCTCTTCCTGTTGGTGTGTACCTAGTAAGACAGCGCACTAGACTTGAATCAAAGGCGGCATATGTAAAGCCAGAAAGAGTGAAAACTCCAAAAGCCACCCCTGGTCCGGTTCCGGAACAACCTCCTGAGATTGGAAGGATTTTTCCATGGGTAGGTAAGGTGGGAGATATTATATGGGTACAAGGTAAGAACTTTGGCACCAATCCAACAGATAAAAAACTTACTATTGGTGATGTCGTAGTGCAGGATGTTAACATCGAAGCTTGGGAAGATACTCTGATTCAAGCATATATTCCTGAAGGTGCAGAACAAGGGGGAATTGTTGAAGTTAAAGTGGGCTGGCACCCGGTGAGCCAAAGTCTTCCATATGTACTCTACGACAAAACTACTGAAGCAAAGTTAAGGAAAAAGGGAGAAGAAATCAGGGTAGAAAATCTAAAAAAAGCGGATAAAGCAGTTATTTGGACAGGTGATGACATTATACCAATACAAAAACATGTTAAAAAAATTAGCTTAGATTCTAATGGATTTGGCAGAATTTTTGATACTCAAGGTTTACCAATCTTGAGTATTGTTCTTACTACAACTAATGGAGAAGTAATCCCTTACTACGTTGATCCAGTAGAGTTTGATTTTTAACTCATTTTTGACATGTTTTGTCAATTTTTGTAAGATACGTCCATGTATATACACAATACTCTCCCCATTTTTCTTGTGTTTACTAAGTAAACTGAAGGAGTTTGTGGCAATAACACACTCCCGAAAGGGAGTTTTTTGTTCAAAAATGTATTACAATATCTCTAATATATGAAACTGCAACCAAAATATAATCACCTGGAAATAGAGAAGAAATGGCAGGAAAAATGGGCTGAAACAAAACTTAATAACGTTAATCTTCTAAGTGCTCCAAAGCCTTACTATAACCTTATGATGTACCCTTATCCTAGTGCAGAGGGATTACATGTAGGTAATGTCTATGCTTTTACGGGTAGTGATATCCATGGACGTTATAAGCGTATGCAGGGCTTTAATGTCTTTGAGCCAATTGGTTTTGATTCTGGAGGAATCCATAGTGAGAACTTTGCTATAAAGATGGGAGTACACCCAAGGAAACTGATTGCCAGTAACATTAGAAACTTCACTCAACAACTTAAGATGATTGGCAATATGTTTGACTGGAATCATACAGTCGATGCCATGGATCCTGACTACTACAAGTGGACCCAATGGTTATTTATACAACTCTTTAAGACAGGGTTAGCGTATAAAAAACAAGCTCCTGTTACCTGGTGTCCTTCGTGTAAAACAACTGTCTCAGACGAACAAACTGAAAAATTAGGAGATCTAACAGTTTGTGAGCGGTGTAAAACCCCTGTGGAGCGCAAAAACATGAGCCAGTGGTTCTTTAAGATTACAGACTATGCTGAGAGACTGCTGGAGAACACCTATAAACTCAACTGGTCAGAAAAAGTATTA
>JBMNOG010000024.1:0-10915 GCA_050942955.1 Patescibacteria group bacterium | reverse complement strand
GCCAACCATTCTCTACCCACAGAAGCTGAGCGACATTAAAAGCAAAGAGTAAAATAATAGCCTGCCACACCACTCCAAATCCCTGAAAGCTACACCTTTTCCCCTTTGACAGGTGTAGTAAAATTCCCACAAACACAAAACCCGCAACGAGAATGTCTGTGGCATAGATTGTAATGGCCAGGTAGTCAACCCTTAAACCATTAATAAGGCTGTTTTCTAACCAGAAGTGCTTACCCAGTTGAGATGGCAGAAAGATAATAACAAGAATAAGGAGGTAATGATGTAGTTTTGTGAGCAAACTTTGGGTAAGGCTCATTTTTCCAAAAGCTAATACAGGAGCTTTCATGATTGTATTGTAACGCCTATAGCCATCATTGCTAAGCAGCTGTGAGAAGTTTTATTGAGCTGGTTTAGCGCTCGTTGTTGGAAAGATTACCAGACGCCTCTCCTCATCCTCACCCACGGATTCGGTCCTAATACCATCAACCCCCTCAAGGTAGAGGTGAATGTGTCGGCGTTCTCTTGAATTAAGATAGGGTAGGGTAACTGACACCCCATCCTCCCTGGCACGCCCAACGGCATTGTCTGCCATCTGTTCAAGTTGTTTGAGTCGTTTTTCAAGATAGTCACCCACATTTACAGCGATTTTTACCCATTCCCCTGTTTGCTTGTGAATAAGTAGACCCAAAATAAGTTGAAAAGCTGAGAGCGTTTCTCCATGGTACCCAATAAGCATTCCTGTGTTTTCCGCATTCACCTGCACTGTGAACACTCCTTCTTTTTCAGCGACCCCTACGCGCGAATCTACACCCATTAAATCAATTAGTTGCACGGCAATATCTTGAATTGCTTGAGAGTGGTTTTCCATAGTATCGAAAGATAAAACTATTGGGTTAAAGTTTTATCTTGTAGTAAAGTTTTCTTTTTGAAATAGAGTTGTTGAATAATCATCATAGCAGAAAAAGTGATCCAGTAGAGCACTAGTCCAAAATCAAAGCGCAATCCAATAAATATGGTCATAAGAGGCATAAAATATGTCATCTGCTTTTGCATGGCTGTTGCCATCGCCTCTTCACCCGCCTTGTCATTATTCTGAGTTAAAACAGCTTTTGGCACCATCATTTTTGAAGATATGAATTGCATAAGCGCAGCTCCAATAAGGAAAACACCGGGAATGGTGTTTATTGAAAATAATCCCAGATTAATACTGAATGGTAACCTAATAACATCAGGCTCAGTAACATGACGGTAAATAAACCACGTGTTTAGTGTGGTATCTGAAGGTAATCTCACAAAGGGGTATAGAACCTCATTGAGCCCACTCACTCCATTGGCAGGCTCAATTACATTGTTAAGAACTTGAAACAAAGCAATGAGAACCACAAACTGTACAACCATAGGCAAAAGCCCTGATAGGGGATTGAGGTTGTACTGCCTATATAGTTCAAGCTGTGCTTGAGCTAGTGCCTGTTTATCGTTTTTATGTTTTTTCTTAAGTTTGTCGAGCTCAGGTTTTAGGTCATGCATTTTCTGAGCAGACTTCATGCCAGGCAAAGTTAAAAGAATGAGGGCTAATCTAATAAGCACGGTGATTAAAATAATAGCCAGCCCTAGATTACCACCAACGGCCTGATAGAGAAAAAGCAAAACATTAACAAGTGGTTGGTATAAAAACGTAAACCAGATCGACATAGATGTTGTTTTTTCTAATTTTTATAAAGCGTATAATATCACACTTTCATGCAAAACTACTCTTTCCAGACTCCCTCTATTAGCTTTGTGATTTCTTTAAATAGGTAAGTAAAGCTTGTATTGTATGCTTGGGGAAGAGCAATTATCAAACATTCAAGGGGTGGTTGGTTTTTTATTTCGCAAACCACATTTTTGAGTTGGCGCTTTAAGCGGTGCTGCACTGGTTTGCTTAGGGATAGTTTTTGAGGCACAAGAACTTGACAGCGAAACTTGCCATCTTTAGATTCTTCCCAAACTAAACGCACATACTCTCCTCTTTTGCTCTTTCCATTTTTTATTAACTCCGGTATTCTTGTTGGTGAAAGCTTATTAAACACAGTTATTGGGTTGCTTGCCTTACACAATGTGGTGTAGAGGAATCTATCTACCAGGTCTTTTTCTCAACCACAAGGTTCTTACGACCACGTTGGCGCCTTCTTTTAAGCACATCTCTTCCGGAACTACTTTTCATCCGCTTAAGAAAACCGTGAGTGCGAACCCTTTTTCTCTTTTTGGGTTGATATGTTCGTCTTACCATATTCCGTGTTTGGGCAACTGCCTTACTCTAACTAATTAACAGAGTGTATATTACCACACCCCTTAAAAAAACACCAAACTCCTTTTTTGGGAGGGGTTTGAAGACAAACACCTGGAGCGATAAAATTTTGTGTGGAAATCTCTCTTGACTGGGTGTGGATAACTTGGTAATTTGTTGGTGTTATAATCTATGGTCAGACTATGAACCCTACAAAAATTTGGGAAAAAGCATTAAACCAACTTCAACCCTCTGTTTCCTACTCAAACTTTAGGGTTTTTTTTGAAAACACAACTATCGCTAGTATCGAGGAGACCACCTCTGGTTTTAATATCACCATTGCTGCCCCCAACTCTTTTGCCAAGCAGTCGCTGGAAACAAAGCACCAAAAAATGATTGGCTCAACCCTGAAAAGTATTCTCGACAAAGAGTGCAACTTACACTTTATTGTAGCAACCACCATCCCACCAAAACAAAGCGATACTAGTCAAACTCCACTATTCAATCCCGAAACGGGCAACCACCTCAAACAACAAACTAAAGAAAATCAATTTAGACAAGCAGTTTTACGTTCTCACCTCAAGCAAGATAATACCTTTGAAAATTTTGCTGTTTCGCCAACCAATGAGGTGGCGTATGCGGGGGCAATTGCAGTTGCTAAAAATCCAGGAAGGGCATATAACCCACTATTCCTTTATGGAGATGTTGGGGTGGGGAAGACCCATCTAATGCAGGCGGTGGGCCTGCGCGTTCTCCAAAATGATCCGTCAACCACACTAATCCATTGTATGGGTGAGCAGTTCACAAACGAAATTATTGAGGCAATTAGAAACAAAAAAACTCCAGAGTTTAGGAATCGCTATCGCAAAGCTAAAATGCTCCTCATTGATGACATTCAATTTATCGCTGGGAAGAATACTGTACAAGAGGAGTTTTTCCATACTTTCAATGCCATTCAATCTGCTGGGGGTCAAATTATCCTTACCTCTGACCGCCCCCCAAACGAAATTCAGCTACTGGAAGATAGGTTGCGGTCTAGATTTGAAGAGGGATTAACTATTGACATTCAAGCCCCTAACTTTGAATTAAGAACCGCTATTCTTCTCATTAAAGCAAAACAGATGAATCTCGCCCTAACAATGGATGTGGCACAAACCATTGCCAACTACATTACCTCAACCCGCAAGCTTCAGGGTTTTTTAGCTAAACTCCAAGCAGTTGCAACCCTCAGACAACAATCAATCTCTACTGAGCTCGCGCTTAGTTTGCTTCAAAAGCAAAATATGGGAGACACCATTCCAAAACAAAGAACCTATATAAACCCCAGAGAAGTAATCGAGATTGTTTCAAAATATTTTGGGGTGACCACCGCCGCTCTTACCGGCCCAAGGAGGTCTCGCCCCATTGTTGTTCCTCGCCAATACGCCATGTACATACTTAAAAACGATCTTAATATGCCCCTAACGGAAATCGGGAGATTGTTTGGAGGAAGAGACCACACAACAGTAATGCATGCTGTAGATAAGGTTTCTAGAGAGGTAAGTGCGTCGGGAGAGATGCAGAAAGAGTTTTCCACAATAAGAAAACAAATTTATGGATAGTGTGTGGATAACTCTGTGGAAAACGTGGAAAGATATCCACAAAACGCGCGGTTTTCCACAACTAAAAAGAGGGCTTATCCCCCATGCACAACAACAATCCACCAGTTTTAAACCACCAATCCACACAGGACTAGGTCTGTATTAGATGGGGGTTATCAACAACTCCCCACCACTACTACTATTACTACATATTGAAATTAATATAAAAAGGAAGCAAAATAAGAATGAATCTTAGTCATCTCAATTAAACACAAGCTAAGAAAAGATGGAAATTCAAGTATCTCAGCCTCAATTATTAAAGGCACTTCACACAGTCACCGGGCTTGCAAGACCCAACATGCAACTCCCGGTTTTAAGTAATGTTCTTTTGGACGTAGGTGGTGGAAGCATGATACTTAAGGCGACAGACCTAAACTCAGGAGTGAGTCAACGAATTGATGTGATTGGCGACGGGTCTACTAAAATGCTTGTGTCAGCAGCCCAGTTTTTTGAATACGTTCAGACCCTTCTTCCGGAACCATTGGCTATTTCGAACAAAGCAGGGAGTCTTGTGATTGAGCAGGGTGGTAGTAGGGCTAGTCTCCCCCTGGCTGAGGCGGACGAATATCCCGACTTCTCTCCTGACCAAACAAGCAAGGGGGCGGAGATGGAAGCTACCCCTCTCTTGGAGAGTATAAAAAAAAGCATGGTTGCCGTTGCCGAAGATGATGGCAGGCCCATACTAACGGGCCTGCTTTTTAAGAGAGATAAAAAAGGCGGCCTACTTAACATTGTGGGTACGGACGGGTACAGGCTAAGTGTATGCGCGGTTAAGTATAAGGGGGAGTGGGAGCGAGACTTGCTTGTTCCAGCAAAGTCGCTTAATTCTCTTCTAAAGGGAGTGGAGACAGAGAGCGTGGAAGTGGGTTTTGACAGCAAGAATAATCAGGTATGGCTGAGGGCTGGTGAGAGAAGTATTGTGCTTCGCCTACTTGAAGGGGATTTTCCGGACTTTGGTCGTATTATTCCTGTAAATCACGCTACAGAGGTGGTAGTGGACAGAGATGCATTTGCGCGGGCAGTGCAACAGTCGGCAGTTTTCGCCAGGCAAAATGCTAATGTGGTAAGGATTGGCATTGAAAAAACTCTGTGCCTATCTGCTCAAGGAGGGTATATTGGAAGCAGTTCTGTGGAGGTTGATGCTAAAATAAGTGGAGAGGGTCTTTCGGCCGCCTTTAACTACAGGTATCTGAGGGAGTATTTGGCTGTTTTGGGTGATGGAGATGTTTCAATAGCCTTTAATGGTCCATTGGCGCCGGTTAAGTTTGTGGCAAATTCCGATCCCACTTTTACCCACATAATTATGCCGGTTAAAACCTAGGTTAACCCCTCCTGTTCCTGTTTGCCTGAGCGCATTGCTAAGATTTCCTGGGGATTAGAGGTAATGAGTCGATGCTCTTCAGGCGAGGCAACGACACGCATTGCTACATGGTTGGTTCCTGCAAAAAACAACCCCTCACCTACCCCCGCAGATAATAAAAGACTTCGCTCCCCTTGAGACAAATAAAATACCCTTGCAAGCCTATCAATGGCGGCGGGGGACTGTTTTAAGAGTATTTGGATAGATGAATTGGTTACTATGGCCTTTCCCATATCTGTTGCCAAAAAATCCTCTACATCTTGGGTGATAGTAGTTACGCCCAGGTAATATTTTCTCGCTCGCTTAGCCATACCATAAAGGAACAGAGCAGAATCAGGGTGCTGCATAAGATACCAGGCCTCATCAACTACAAGAATCCGGCACCTCAAATCTTGTTTTATTTTTGTCCAAATATAATCAAGAATAATAAACATAGCAATGGGACGAAGCTCGCTACTTAAATCCTTAATGTCGAAAACGGTGAATTGATTACTAATATCAATATTGGAGTGTTGGTCAATAATGCCCCGCAGACTACCCTTAACAAACTTTTCTAATCTAGCTGCTAAAGAGGTAGCTCTTTCCTCTTCCATGCCAACAAGAACCTTGTACAAGTCTTCCAGTAGTGGCGGCTGTCGTTTTTGGGTGGTGGGATCGGGTGTGATACCCTTTTGTTTATAGGTCTGAACCAATGCTCGGTCAAGAATTGCTTCTTCAAGCGGGGACATGGCGCCCATTATGATCTTAAATAAAGAGTGGAGCGAGAGAATTTTTAATCCAAGCTCATTTTCTCCCTCCTCATAAACTTGCGAGAGATCAAATGGATTAATGCGAATAGAGGAGTTGAAGGAAAAGGAAATATGGTCTCCGCCAACTGCCTTACACAAAGATAGGTACTCTGATTCTGGATCGATTACGATAATTTCAGTATCAAAAAACATAGATCTCAAGATTTCGAGTTTTACCATATATGATTTTCCGGCACCAGATTTAGCAAACACAACTGAATTGGCATTCTCCAGACTAAAACGGTCAAATATGATCAAAGAGTCGTTATGGGCGTTGATGCCATACATAATTCCCTTATTGTCGCTTAGCTCGGAAGATGTGAAGGGGAAAGTTGTGGCGAGACTTGTGGTATCCATGTTGCGGTGAATATTGAGGGCGTCACAACAGGTAGGGAGGGTTGTTTTAAAGGCATCTTCCATTTGGAGTGTAGCCGGTTTTGAGACAATTAGAAGAGAACCAAGAGTTGACTGTACTTGCTTGGAGATGGTTTCCAACTCCTTCTCTGAGGGGGCTGACAAAGTGATATAGAGGCCAAACTGGAAAAAGCGCTCAGCCCCTTTAGCTAATTGCTCTTGTAGGGCGCGGGCATCCTCTAATTGAACCTGGGTTGATATATTGGCAATTCTTCCTCTTTGAAGATCTGTTTGAATTTCGGCCTCCATCTCCCCGATTTTTTTCTTTAGGTCATCTAAAACACCCTTTCCCTCAACTGGGTAGATGTACATGGAGATAGTAAGAGGGTAATCAAAATTTATTAGAGGGGCGAGCCAGTTAACATCAACAAAGCGAGGATATCCTGCAACAAAAAGAGTTTTATAGTAAAGCTGCCCAATTTTAATGTTGTTGAAATCTACCTCAATAGCTGGTGGAGCAATTATATCCTGAATGGAGGTCAGGCCGCGAGCAATAAGTTGCTGTTTACCTAGAAGGTGGTCTTGGGTCTGGTTGTCTACCTTCTCGTTTTTGTGATTCTGGTTTTTTTGTTTTGAAAAAAAAGGCAGCATTTTACATAGGGTTAGTTCTTACTTATCTGGATTATCATAGCTGAATCCGGAGGAATCCTCCACCTCCATCTTTGTTGGGTTTTGGGAATCTGGCACATTATTCCCTTCTGGTGTGCTTGGCTTTTTGTAGAGACTACTAACAATTTTAAGCTTCTCTTGAGAGGTAGATGGTACAGGAATCGGTGTTTCTTTGCTTTCATTTGTTGGTGACGAGGCTGGGGTGTTTTGTGTGTTTGGTGGGGGTTGGGTTTCTCCAGCTACGTTTTTAGTCGATCTTTTTAGAGGGTGTTGCTCAATGATTGGAGTTTCGTAGTCCCTTTTGGGGGCAAAGCGCTGTCCGGGGCTTTGGTTGTAGTAATTGTAAAACAACTCTATCAATTGTTGGGTGTTAAGTTGTCGAGCTCGGAGCCCGAGTCTTCCAAGTTGGCGGAAGAGATGGTCGCGCTTAGGGTAGAGACTCATTTTTGCCCTCTCCAGCACGTAGGCTTTGGGGTGAATGAGCTTTTTCTGCTTTTGGAACGGGTTAAGGGTGTTGGGAGAGAGACCTAGCTCAAGGCTGTTAAACGGTATAACTACATAGAATTTTTTATCTAAAACCTGGTTGTCTCTGATGGTGGATTCAATAAATTGCCGGTACTTCCTTAATTGATTCAACAGGAGTGGCTTTTTTTGTTTTTGCTCCTGCCTTTTTACCAGTCTTAGGTAGTCAGTTACATCTTTTATATTAGATCTCACTATGAGTTGAATGGGGAAAGTAAGGGAGTTGAGAAGACCCGCATAAGCATATACGATTGCGTCCTGCTCTCCTTCCGACAGTAGATTAAAATTGATGGCTGTAACTTGTATTATAATGGCGCAAGAGCCATCCTTTAGTATTGCAATATCATCAGCAATATCTTCAATATTTAAGTGCTCCTGAGTGCTGGCCTTGATTGGTGTTGTTGCTGGGCTTGACATCTTGCTCGAGGGATATTATTAACATTAGCCCTTAAATGTCTCTAGGGCAATAACTTTTATTGGGGGAATTACCTCTCCTTTGGCTTCAATTTTAATTGTATCAAATTTGTATTCTGGATGTTCTGCGGAAACAGTATATGTACCATTTTTTAGCGGCGTGCTAATAAAGAATTGGCTTAGTTGATTGGACTTAACTGCTCTCACGGGGAGGCCATTGTTATCCTTTATTTCTAGAATAACATTGGGGATTAGGCGCTCGTCTTGGGTGAGAGTCATACCCACGAGTGTATTGGGGGTGTCCGGCGTTATGGGCATTTGAACATCCGATAAAAATTGGGGGGTGGTGACACGTGTCTTGCGTTGTGGTTCCGGGTAGAGACTCCCAATTTTTACTGGAGGTGTGAGGGGTGGTGCGGCACCAATAATTGGGCCCGCAGGTGGGGGTGAAGATTGGGGTGTGCGTATATCTTGAGATGTTGCTTGAGGTGCTGTTGTCTGGGGTATGGGTGGTTGCTTCTTTATCCCTTGATTTCTTGATTCAGACGACAAGGGTTGAGTGGGGGTGGGTTGAGGAGGTTGTTGCTGTGGGTTGTTGGGATTCGCACTCACATTTGTTACTAATCCTGCTGCGGGAATTTTTGTTTCAGTGTTTGTATTTGCATTGGTTTGTGTTTGGGTTGGTGGTATGGGTTGGGTTTGCAAGGGTGTTGGTCTATTGGGGGGTGTTGCAGCAGGTGCGCTCTCTTGGTATGAAGAGGATGTTTGAGCTTGATCGGAGGTTTGGGTGGGGGATTCAAACATGTTGGCTATACGTCGTAGAGCTTTGTCCTCCTGACTATCGAAATCATCCCGAGAGACTTGTTTAAGTGATTGAATATATGCCCCTAGTTGTTGGCGACCCATGTCTTGTGCTGGGCGCTTGTGTTGTTGGGGTTGTGGTGGTCTGCGATAAGAGAAGTAGGCTGGTAAAACAGCTTGTTTTTGCCATATATACTGAGTGGGGCTATATATGGCCTTGATGAAGTTAATCAGCCAAACATCCAGAGTTCTTTCTTCCATAGGGAGGAAAGCAATTGCCAGTCCTCCACCGCCCAAGAGCCCTACGAGTGGCCAACGCAAGATTGCTGGTAAGAGGGGTGCGCGAGCAATAAGAAAAGCAACCAGAAGACAGCCGCCTAAGATGGCAAACTGTTTAAGTGTCATGTCTCCAATTAGTCTAAATTGGTATTGAGTTACGTTTTGTGGAATAGGGTGTTGTTCCATAGGCGTATGTAGTATTTGTCTTCTTTTAGTATACCAGGGACTTTGGAGGTGGTAAAACCTATTTGACAACCGACTAAGTTCCTAATTAAATGAGTGTATGACTAAAAAAAGTGTTGGCGATATTGCTGTTGCAAATAAAGCTGTGCTTGTCCGTGTTGATTACAATGTATCTATAAAAAATGGCATAGTTGCCGATGATACCCGCATTAGACAGTCTCTTTCTACAATTAAACACATTCTTTCACACAAACCCAAGAGAGTTGTTTTAGTATCTCACCTAGGAGATCCGGAAGGTAAAGACGAAAAGTACACCCTTCAACCCGTTGCCAACCACCTTGCTTCGCTTTTGGGGCGACCAGTGAGACTGGTAAAAGACTATACACTTGCTAATGTCCAAAAGGAATTGGCCAAATATGTCGAGGGAGAAGTAATAATGCTTGAAAATGTGCGCTTTTACCGCGGAGAAACCCTAAATAGTCATAGCTTTTCCAAGAAACTCGCTAGTCTTGGAGATATTTTTGTGAATGATGCATTTGGATCTTGCCATCGGGCACATGCTTCTGTTGTGGGGGTTGCCGACTATCTTCCTGCAGTGGCTGGGCTACTTTTGGAAAGAGAAGTTGAGATTATTGGGAAAACTCTTGAAAAACCGCAACCACCTTTTATTGTGGTTTTGGGTGGGGCAAAAGCCACCACCAAGATTCCTATGATAGAAAGATTAATGACAAAGGCGGACTACGTGTTGTTGGGGGGTGGTGTTGCTAACACCTTTTTAAAGGCTTTTGGCTACCGCATCGGTAGGTCGGTTTATTCTCCTGAAAGCGTGCGCCTTGCTCAAACCCTTATTTGGCGTGCAACTAGAGTAGATACGAAGCTTTTCCTACCCACAGACCTAGTTGTTGGTAGTCTAACCCAAGAAAGCAAAATTGGGGAGGTTTTGAGAGACGAAATCCCAACACAGCTTCAGGCGTTAGATATTGGCCCCAAAACACAAAAGGAATATAGGGACATTATTGCCAAAGCTAAAACCATTATTTGGAATGGGCCAATGGGGGCGAACGAAATACCTGTTTTTATAGACGGCACACAGGCAATTTATGATGCCATTGTTGCCAATAAAAATGCGGTTAGTATTGTGGGTGGTGGGGATACCCTAACTAGTATTAGGGGTAATAATCATCTGGATAATATAACCCACATTTCTACTGGAGGTGGAGCCATGCTTGAGTTTATAGAAAAAGGCACCTTGCCTGGTTTAGAAGCGCTAAACGATAAATAATTGCCATGTTTCAGGTTTCCCCAGCAATTTTAGAGAGTGAAAAACAAAATTTTACCCAAAAACTTAAGAAAGCAATTGCCTTAGCTGGGGCTGCTCATATCGACGTTGTTGATAGGACCTATGCCGACACTTCCACGCTCCAACCTGAAGAATGGGGTGCTTTCCCCTTGAGGGGGAGAGTATCTGTCCATCTTATGGTTTCTGACCCATTACATTGGCTTGGCCGGATTGATGGTCTTGGAATTAAAACCACAATTTCACAAATTGAAGATGTTGAAGATTGGCCTACTTTTGAATCTGAAGCTCGGCGACTAAAAATGGATACGGGCTTGGCGGTTAATCTTGAGACTCCAATAG
>JBMNOG010000023.1:0-10938 GCA_050942955.1 Patescibacteria group bacterium | reverse complement strand
TGCAGTAACAGTAACAGCTTCAACCACCGTGTAGGATACGATAGCATTAGCTACAACATTTTGTGCGGCACAGTCTGTTACAGAACAGGCATAAATGCGGACGTAACACGTATCTGTTGATGCTTGATCACCAGTCTGACAGTCATCAATAGCATGGTTGGTAACTGTCTTAAACGGTATAGTTAGAATTGTACCTGCACTAAGTGATTCACCAGCTCCTGTATGAACATATCGTAGTCTACCGTTGGTAGCGTTAATAAGACTCCAATCACCGTCAGTAATTGGAAGCCCTCCAGCGCTACTCAAACTTCCTTCTGCAGCAGTGGTGGTATTTAGGTTTGCTGGTTTTGTGCAATCACCAGATGGTGTCGTACAGTAATCAAACCTAAACTCCTGAAAGTTGCTGGAACTATTCAGTGTGAACTGAAATGTGTGAGTTGATGGTGTTTGAGCTCTTGGATCTTGTAAAGTATTTTTTGCGTTTGTTAGCTGGTCTGCAGCTTGTGCAGTAGCTGGTAAAACCAGCATAAGAGCTGCGGCAGCAAACAAACCTGAAAGAATTCGAATTGTTTTCATTTTCCTTGTTCACCTCCCTTCAATAACGGCATTACCCGTTACGGGGCAATTTAGTATCCATAATCCATACTAGAGATAAATGAAATTGCTTGTCAAGTACTACTTGTACGTCTGTTTGTTAGGCTATTCTTACCTGTAGGTGTGTACGAAAAAAACTTTCCTTTAAGATGAAACATCTCCTTATCTATGCTACAGTTAAGGGTGTATTTAGTTCTTTTATATAGAGTAAATACTTACTACTGTGGTACACAAATCTTCAAACCAAAAACTTGAAAACACTCTGGAATTTGTCAAGCTTGACACTAGTATTCAGTCAAACCTCCCAAGAGAGTTTGTTTATGACCCGTTTGCGAAACAGGAGAACTTGTCTATTCCGGAGAATAGTACCAGCTTTACTGAAGTTTTAGATTTTGCTTTTCCTGAGGAAGTCAATGAAAAGGTCTCTCAGGTAGGTGAGGTCATCTATATTGGTGACGGTGTCTGTAAAGTGACTGGCTTAACCCAGGCCCAAGTTGAGGATGTGATCACTGTCAAAACCTCAAGCGGTCCGCAGAAGGCTCTTATCCTAGGGATTGAGGATACCCACCTGGAATCAGTAGTTATGGGAGACTATACGAAGATTAAGCAAGGTGATCCTGTGACGGCAGATAATAACCGTTTACAAATACCGGCAGGGGAGTCAGTTTTGGGAAGGGTGATTAATCCCCTAGGTATACCTCTGGACGACAAAGGTCCGGTAAAGGCTGAAGCTCGCAGAGATATTGAGTTTCCGGCTCCATCGGTTTTAAACCGTTATCCAATTTTTGAACCTCTTAAGACTGGTATTATAGTTGTAGATGCTACTATTCCCATCGGCAGAGGACAGAGAGAACTGGTGATAGGGGATAGGAAAACAGGTAAAAGTCGTTTTGCTCTTGATGTTATCTCAAACCAGAAACATGAAGGTGTTGTCTGTATCTATGTGGGAGTGGGCATTCAGGCTGCCAAAGCTAAAGCCACTTTACAGCTTTTGGAAGAGCGAGGGGCTATGGAATATACAACTATAGTACTGACTACTTCGGATGAACCCCCTTCACTCCAGTATATTTCCCCATACGCTGGTACGGCCTTGGCTGAATACTTTATGTATAAAGGTAAGCATGTACTTATTGTCTATGATGATTTGTCCCGTCAAGCAAAAGCGTACCGTCAGGTGTCTTTACTATTAAAGAGATCCCCGGGAAGAGATGCCTATCCGGGGGATATTTTTTTCCTTCATTCACGTTTGCTGGAACGGGTTTCAAAACTCCATCCAAAACTTGGAGGAGGTTCAATTACGGCGTTGCCTATTGCTGAAACACAGTCTGGAGATGTGTCTGACTATATTATTACCAACCTCATGTCAATTACTGACGGACATGTATATCTGGATGCAAATATGATGCACGAAGGGATCTTGCCGGCAGTAAATCCCGGAACTTCAGTTTCTCGTATTGGAAGCAAAGTACAGGTATCTCTGCTTAAAAAAATTGGCGAACTAACACAAAGAGCCCTAATTCGCTATGAAGAGGTTAAGTCATTTGAAACAATCAATACCGAAGTGGCAGAAGACACATTAAGAGATATTAACCGTGGGAAAAAGTTAAGAGAGATACTTGCCCAGTCTTCGAGCACTTCATATTCCTCTGACGAAGAAATTGTCATTCTGCATGCAGTGTTATCAGGAAAACTGGACTCTTTAGATCTCACTGAAGTTGCAGAATTCAGAATCAAATTTTTGGAGTATTACCGTAGCCATGCTACTCCCGAATTTCGAAAGCTTTGCCTTACAGCCAAAGACCTTAAAGAAATTGATCCAGAAGTAACTAAATTGTTGGAAGAGTACCAAAAAAGCAGAGGACAAGGGAATAGCACTTCTTAGATTACAAAAGGATAAACGTTGGTAAGTAAGATGCAAAAAGCTGTTTCTGCCAACAGTCCACTCTATGGCAAAAGTAAATGAAATCAAAGAACAGCAAGTAGTTGTAAGATCTGTCGGTGACTTTGCCAATAGTCTTCAGCAGATTGCTACCATGCGCATGGTAGCACTTAGAAAGTCAGTTCTGGCAAGCCGCCGTTTTGTGGATGAAGCTACTCTTGTTTTAAGAGAGCTAAAGCGGGAGAAGCGCAAGCAGTTTTTAAAGGAATTGAAAAAGTATGATAAAGATTTTGTGTTGCCTGCAAAAAAGCGAGAAGCAATTATTGTGGTTAGCTCCTATCAGGGTTTGTGCGGCTCATACAACACAGAAATATTCAGTAGGGTTGAAAAAGTAGTCCCTCAACATCCTGATGCCGATTATTTTATTATTGGTACCAAAGGTCAGGAATACTTTCGGAAACTGGTTTCAAAAAATCCCAAACTCAACTACTATCCCTACGACATTCCTGAAGATGTGAAGATAGAAGACTTAAGACGCCTTATTACCATGTTTGTCTACTACGATGAAATCTACTTAATCTACTCTAAGTACATCAATACCACTACCCGCGAGGTTGTTTTTCTGGAACTGGCTGAACCGGCCTTGGAAGAAGATGAAGATGAAAAGGTCAGACAGGAAAGAGAAAAGAAAGAAGAAGAAACAGAAGGAAAGTTTCTATTTGAACCGAATATTGATGATCTTATTGAGAATATTACTTCAAAGTTGCGGTATGCCTTATTCAGGCAACAAATTCTTGATTCAAAACTGTCGCTTTACACTGCTCAAATGGTAGCTATGCAAACAGCGACAGAAAACGCTGACCAGCTTCTAAAGGATTTACAGATGGAGTACAACAAAGCCCGCCGAAAACTTATTGATAAAAAGATTCAGGAAGTTCAGGCTGGAAGGGCGTTGTGGGCTTAAAATTTCTACTTTTTTGCAAACAAGAAACATGCTACGTTACGAGATAATGAAACAGAAGGTATCAAAACTATCTATCAGAAAGATTTTCTTTTTTGGCGTTGCCCTTTTATGGGTAGTGATTGTTTCCTATTATTACTACACTAATCCGGCTATTAAACACATTTATCCTGCACTTTGGTTTGCTCTTATTTCGATATTTCTTGTTCCCGCACTGTTAACTGTGTTGTTCTTGGGTATACTTTGGTTTAAGAAAGCCGTTATTGGCAAGAGGGCTGTGTTTTCATTCTCTTTGATTGAGGCTTTAGTAGTTTTTTGGGGGATGGTGCTATTGGGTCTAGTTATTACAGGCCTTGAACGCGAAATTATCACTTTTGGTGAAGTTTTACCTGCTATAGTTAGTTTAGGTTTTAAGATTATTATTATTAGCGTTTGGTTGCTACTCTTAACATCTGTTACCTACTTAAGCGGCAGTAGGGTTTTGGGCTTTGTTTTTAAGAAGAAGTTAAATGGTCTATCTCAATTTGTGTACAGTACTTCAGTGGGATACATCCTTCTTAGTTTTGGACTTTTAGGGCTAAGCCTTATAAAACTATTAAATCCTCTAGGAGTTATTTTCTTATTTGGTTTACTTCTTTTAATAGGCTTGAACTACTGGAGATCTTTATGGGAAGTTCTTAACTTCCGCTTTTCTGTAAACAGTTCTTTTACTGATATTTCTGTTTGGAGTGGCTGGCTATTGTTTTTAGCTATAGTTTTAAATTTCTCTATCATGATTGAACCCTTCCCTAGCGGGTGGGATTCACTAACATACTATTTTAGAACTGCAAAAGAGTTAGCAACTACGGGAGCATTTGTCAGAGGTAGGCCCACATATCCGGTAGAACTTGTCTACAGTTCTGGTTTTGTTTTTGGCAAAACAATCGGAATACCTGACTTTGGAGATATGCTGGGAATTTTTGTTTCAGGGTGGGGAGGATTAGTTGGTGTAGCTGTGATTGTATTAGTTGGCAAATATTTAAAGGATATTAAGACAGGGATACTGGCCGCGACTATCTTTTACACTATGCCCTTAGTAACATATTTTAATGGTTGGGAACCAAAGACAGAAGTTACCCAATCTCTGTTTCTAACTTTAACCCTTTCCAGCTATCTAACTTGGAGAAAAAGCAAAACAGGTAAGTGGTTGTTTTTAGCGGCTGCGTTCTTTGGATTTTCTTTTCTAATTAAACCAACTGCTATCTTTATTTTTCCGGCTCTTGCAGTCGTATTTGTCTACGATTTATTATGGGGGTTAAAAAAAGAAGAGAAGGTTCAGTCCCTTCTTTCTTTTGCTCTGGCTGGTTTGGTTTGTGCTTTTGTACTTTTTCCTTGGCTTGGAGTTCACTACTGGGAAAAAGATTTTCGGGTAAGCAGAATCCAGGATTTATTAGAAGGTAGCGATCCCAGAATAAGAGCAAGAGGCACTCTTCTGTCCCGGGCAGGAATAACAAAACAGGCAGTTGAATCCACCGGTTTTCTTGAGGATTATGGCAGGTACTTAGGGGATGAAGAAGGTTGGTGGGGCCTTGAAAAACTGTTACCGGAAAAACTTGCCTCTATTCCTTTTTCCAGATACCTTTCTTTACCCTGGGATATTACGATGGTTAGTAATCGCGAGCACATGAACATGATGATCAGTAGCCTTTTCCTGGCGCTTTTACCTGTATATGCAGTACTGAGGTTATTTTCAAAAAAAACGATAAACAAACTAGAGTTGCCAGAAGAAACTTGGGTTTTAACAATCTTTACTTTAGTTTATTTAGCTAGTTGGATTGTAAAAGGATGGGGGGTTACCTGGTATGCCATGGGTATGCTCGTTTCCCTGTCTTTACTTCTTGCCTTAGTGTTTTTGCCTTCGCTTAAGTATCCGAAAATCAAATGGTTTCTCATTGGACTTTTTATGATGAACCGTATTTTGTCACTTATTATTCAAATGGATAGGTACGGTGACCGGAGTATGCTGCATTTTGCCCTCGGAAAAACAAGTAGAGATGAGACTATTGATCTTTTGTTTCCTAAATACCGGGAGATGTTTACTGCGATTAATAGTGATCCTGAAATTCAAAGAGGCGAAAAGTACGTTTTGTGGGTGAGTACTTATATACCATATTTCATTAATAACTCCCGTCAGGTTTTAATACGAGACCAGTACCTTGATAACTTTAACCGAGTTGACTTGGCATACGGAAGGGACAATACAAAAACGGAAGAAGCTCTGAAAAAAGCAGGTATTAAATATATTATTATTAATTTGCATCTGTTCTACGTTGATGAAACCACAGACCGTACTTTGCAGAAAAAAACACTGAGATTTATGGACTTTGCCAGCAAATCCTTGATACTCAGGGAAGTTGAAGAAGAAAAAGGTATACTGTTTTTAGAAGTAATTTAACTATATAACACCAATATGGTTTCTGCCCAAAAAGACAAGACAAAAAAAATGCCCGATCACATCGGTAGGATTGTGGCTGTCAGAGGTGCTTTGGTGGATGTCCATTTCCCTCTCCATGTTCCTGATATCTATAATGCCTTGGAAGTGCAAAATAAGGAAAAACTTACACTTGAAGCCTTTGAGCACCTTTCAAACCATACTGTCCGTTGTCTCTCAATGTTACCAACTTCAGGATTGAAGCTGGGTTTACCTGTCCGTGATACGGGTGATGTTTTAAGAGTGCCGGTGGGGACAGAAATGCTGGGTAGAATTGTTAATGTTTTTGGTCATCCGATTGATGATGGTGGACCTATTCACACACAAGATACTGCTCCCATTCATATTCCTAGTCCGGCGTTTGCGGCAGTCAAAAGTCCATCAGAAATTATTGAAACCGGAATTAAAGGCATAGACTTTTTAACCCCCTTTATTAAAGGAGGAAAGATTGGCTTTTTTGGCGGTGCAGGTGTGGGTAAAACCCAGCTCGTGACAGAGATTATCCATAACACTACCGTTAAACACGGAACCAAATCTGTTTTTAGCGGAGTAGGAGAACGGACAAGGGAGGGAAATGAACTTTTTCTTACTTTAGATGAAACAAAAGTTTTAGAAAATGTCGCTATTGTTCTGGGTCAGATGAATGAGTACCCGGCTATGCGTTTCAGAACACCATTGACTGGGGTGACGTTAGCCGAATATTTTAGAGACCTAACCGGAAAAGAAGTACTCCTCTTTATTGATAATATTTTCCGTTTTATTCAGGCAGGAGCTGAAATTTCAACTGTATTGGGTCGGATTCCGTCTGAAACTGGCTACCAGTCCACAATGAACTCAGAACTTGGAGAAATTCAGGAGAGAATTGTTTCAACCCCTAAAGGTTCCATTACTTCGGTCCAGGCAGTGTACGTGCCTGCTGACGACTTTTCAGACCCGGCTATTCAGGCTATTTTCTCCCATCTTGATTCGGTTGTGGTTTTATCGCGTAAGATTGCCCAGCAAAAAATCTTTCCGGCTATTGATCCGCTTCAGTCAAGCTCTACTTTAGATGAGGAACTTTTGGGAGCAGAACACTATGCTGCCTTAAAAGCAGCCACAAAAGTGCTGGAACGTTACCGTTCACTGCAAAACATTATTGCTATTTTGGGAGAAGGGGAGTTATCTGAAGCTGAAAAAGTGACAGTTTCAAGGGCAAAAAAAATAATCAAGTTCCTGAGCCAACCATTCTATACTGCTGAGCAGTTCACCAATGTTCCCGGAGTATATGTAGAAAGAGAAGAGACGGTCAGAGGAGTTAAAGAAATACTTTCAGGCAAATATGATGAACTTTCAGACGAGCCTTTCTACATGATAAGTAAGATTGAAGACGCTGAAAAGAAAGCAAAGCAAGCTAATTAAACATATGGCTGATGCAGAACAAATTCTTGATGTTTTAATTGTGGACCCGAATAAGATAGTTTATGAAGGTAAAGCCGTTAAGATTTTTGCCCCCGCAAAAATTGGTGAGACTGCTTTTTTACCCCAACATACTCCTCTATACACCGAATTGGAACCAGGAAACGTTGTGATTGAAGAAGTAAACGGAAACAAAGTTGAACAAAAAATTGATGGTGGTGTTGCTCGCATTAAGAACAACACTCTCAAAATTTTGATTGGGTTTTAAGGAAGTTGGAATTGCAGATAGAGAAAAGTAGTGCTAATCTGTGTAACGTTACTTTTTAAAACATTAGGTTATGAAAAAGGGTTTACTGATACCTTTAGTTTTTTCAATATTCCTTTCAGCTTGTAGCCTAACTAAAAATCCTGTTCTTAATACTTCCCAAGTGGATGAACGTCTCGAAAAAACAAAACCTTTGGGAAATGCTGCTATGACAAATGATGTTACCGCAGAAATGGATATATTGCAGAGTGAGGAAGAAAAGGTTGAAAATGTAGAAATTTATGATGATGTAGCTTTAAAAAGTGATACCCAACCTCAACCGAAAAGAACTTCTAATGTGACTAACTTTCCACAGTCTGTTGATACATTACAATTTCAGGATCAGATTGTTGGCAATGGAGATGAAGCAGTTTCGGGAAAAACTGTAACCGTACACTACACTGGCATGTTAACCAATGGCCAGAAGTTTGATAGCTCTTTAGATAGAGGCCAGCCGTTTGTCTTTCCGCTGGGAGCTGGGCAGGTTATTGCCGGTTGGGATCAGGGTGTTGTAGGGATGAAAGTCGGCGGTAAACGGCGCTTGCTTATTCCCGCTGATTTGGCCTATGGTGATCAGGGGGTTCCTGGTGCTATTCCTCCTGGAGCAACCTTAGTTTTTGATATTGAACTCCTGAAGGTAGAGTAAGCCAATTTCTTCTTGAAAATTTTTTACAAGTATTTTATAAAACTTAGTTGTTGTAGTAATACCTAAATACATCGAACGTATATGATTGAACTTACTAATGTCTCCAAAAAATTTGATTCAAATCTTGTTATCGATAATGTTTCTTTAAAAATTAAAACAGGAGAAATTGTTGGGCTTCTCGGTCCAAACGGAGCCGGTAAAACGACAACTGTGCGTATGATTGCCGGTGTTCTACCACCAACGAAAGGAAGGGTAGTGGTTAACAACCAGGATCTATTTGCAGAGGAAGTTGAAAACAAACCTCATATAGGTTATTTACCTGAGAACAACCCTATTTACGATGACATGACTGTAGAGGAATTTTTAAAGATGTGGGCTGACCTTAAGAATATTCCAGCACAAGAAAGAGAAGCTGCTATTGCGGAAGTAGTGGAAGCGGCTGGACTTGAGGCCGTATTTTACCGGCCGATTTCTGAACTTTCAAAGGGGTACAAACAGCGTACCGGACTTGCGCAGGCAATCCTTTCCCAGCCTGATGTATTACTGCTGGATGAACCAACAGAAGGGCTTGACCCCAATCAGCGCCGGGAGATTCACGATCTTATTAAAGGGATTGGCAAGAAACGGACTGTCATTATTTGCTCTCACGTCTTACCTGAAATTACAAAGATGTGTAGCCGGATTATCATTATTAGTCGGGGAAAGATTGTCGCTGACTCTACGACCAGGGAGTTAGGGGTATTATCCGAAGGTAGACAGGTATATGAGTTTGTTGCTAAAGGCAAGGCTATTAGAAAAGACATAAAAGACCTGCCTGGTGTAGTCGAAGTTACACAGGAAAAAGACGGCATAGCAACTAGATGGACTGTTGTAAGCGAGAGTAAAAGGGATCTGCGCTTACCTATTTTCAAACTGGCAGTAAAGAAAAAATGGGACTTGTATGAATTGGTTCAAAAACAGCAGGACCTTGAAGATGTCTTTGCCAGATTAACAAAGGAAAGTTAATGTAACTATTGCGAGTTAATGGATACTCGTCTTTAATCTATGAATAAAAAAACTCTTTTCTCTTTAACCAAGAAAGAATTTTTAGCCTACTTCAACTCTCCTACTGGTTACATCCTGATTGTGCCGTTTTTGCTGATCACTTTCTTTCTTTACTTTCGTTCGGCTCTTGTCCTAAATCAGGCAAGTCTGCGCCCGTTTTTTGACTTTTTACCGTATGTGTTGCTCTTTGTTGCTCCGGCAATTGCTATGCGCACCTTTACTCAGGAGCAGAAAAACCAGACACTGGAACTGTTGTTTGCCCATCCCATAAGCGAGCTGGAAATTGTTTTGTCAAAGTTCTTTGGTTCTTTAGGATTTTTTGCAGTTTTGCTTTTGTCTACCTTATCTCTTCCGGTTACTACTCTTATCTTCTCAAATCCTGACCCTGGAGTGATTATTGCCCAGTATCTTGGGGCTTTGTTTGTGGGTGGGGCATATCTAAGTATTGGGATTGCTGCCTCAGCCTTGACTTCAGCTCAGGTTTCCAGTTTTCTTTTAGCTGCTGCGGTCAACTTTGCCTTTATTCTTGTAGGTTTTGACATGGTATTGCTAGCTTTGCCGCGGACTCTCAGTGCTGTCATGACTCAAGTTGCCATTTTGCCTCACATGAGCAATATCGGTCGTGGAGTTTTAGATCTCAGAGACTTACTTTACTTTATTACTGTCTCAGGAGTGTTTTTAACTATAGCGGTTATTAAACTCTCCCAACACCGCACAGCTGAATACCCTGCTGCCAAAGCGCGTCTAAACACTGCTTTAGGGATTATTATTGCTATTGGTGTGGTCGCTAATGTCCTTATGTACTCATATCCTCTAAGGCTTGATCTAACGTTTAACCGCTTGTTTACTATTTCTCAAGGTACAAAAAAAACATTGGCTGAATTGCCTGATATTGTAACGATTAATCTTTACACTTCAACCAATCTTCCCGGACCCATAGCTACGAATGTCCGCAAAGTCAAAGATGTTTTGCGTGATTACCATACACTGGGTAAGGGAAAGGTTAAACTTATTGATCGCACGCCTGACACTAATGAAAACGATAAACTGGCTGCCTCGGAAGACGGAATTCAGGAAGTGCAGTTTAATACGCTTGCCAATAACTCTTTTGCTGTTCAGAAAGGCTACTTTGGTTTAAGTATTTATTATGGTGATGAGAAGGAAGTTATCCCTTATATTCAGGGAGTAGATGATCTTGAATACCAACTAACGCGGCTTATCAGGAAAATGTCTGCTACCCAAAAACCAACGTTAGCAATCTATGCACCAGCACAAACTCAGTTTAATCCTGATAAGTCAACTTCAGTTATTCGGGAAAATCTGGAAATGCAGTACATTCTTACAGATGTAGCTCTGGATGATGATCAAACTACTATTGCTGCGGATGCTGTTTTACTCTATGGCCTTGAAGAACCGCTATCTTCAACTGCATCAGGGAAATTAAAGAACTATATAACAAATGGTGGCAATGCAATTTTACTGTTAGAAAACCATAAGGTGGATCCGCAAAATGGTACGGCTGCGCCATTTAACACTGGCCTCGAAGGTTTGCTCTCTGATTATGGAATCACCTTAAGTAAAAGTATTGCCTACGATCTCCAGCTTAATGAAACTATTACCTTAAATGCTGGTAACGTAAATTACC
>JBMNOG010000001.1:0-156492 GCA_050942955.1 Patescibacteria group bacterium | reverse complement strand
CTGATATTGCTCACGTTGATACTGGTGGTGGGATGTTTGATCATCATGATACCAACGAACGAACCTCAGCCGCTCAGAGGGTTTTGGATTATCTGCAAAATGAATATGATTACTTAAAAGAAGATGAAGCTCTTGAAAGACTGGTAGATGTTATAGTTGCTGATGATCACTTTGAAGATTGCTGTTGGCCGGAAGCAACTGCCGATCGCTATACGTTTATGTTTCCTGCAATTCTTGACGGCCTGAAACAGAATAATACCTTAAATGACCATGGGCTCATTGATTTTGGCAGTACTTGCCTTGATGGCATTTATACTAGCTTCAAACTAAAAATCGATGCTGAAAAAGAAATTGAGAAAGGTAAGCAGTTCAATTCGGAATGGGGTAAAGCTTTGGCAGTTGAGTCAAAGAACGATGAGGTTTTACAGTATGCCATGAAAATGAACTACATTCTTGTTATCCGTAAAGACCCGGAAGGGATGGTGCGTATTAAAGCCCGGCCAGGAACAGAGGTAGACCTAACTGGAGCCTACAAAAAAGTAAAGGAATTGGACCCAAAAGCTACATGGTTTTTGCACGCTTCAAAAAAAATGCTTTTAAATGGAAGCTACAAGAATCCGGCTACTAAGTTCTCCAAGCTAAGTCTTCGGGAACTTGTTGATATTTTTTCTCAGTAGGTTAATAAATTTGCCGTAGCCAAACCTACTGTCTTTACTATATAATACTGGCTTGAAAACAGATAATAATTTTTACTAAAACCCAAGGAGAGGGGGTGCTTTTTTGCTATGGCAACGGTTGTACAAGCCGGCCCACAAGATACCAACGATCAATTGATCAAAAAGTTCAAAAAGAAAGTTTTGCAGGAAGATATCTTAAATAAATTGAAGGAAAAAGAGTTTTTCAAAAAACCTTCACTTTTAAAAAAAGAAAAATTAGCTGAATTCCGCAAACGCCGCAAGCGCAGGCTTCAGGCCAAAAAAGGATAATCTATGCTGCGAGATACTGTTAGAACTGACTTTATAGCTGCTGTTAAAAATAGAGACAAGCAGAGAGCTTCTGCGCTCAGAAATCTGGAGGCGGCTCTTAAAAATGTCGAGATTGATACCCGCAAGACACTCACTGATGAGGATGTAATCAAAGTACTTCGATCAGAACTTAAAAAACGCCAGGAAGCCATAGAGCTTTATAAACGCGGTAACAGGCAGGATCTAGTTGATGCTGAGCAGTTTGAAGCAGATCTCATTGAGAAGTACTTGCCTGCTCAAATAAGCCGGGAAGATATTGGTAAAACAGTAGATGGTATCCTTGCCAATCTTGGAGATAACCCTCAATTCGGCCAGGTAATGCAGGCGGCTATGAGAGAGTTAGCCGGTAAGGCAGACGGCAAGCTGGTTTCTGAGGTCGTAAAAGAAAAGGTAAAACTTTAAGTATATACAGAATGAGAATACCAGATAAAGAACCAGAAAAAAATTTACTTCTAAGAAGTGCAACTCCCTGGGAACTTGTTCGCATGTTCTCGCAGGCCTTCCATTGTGAAATTGACCCTAATACTGTAGGAAAAACACCCATAAGCTCGAATGAAGCACTTCAGGAATTAAGAGATAGGCAGATAACTTCTCCAGAAGTTGCGGAATTAGTACTTATTGGAATTAATGATTTTGAAACAAGTTTAATTATGCTAGGTTGCGAAGATGATCTTAGTAATGAAGTGAGAGCGCGAATTGAGGCAATTAAAGTCTCATTATCCAGGATTCCAATTTGTAATTAACCATGCTTACTGTTTTAATTAAAGCCAGTTCCCGTTACCCTATCCGACGAAAGCTTATTAAAGAAACTGTTGCGAATGTACTTCGTAAAATGAATGTGAGTGGGGATGTTGAAGTGGAAGTTAACATTGTTGGCGATCGGAAAATGACGCACCTCCACGAAAAATATATGGGAGAACAGGGGACAACTGATGTTCTTTCTTTTCCTCTCCATGAAAGTTATCTAAAGAATCAAGATCAGAAAATGCAAGAAGAAATAGGTTTTGTCGATTATCCGGATAAAGTTCTGCGCTTGGGCACAATTGTAGTTTCTTACCCCCAGGCTCAAAGGCAAGCTAACCTTCATAAGCAACTGGTTGATGATGAAATAAACCAGCTTGTGGAACATGGCATGCTGCATCTTCTGGGCATTCACCACGAGTAAACTTGAGTTTAGATTGAATGCTTCTCCAGTATTTGTTACAGTTTTAATATTGTAAATCACTATAGGAGGTTCTATAGTTAACACAAGTGTTGGTGAATCTATTACTCCTGTTGAAAATGAACAGCCTGAAGTACTGAAAAAACTTCAGAAAGTACACGCTACATTAATTGACCGCTTAGGTAAACCGGAAACGCATATGCCCGCTTTACATGAAGGATTTGATGGCAGGCGAGCAGATAAAGTTAATACGAAGGATGGATTTATTATAACCAAACTTAGTGAGATGGGAATTACTGATGAGCAGGGTGTAGATGAGGTTAATATACATGTAGAAATTCCTCAGAACTCAGGCGAAAAAACAATTATTGGAGGTAACTTAAAACCGGATTTTCAAGAGGAGAAGGATGCGGTTTACGTTGTAGCTCAAGGAAACTATCTGGAAGAAGAGGGAGAAAGACTAACAGTAACCCGCTCTTACATTTTAGGGCCGGATGGGAGAACTCGTGTAATTGATAAATGGAATAAATGGACAGAATCCCAAGGGTCTGGCCAAAATACGACGTTTAGCACCCAAGTTCCAAATAAATCTATAGGGCTTGAGTTTTGGGAGAAAATACAAACAGCTGTAGAGGCAGAAAGATCATAGTTCTGAGTGAGTGTAACTGTTAAGAAGCGGAGATTGAGTTGCTGAAGTTAGGTGTTTTTATTTTTGGCACATATTAGCTCTCATTAAGGTAAAAAACTAAAAATTTCAAGATTTGTAATTTTTATTATTCTGTTCTAGTATTGGTTTACCTAAACTAAGTATTGTAAATTATCTTTTCATGGCAACGTTTTACCTCAAGTACCGGCCGCAGACTATCGAAGAGCTTGACCTTGACTCTGTGCGTCTCCAGTTGACACAAGTTCTCAAATCAAAAGAGATTCCTCATGCTTTTCTTTTCTCTGGTCCGCGGGGATTGGGTAAAACTTCATCAGCTAGGATTTTAGCTAAAGCGATTACTTGCGAGAATAAAAAAGGTATTGAACCATGCAACCAGTGTGAGGTGTGTGTGTCAATTACCAAGGGTAGTGCGATTGACGTTATTGAAATTGATGGCGCTAGCAACCGTGGCATTGACGATGTTAGGGTCTTGCGAGAGAGTGTAGCTTCTTCTCCTCTAAGACTTAGAAAAAAGATATTTGTGATTGACGAAGTGCACATGCTTACAAGAGAGGCATTTAATGCACTCCTCAAAACTCTGGAAGAACCTCCAGCACATGTCGTTTTTATTTTAGCTACAACAGAACCTGAAAAACTGCCTGAAACTGTTGTTTCCAGAACTTTTCATATTCAGTTTCAAAAGGCTTCAGTAAGTGAGCTAAAAAGAGCTTTACAGAAAGTAATTACCGGAGAGAAGCTGGAGCTAGATGAAGGGGTGTTGCAAAAGATTATTAATAAAGCTGATGGTAGCTTCCGGGACAGCACAAAAATATTAGAACAATTGGCTTTTGCCAGCAAAAAAATTACAGAAGAAACATTTTCACTAGTATTCCCTCAGGCTAATGCAGCTAAACTGATTGAGTTGTTAGCAAAAAAAGATAGTAAGACAGCGCTAAGTTGGGTAGTAGATCAGGAAAAGCACGGAGTGGATTGGGAAGATGTTTTACGCACCTTTCTTATGGAACTTAAAAAAATGCTCTTAGCAGAACACGGAATTGGTACTAATCTTAATAAGCATTTATCACTAGAAGAAATTAAAAAAATGATCACGTTAGGTATCCATGCCGGAAGCCAGCTGCGATCCTGTTTAATTCCTACATTACCTCTTGAACTGCTTATAACCGAGTGGTGTTATCCTGATAACTCCACTCAAAAAGCTGAAGAATCCGCAGCGGTTCGAATAGTTCCTAAAGAGTTAAAAGAAAAGCCTGAAGAAGTGAAAGCTAAAACAGCCGAAAAAGCAGTAGAAACTAAAACAAAATCTGTAAAACAAGCACTTAAACCAAAAGAAGCGCAAGCTGTATCTCTGGGTTTCACCTTTGAGGATATCCAAACAAAATGGGAGACTCTTCTAAAGATTATCCGTCCGTATAACCATTCTGTAGAAGCTTTGTTGAGAAGTTCACAACCGTACAAATTAACTAATGACACAGTAATTATTAAGGTGTATTATGAATTCCATAAAGGCAGGCTAGAGACCGAAAAATGTTTACAGATTGTTGAAAAAGCCTTTAAAAAAGTATTTGGAAGCCAACCTAAAATCCGCTATGTTCTGGGTGGAAAACAGGAGAAAGCTACGCTTGATGCTGTAAAGGACCAAGAGCTAGCCCAGACTGTAGAGGAAATTTTTACTAGTTAGTAATGTAAGAACCCTAAGTATCAGGTATTAAGAACAGTTTTACTACCTGATATTGGGATGAATATATGAGTATGTTTGACAAAGTAAAACAAATTGGTGAGCTAAAGAAAATGCGTGATCAGGCAATGATTATTCAGAAACAGTTAGCCGCTGAGTCGATTGAAGTTAATGAAGAGGGTATAAGGATTGTGGTGACGGGAGACCAAAAAATAAAAGAGTTGGAAATTAACGGAGCTGCTAATCAAAAATTAATTAATACTCTGAATAAAGCTCTGAAAAAGTCCCAGGAAATGGCAGCTAAGAAGATGCAGGAAATGAGTGGTGGCTTGGGTGGACTTCTAAAAGGTTTAGGTCAATAAGCGTTATAAAAGTCTAGCTCTGTCATTCTGGAGGGGAGTGGTCTGAAGGGAATAGACTGTCTGCAAACACTGTAAACAGTCGCTGTCATTCAAATTCTGCCTCTCTAGCATAAACAGCAACAATGCATATAATTGTTACTGGTTCTTTAGCATTTGACCAAATAATGGTTTTCCCCGATGCATTTGCTGACCACATTATGCCTGATAAGCTCCATGTGATGTCAGTCTCGTTTCTCATTAACCACCTTCATAAGAACTTTGGCGGTACAGCAGGCAATATCAGCTATAACCTTGGTCTTCTAGGGAGAGATCCAGTATGTTTAGCTTCGGCAGGCAAAGATGCTGAAGACTACAAAGTTTTCCTTGAGAAAAATGGGGTTAATACTAAATATATAACAATAATCAAAGAAGATTATACAGGCAGTTTTGTTCTAATTACTGATAAAAAAGATTGCCAGATTGCCGGTTTTTACCCTGGCGCAATGAATCATGATGAGGATTTATCAATTATAGATATTATTAAGAAAGAAAAATGGGATGCTGAAGATTGTTTTGCCGTTCTGGCACCGACTACTCCTGAAGCCATAACTAATAATGTAAAGCAACTTCAGGAAAACGGGGTAAGATATTTGTTCTCGCCGGCACAGCAAATCCCTCGTTTAGCCAAAGAAGAATTGATTGATGGGGTAGAAGGAGCGGAGATTGTAGTGGGCAATGATTATGAAATTGCTCTTTTGGAAAACAAAACCGGAATAAATAAAGAAGAGATGGTTGATAAAGTAAAGGTTGTAATAACTACCCTAGGAGAAAGAGGTTCAGTTCTTAACCAAAAAAATAGGGAAGAGATTGTTATAGGTACAGCTAAACCTCGAGATGTTAAAGACCCCACTGGGTCAGGTGATGCTTACATTGCCGGCTTTCTGACCGCTTACCTTGATGGTAAATCACTCGTTGAGTGCGGCCAATGGGGGGCAACAGCAGCCACATATGCAGTTGAGGCCTATGGTAGCACTGGTCACACTTACTCTTTAAGTATCTTTGAAAATCGACTAAGAGAGAATTTTGGATAAAAATTGCCAGCCTAGGTAGCACTATCTTTATTGCTCGTGATACACTTCACATTAGAGTTTTCTAATAAATTCAGAATCTTAATAAAATTTTAATTTTGAGTGGCTTTAATATAGTCAGAGACTTTATATGAAAACACCCAAGAGTATTCAGAAACTCATTGATTCGCTACAAAGATTACCAGGGATTGGTCCAAAGACAGCCCAGCGTTTAACCTACTATCTGCTTCATGTCCCCCAACAGCAGTTGGATGAGTTTGGAGAAGCGGTGAGCAATCTGAAAAAACAGACGAAAATGTGTTCCATATGCCACAATATTTCAGAAACTGATCCCTGTCCGATTTGCTCAGATGAAACGCGTAATAAGGATGTTATCTGCGTGGTGGAGCAGCCTTTGGATATTATGGCCATCGAGAGAAGCGGCGCGTATAAAGGGACCTACCATGTACTTCATGGAAGTATTAATCCTTTAGATAATATTGGCCCTGATGAACTTTATATCAAAGACTTACTTCCTCGGTTAAAAAATGGTATAATTATCAACGAAATTGTGGTAGCTACCAATCCAACTATGGAAGGGGAAGCTACCGCTTTGTATATACAGCAGCTTCTTAAAAAGCATAATATTAATATTCCGGTTTCCCGGATAGGGAGGGGACTTCCTACCGGTGCCGATCTAGAATATGCCGATGAACTTACGTTAAGTAAGGCTTTTGAAGGGCGAAGAGAGTATTAAACTCAGAAATTGATAGATTATTATAGGATAAAAGTGTTACAATTAAACTAAGCTTGGGTATAGTGAAATCTATCAGAAGCTAGCTTAAGAAACTAGCAGGGACAAATAACATTAGTATTTTTACTATGAGTTGTAATGTAGAAGCAAAACCAAAAATTAGATTTACGGAAGTATGTTCTTCTGCTGATATTGATAATCCTTTTGGTATTAAATATATCGATGATCAGAGAAGATTATCACCTGAACAGAGACGTGCTAACCAAAGGTTTTATGACAGAAATGCAGAAGAATATGCGAAATACAGGGCATGGACTCCAAAAACAGAACAAGCAATAAAAGATGGACTACTTAGACATGTCGAGAAGTATCTTAAAAAGGGAGACAGGGTTTTGGTAATAGGCACAGGAACAGGACGTGATCAAGATCTTCTCCAAAAAATAGAAGGAAAGAGTTTAACTTGTTTTGGTTTGGACCTGTCAAAAGAGATGCTCTTGCAAGCTGGCCAGCGCTTTGATGACCATGTGATTCAGGCAAATGCGACTCAGGGATTACCTTTTATTAATGAATCTTTTGACTTTATATACTGTGAAGCGGCTGCCGAACATATGGATGAGGACGATTTATACGTACTTTTACCAGAATTCAAGAGAGTATTGAAAAAAAATGTGGAAAGAGAGGGACAAATACTATTTAATGTAAGGATGGGGACAGGAGAAATACTTGCTGCTGAAGATAAAGACATGATGGGTTATTCAAATGACCTTGGCGAAGATGTATTCACAAAATACTATGTTACTTATGATCCAGGACAGCTCGAAGAAATTTTTAGAAAGAATCACTTAACTCGAGTTGAGCAATGGACAGGAAGGGGAGGGACTCCGAATGTTCAGGCAGTACTTCCCTGGTTGACATCGATATTAAAAGTTAACAACTATGAAAGTAGTGTAGAGAATATATGAGAATATATTTCACTGCTGCTATAAGTGCAGCTAGCCAATATGGTGATAACTACCGTCAAATCGTAAAGCATTTGAAAGATATGGGGCACACTGTGGTAGCAGAGCATATTCTAGACGTTAAGTTGAACATTATACTTGAAGAATCTCAAAAAGAATCAGTGCGTTACTATAAAAGGATGCAGCAAGAACTGGCAAAGGCCGACTTACTTGTGGCAGAGGTATCTTTTCCTTCCACTGTTCACGTAGGTCACGAACTAACGTTAGCTTTAGAAAATGAAAAACCTGTACTGGCTTTACATGTTAAAGGGAGAAGGCCAGTTCTACTTTGGGGAAATTCTTCTGAAAAGTTTTACGTTGAAGAATATGATCTGCAGAATCTTAAAAGGGTGCTTGAATATTCCATAGACTATTTATCTGAGCAAAAAGATGTAAGATTTAACTTTTTTGTTTCTCCTCGAATTGCTGACTTTTTAAACTCTGTTTCAAAGAAAAGAAAAATGCCCAGGGCGGTGTATTTGCGTCGATTAATTGAAAAAGATATGGTTGCTAACAAAGAATATGATCAAAAATCTTAAGAAAACCTCTGCAATTACAATTTATCCCTAAAAACCATTAAGATAGCAAGAGAGCTAAATGTCTAAATAAGCAAGTTGTATTACTTTGGAGTAGAGGGAATTTCTCAAATAGTTAAAGCTAATATTAGAACTAAATAGTAACTTTCCAGAAAGCAAAAAAGTGATATAATACCAAATTAATTTAGCAGCTACGAATCTGTAGGTAGAAAAGGCTGTCGTGTTTGTAAATAATCTTTATTTCTACGAAAACTAGAATCTTTTCTAGGATGATGAAAACCCATGAATAGAATAATTCGAAACTCAGCCAATGCGTGGGATAGTGTATATAAAGAATTGGGTGAAGTTTTTGTTGAACCTAGCAAGAACTTCACAAACTATCTTAAACTTCTTAGGCAAAAACCTAGAAATTACAGAATTTTGGACTTGGGTTGTGGTACAGGAAGGCATTTGGTTCGGTTGGCAAGAAAGGGATACGATGTATATGGAATTGACTACTCTTCTAAAGCAATAGAAATTGTTAAAAATCATATACAAAAAGAATCTTTGAAAGCGCACTTAGATAAAGGGGATATTTTTGAAAAACTCCCCTATAAAAACAACTCTTTTGACTCTGTGCTTTCAATTGCTGTTGTGTACCATTCCACACTCTGGCGTATAAGAAGGCTATTCAGTGAAGTTCTACGTGTGCTAAAACCAGAGGGGATATTCTTTTTTACTACATCAATTTCAATGGAGTATTCTAGGAGTGTCAACAGTGGTTCCTGCTATGTTCCGATCGAAAAAGGAACTTACTTTCCAATGGATGGGAGAGAGAGATTTTTACCACACCATTATTTTACAAAAGAAGAACTTTTCGAAATTCTCAAGGACGATTATAAAAAAATAAAGTTGTATAATGATAAAGAGAATTATTATGTTATTTCTTGTGTTAAGAAATGACCTACTTTTATGAAAGTATTTTTTGTTACCTCTCCTAGAATTAAGCAAAAGTACCCTCAAAATATAGCAAAAATATATAGTATGCTTGAAGAATTAGGCTGTACTCATGTCAATAATTTCATGAAAGCTGTTAAGGCAGAAGATTTCTACGATTCTGATGTGGGAACAGTAAAAAATCAGTACAAAATGATGGTAGAAGGCATTAAAAAAGCTGAGGTGGTAGTTTTAGAAGCTTCAATGCATAGTTTGGCAGTTGGTTATCTTGTTAACTTGGCTCTGGAAGCCGGAAAACCAGCGATAGTTCTTTTCACCGAAGAATCAGGGATTCCATTCTTATTTGATAATATTCAAAATGATAAATTAATAGTAATTCCTTACACATTAGGTAATTTGCGTAAAAACTTGGAAGAAGTGCTTGAAGAAGCTAGCAATCAAATGGATATGAGATTTAATTTCTTTGTTTCTCCGAAAATAGTCAACTACCTCGATTGGATTTCAAAAAAGAAGAAAATGCCTCGTGCTGTGTATCTTCGACGTCTTATTGAAAAGGATATGGAGAAAAGCAAAGAATTTGATAGTGAGAGCGAATAATGAAGATGCTTGAAGTTTATATTAATTGTGTAGATTAAGCCCAGTACTAGACTGGGTTTTTTTGTACATAAGCTTATTCTAAGATGGTCCGTCAGTAAAATAGTTTTGAAGTAATAAAGGAGGAAAATGAGAAAAGTATTTTTTTCATCTACCCCGAGAGGGAAAAAAGAACTGATGGATAACTATAAACTTATACATCGTTATTTGCGGGAATTAGGGCATATCCATATTAATGGCTTTCCATATAGTAGTGATGATTTTTACTTTTCAGGCGATATAGATTTACTCACACATCATACCAATAAAAATATCAGCGATATAAAAGAAGCTGATATGGCAATTTTTGAAGCCTCAACACAAAGCTTGGGAGTTGGATTTTTAATTAACCGTGCCTTGGAGCTTGAAAAACCTACACTAGTTCTTCATATTCCTGATCGTACCCCCCTTTTTATTGAAGGAATCGAAAATGAACGCTTGAGGGTAATGGAGTACACAAAAGCAAATCTCAGAACTATTCTAGAACAGGAGATCATGGAGCTTACAAAACTTATTGATCAGCGCTTCACCATGCTTCTTTCAACGGATCTTGTTAATCATCTTGACGATGTAGCTGAAAAAGGAATTCCCCGTTCGGAGTATATCCGAAACCTAATTAAAAAGGATATGGAGTCTAAAGCCTAACCGCTTTTTTAAGAGTAGCAACCTCTTCTTTTGTTAAAGTCCTGTATTTTCCTTCCCGTAAATCACCAAGTTCAACCGGTCCGATTTTAACTCTTTTCAACTGTAGTACATGAAGGTGAAGGGTAGCTGCCATTCTCCGGATCTGCCTTTTTCTCCCTTCGTAAAGCGTAATTTGGAGTAAAGTGCGGTGCCTTTCGCTGCGAAGGGCTGTTACTTTTGCCGGTTGGGTTTTGCCGTCTTCAAGCTCGACTCCGTTTCGCAATTCTTGCAGCTTTCCTTCCTTAACTTGTCCCAGAACTGATACTTCATATATCTTTGGTATGTGATACTTCGGGTGGGTGAGCCTAAAGGTTAACTCTCCATCATTTGTTAGTAATACTAGTCCTTCGGAATCCTGATCAAGCCGGCCGACAGGGTAGAGGCGGACATCTGTTTTTACCATATCCGTAACCGTTTCCCGGTGGTGTGTATCTTCGACAGTCGAGATAACTCCTTTTGGTTTATTTAAAATTATGTAGGTAAGAGAATCTTTCCTGGTAACTGCTTTACCATTCAAAAAGATTTCATCTCTAAAAGGATTAATCTTCATCCCTGGAACTGCCGCTTTCCCATTAACTACAATTCTCCCTTGTTCGATCATCTCATCCACACTTCGCCTTGAAGCGACACCGAGGTTGGCAAGATACTTATTTATGCGCACTAATTCACTTTTTTCCATACGTGTATTGTAGCGCATCTGAGGAAATTTATTTGAGGGATTGCAGTTAGTTTGTGGATCGTTCCCGACTTTGATAAAGTCTGATCTTTTGCAGAATGAGATTGATAATCCGGGATTTTGGGTACTTGCAAAGTCTTTCAGTATAAACGGAAATATCTGAAGCATTGAGAATAAGGTTTCCTAAAGGAGAGCAAACCCACTGGTCAAAAGGAATATAGTGAAGAAGGGAAGTTGACACAGTGGAAAAGCGTTTTAAGGAAATGCTGCCTTTTTCCAAATCTTCAAAAGCAGAAAAAAATGCTGTTTCAATATCTTCGCTATTAGGTTTAGAAGAGTTAGTAAGGGTAGTTAAATAATCTTTGTTTTGTTTCATACAAGAATACCCCTACTTTATAAAAGGAATAAAGAAGTTGCAATTCATATCGGATATGAATTGCAGAAGAAGTGCTTGCTTTGTAAGATAAGAAAAATAAAAAAGTGAACCACTTGCTTGGACGGCGCGGGGTTCACTTAGTACACGCAACCTGGGAGGTTTTGTGTGTTTTTGATTATACACCACCCAGATAATATAACCTAACTTTTATTGATAGAGCTGCTCTTATCAAAATATTATGAAAGAGGCATTAAGTGCTGTTATTCTGGCTGGTGGAAAAGGTGAAAGAATGGGTGGTCTAACTAAAGATAAACAGAAATGTATGCTTGAAATTGATGGAGCCCCAGTATTAGAACATATTTTAGGAGAATTATGGAATGCGTTTGGCCCTGAAGAAGTTAATGTGATTATTGTTACTGGGCATAAAGGAAATGAAGTAAGAGAATACTTTGGGAATGAATGCTTCGGAATTAAAATAGATTATGTGCACGATGAAAAACCTCTAGAAACTAAAGGAAGACTTTTGTTGGCTAAGGAATTAATAACTAGACCCTTTTTATTTTTAGCTGGTGATGTAATAGCCCCTAATCAACTTATGCTTAGAGTTGCTGAGAGATTTGAAGAAGAGAAAGAAACTATCGGAAATGAATTTATAGGTGTTATCAGTGGAGCAAAATACCATACTCCTGCATTGACCCATGCTTTGATTAGTGTATATGAAGGTTTTTTAGCTGATTTGGTTCATCCTCCAGCATCTGTATGGGGAGAAGATCAATTGAGAGAGATGCATGTAGCTTTATATGATGTATCATTTATTAGCATGGCACAAAATTCAGATGAAAAATTACTTAGTAGACTAATTAACAAATCTGTGAGATCTTCATTTGTAGAATTTGCTGTGGAAGAATATGTTGGTGATTGGAAACATATTTCTAATCCTGAAGATTTAGCAGGTAACAATTTAAACTTTTTAAGTTCTTATAACAAAGGGAAGTTTAATTAATATACAAATTTATATGGATGAAAATGGATGTCTTATTTGTAAGCTAAATAGGTCAGGAAAGTATAGGATTTATGCTGACTCTTTTTGGGTAGTGGATATTCCTTTTGATATTAATCTGGATGGACTCTTATTTTTGAAATCGAAAAGACATGTTGAATCTTTGGATGAACTAAATAAAAAAGAAAGAAATAGTTTGGGAGAGGTTTTGGCTGAGTTTTGTAAATTGAGTAAGAAGATTGCTTCTACGAATAAAGTAATTACGATGAATTTAGGTTTTAAAGACCCTCATCTTCATTTTTGGATTGTGCCAGTTACTAACAGCAATAGAGAATATGTAAAGAAGATTTCATTAGCTGTTAAGAGAATGGCAGATGGATTTACAAACAGACATACTTAAGGTAGCAGTATGGATCTATAAGAAACGGTTAAGCCTAATAGTTTGTGCTTAGAGTGGGATAGCGGGTTAGTTACTCAAATAAGGCTGAAAACCATTATGGTTTTATCCAAAAATCTATAAACAGGAGTATTGAGTAATTTAGTCTTAACTTTAGTAGTTCGTGTAAATTTTTTTAGTATGTCCCAATCTGACATTTTCGGAGAAGACATAAAAATCAAAAAGCTTTTCTACACATATCTTGAGCAGTTAAAACTTAAAGGAATGGATGAGCTTACCAGCAATACGTTTCAAGAGTTGTTTTGGGTAACTACAGAAGATTTCATAGACATGAAGCTAGACTTGGATGAGTACTCCTCGCTTTTAGAAAAGATGTGGACGTATTCATGGGATGAGCCAGCAATTAAAGACAGCAAGGTGGCGGATATGTGCCTTTTGGGAGCAGAACTTTCCTGGTACGTAAGAAACGATCCGAAAACTGCAGGCGATTATTTAAACGAAATACTTGAGTTTTATAAGACTATGCCTTCTGTTTCTAAATAAGATTCCTTATTTCTTCACCTTTTCCATTTCCAATAGTAGTTCGACGTAGGACAACGAGTAGAAAAGGGATGTAAGCGGTTTGGTAACAATAGGGAAGTTAATTAGGTACATTAGATTTTCTTTTTCCTTAGCCGCCCAGAAACATTTGTTGAAGAGCGAAAGATAAAGTTTGTCAAAATCTTGGTTGGGATTTTTGTAGACTTCAATTTCAAACAGAGTGTGATGAATTGAATTTAAAACTTCAATAAAGGAAGCATGGAATAGTTCTTCAGAGATTGATTTTAGAAATAAAAACACAGTTTTTATCGCCTCCTTTTCCGAATTATAGCGATTACTGTTTTTGTGTTTGAAATATCCGATTATGTGCCCCAGTTCATGAACGAGGTTCAAGGTTTGGTGAAGTGTATTAACGTCTTTTCTAGTTGAAACAGTGAAGCTTAAAGGCTTTTCCTTGACATCCATTCTGGCATTTTTTCCAAGAGGAGCATAGCGTAGGGTAATATTTTTTTATATGCTTTAACTATCGGATGAGTATCTAAGACACGGTCAATAATCTCATCTGGAAAATTAAACTCAGGAAAGGGAAGTCTGCAAAGCAGGCAAGGGGAGTTTAGGCTAGAGAAAAAATGTCTTGGAAGACTATCGATTTTAGGAAGATTCTGATTACAGTAGGTGATAATTCCATCAACATGCTTTTCAAATAACTTAAACTTAGTTTGAGGAATCTTGTCTGAGGCAAGAATAAACTCCAAGTAATTTGAAAAACTCTTAGATTGAGCCAACTTATTTCTTTCTAGAATGATTTGTTTAAAGGGAGCTTTGAGTGAAGTGATAGTTGGTAGGTATTGCTTGCATAGTTTTTTTCTTTTTGAAAAGGGATTAGTTCGGTATATTTGTAGAGCTAAGGTTTCAAGGGTGCTAAAAGGAATATAAGAAAAATATATTTGTAAAGAATCCTGGTATGTTTTAATAATCGTAGAGCTGGTATTAAATAAGTTCATTTGCTTAATAAATCACTATGAAAATAGTATAAGTAGAGTTAAAAACTTTCAATGCGTATCCTATTAGAATTGCGTTAGCAGTAGATTGTTTGTAGGATGGGTAATTAGTAAAGCATATTATTATGAAAATAACATCAGCAGAAATTATCCATATAAAACTGCCTATGAAGCTTGTGTTCAGAACAGGCTTTGGTGAAATACGGGAAAGAGAAACAGTTTTAGTAGAATTGACCTCTCAAGAAGGAGTAATTGGCTGAGGTTAGGGAAAAAAGCATAACAAAATATACAATAGCAAGTTTCAGTGTAGAGAAGAAATGAAACAACTTATTGAAATTACCAGAAAGCTTGTAGCTTTCAAAACAGTGAGTGAGGACCAACAAGCTATCGAAGCCTGTTTTTCATATATCGAGCAAGAATTAAAAGATGCCCCGCTAATTTTGAAGAGGTATTGTAAAAATGGGGTGAGTTCTCGGGTTTGGTTAACAGAGGATATGCTTGAGCCTGAAATTCTTCTATGTGCTCACCTGGATGTTGTCCCAGCTTCTGAAAAATTATTTATCCTTAAAGAGGATAATAGCAAGTTAACTGGAAGAGGTGTGAGCGATATGAAGTTTGCTATAGCTTCATTTATTGTTGCTCTTAAAAAACTGGCAGAAGACAAAAAAATACCTAAATCATTAGGAATAATGATAACCAGCGATGAAGAAAATGGAGGAGTAAATGGTGTTGGTTACCTTGTAGATGAGGTAGGGTATAAGCCAAAAGTGGTGATTATTCCTGATGGAGGAGACAACTGGAAGATTGTAACCCAGGCTAAGGGAGTGTTAGCTTAAACTTATAGTTAAGGGTAAATCGCCACATGCATCAATGCCGTGGGAGGGTGATAGCGCTATTGATAAGTTGGTAAGCGTTTGCTCGAAAATCAGAAGCCGTTTCCCAATCCCTAAAAAGGAGGTTTGGAAAACTACGGTTAACTTTGGCAAAATATCAGGAGGTTTAAAAGCTAACCAGGTGAGTGATAGAGCAGAACTTGTTTTAGATATTCGCTATATTCCTGAAGATTCTGCCGAACATATACAAAAAGAGATTGAATCACTTTCAGAAAAGTGCATAGTAGAAAATATTGTGCAAGCTAACCCATTTTCTACTCCTATTGAAAATCCTTACATTAAAAAATGGGAGCAGTTAATTCTTAGCAATATGAGCGAAAGAAATGTTTTTTGCAGAGAACATGGAGCTTCAGATGGAAGGTTTTTTTCACAAGATACAGCTGTCATTCTGTCAAAGCCTAATGGGGGAGGGATCCATACGGAACATGAATGGCTTGATACTTCTTCACTTCTTCAGTTTACAAATCTATTAATCACTTTTATAAAATCATTGTAGCCTATGCACATAAAAAAAGCACAAAAGTTAGTAAAAGACCACCTGGAAGAAACTGGATACACTAAAATTGAAACAACTCCGATGCAAGCCTTTGTTCATTTAATTGAAGAGACAGGAGAAGTAGCGAGAATTCTTCTTCACAAAGAAACAAAACGCAACTCTTTAGCAGTTACAACTAATCCTTCAGAAATTGAAGACGAAGTAGCTGACCTTTTTTGGCAAACACTTAAACTAGCTTCTTACCTTAATCTGGATTTAGAGGAATCTTTTAAGAATAAGTACAAGAAAAACATGGAGAAGATGAAGAATAATAACAAATGATATACTAACACTACCTACTATTAAAAGGACCTAGTGTATGCCCCAAAACTCAGTCTACAAACGCGTAATGCTTAAACTAAGCGGTGAGATTTTTAGCAGGGAAGACGGCTGGGGAATAAACTTTGATGCCTATGATACTGTGGCTGAGCAGATCATTGAACTTGTAAAGTCAACCAAGGTTGAACTGGCAATTGTCGTTGGCGGGGGCAATATTTTCAGAGGCAGATTAGTTGAAGGCAAAAACGTTGACCGGGTGGTTGCCGACAATATCGGGACGCTTGGTACGATTATTAACGCTATTGCCTTGCAGGAAGCGATCGAACATTTGGGTGGTGATACTAGGGTAATGACGGCTATTCCCATTCCTTCTGTAGCTGAACCCTATATTCGCAGGCGGGCAACGAGGCATTTGGAAAAAGGAAGGGTAGTTATTTTTGGAGGCGGTACTGGTAACCCCTTTTTTACAACCGACTCAGCAGCAGCTCTAAGGGCAGCAGAGATTGACTGTGAAGTTATCCTAAAAGCTACAGATGTAAATGGAGTGTACGACAAAGACCCAAAGAAGTTTTCTGATGCCAAAAAGTATGAAGACTTAACCTACCAGGAAGCGCTGGAAAAGGGTTTGAATGTAATGGATAGTAATGCCTTTGCTCTAGCAAAAAATAATGATATCCCAATTATTGTTTTTAATATTGATGAACCGGAGGCTATTAAACGTATAGTTCAGGGTGAACGGGTTGGTACACTAGTTCACAAATAATCTTCTTGGTTTGAGAAACCTCTTCATCTCTGCTAGGATTTAAGGAGAATTTACACTCTGCCTATGTTTAATGATGTTTTTGAGAATTTTGAAAAAGAACTGGAAACTCTACCGCAAGAAATTGGAACAGAAGCGGTAGCTCAGGCCAAAGGTGCAAACGATGATACCGGCAGTCAGCAAAAACCCCAAGACCAGAAGATGTCGGATGACCAGAGGCAAAAACTGCTGGATGACCTTTATGGTTCATCAAGTTTAACTCCGGAACAGGTAGAAGCTAAAAAAAAGCAGGATATGGCCATCAAGCGTCAAAACTACCAAAAGATTCAGCAGGATATTCAAGAGTATAGAGCCAAAAAAGCACAGGAGCTTTCAAAGCAAGAGATAGGGTTACAGAAGGGAACAGAGGCGGCCCGGGACAAAGAAGAAGAGATGGAGCTTTGGGAAAAGGAACAGAAAAAAGCGGAAGAAAAGAAGAAGGAGCGGGAAGCAATCACGATGCCGGGCAGTGTCCAAAGCCGGAGCGGTGAACAGGGAAAGATAATGGGATAAGAGTCAATGTAAAAATTAGAAATGAAAAAAGAAAAAACTTTAGTGTTAAATTGTTGGATTGCTGAATGGGTTGTGAGTAGCGAGTTGAGGGTTACTGAGAACAAGAAATAAGAAGCAAGTTATTTAAAAAGCTTAAGAGCTATATTGTTAAATGGTTATACTGTCATTGCGAGGAGTGCAGCGACGAAGCAATCTTGGTAAGTTAGAAAGGTAACGGGCTAATGCAACATAAAAATCAAAAAGTAGATTTGTATATTTGACATTTGAACGAATTCGCAATAAAACAGTGTAAATATGAAACTATTTAATTCTCTGACCCGCCAACTTGAAGATTTTGAACCGATTAATCCTCCTAATGTAGGAGTATATACCTGCGGCCCGACGGTCTATAGCTACGTCACTATTGGCAACTGGCGTACATACTTTCTGGGTGATTTGATAGTGAGAACTCTTAAGTTTAAAGGGTATAAACCAACATATGTTATGAATATTACGGATGTTGGTCATTTGACAGGGGATAATCTGGGTGATGCGGATATTGGTGAAGACAAACTTGAAAAAGCGGCCAAGCAGGAACAAAAAACTGCTTGGGATGTGGCCAATTTTTATGCAAATGATTTTTTAGAAGGGTATAGAAAACTCAATTTAACCCAGCCATTTAGATTTTCTAGAGCTACACAGCATATAAAAGAGCAGCTAGCCATGATTAAACAAATCGAAGAAAAGGGCTTTACCTACCGCACGTCTGACGGTATCTACTTTGACACTCAAAAATATGAAGCTGAGGGTAATGAGTACGGCAAACTCTCCAATATTGATCAGGTGAAAGAAGGTGCCAGAGTGGAGCCAAACCCTGAGAAAAAAGATCCGAGAGATTTTGCTTTATGGAAGTTTAGTTATCCAAATGGCCGGAACTTTGATCCGGAAAAAGACAATCCCTTCCAAAAACGAGCAATGGAATGGGAGAGTCCGTGGGGGTTAGGGTTTCCGGGGTGGCATATCGAGTGTAGTGCCATGTCAACAAAGTACTTAGGTGATCAGTTTGACATTCATATCGGAGGTGAAGATCTGCGTTCAACCCACCACCCCAATGAAATTGCCCAAACTGAAGCGGCTACAGGCAAGAAGCCGTTTGTGAAATATTGGGTACATGGAGCATTTCTCCTGGTTGATTGTGGGCGGATGGGGAAAAGTTTGGGCAATGCTTATACTTTACATGATCTGGAAAAGAAAGGATTTAAGCCTGAACACCTGCGCTACTTTTACCTAACCGGCCATTACCGCCAGTCACTTAACTTTACCTGGGAAAACCTTGAGGCAGCGAAAAAAACTTACGAGCACTTACTAGAGCGGTTAGCTGAGTTTAAAAAAGAAATTATTGAGAATGAGAAGGGAAAGCTTTCAGAAAAAGCTATAAAGTTTGATGCAGAGTTTATAAAAGCCCTGGAAAATGATCTCCAGACACCCCAAACTTTGGCGGTATTGTGGGAGATGGTAAAGTCGGATCTGTCTTCCAAAGAGAAGTATCAGTTGCTTATGAACTGGGATGGAATATTAGGATTAAATCTTAAAGAAGCTTCTAAAAAACACGGTTTTTACTATACATATACCGGGAAAAAATCAGGTACAAGAATTACTTCAGTAGCAGAGTTGCCTTCGGAGATTCTAAGAAACATAGATAATCGTGAGATTGCCCGCCGTGATCAGGATTGGGAGACAGCTGACAAAATACGGGAAGCGATTAAGTCACAAGGGTATGTAGTGGAAGATGTGCAAGAAGGTGTAGTTGTCAGGCAATAATTATCCCTGGCCAATGACTCCAAAATTGTCTTCTCTTCAAAATCTATTTAAGGGGCAAACTTTTGTTGCTCTTGTCTTCTGAGTTGATCTTGTTTAGTCCGATACTTAGCCCAGTTATCGGCACTAAAAGGCACTTCATCTGTTTCATCCCTAATTACTCTTGTTTTAGTAAATCTTTCCTGTTCACGTCTGCGCAACTCTTCTTGTTTGCGGCGGTATTCTTCCCAATCACCTGCACTAAAAGTGGGGTCATCGTCAACTGTCCTAACCCTTTCCCGTTTTTTGGCATACATCCGCTGCTCGTTTTCCCTGAGTTGTTCTTGTCTTTTTCGGTATTCTTCCCAGCTGGCAACACCAGACTTTGGATCATCATCAAAAATGTTAAATGAAACGTAGGACCTGCCTCTGTTCCAGGTGTTTACCACACTATCACGGATACTTCGAATCCTAAACACAACTCTCTCTTTGGTAGCAGTTGAGACTACTTCTCTTGCCTTTGCCACTGGTGTAGTAATGAAAATAGTACGAGTAATGGGTTTTGTTTCTACAGCATGAACCACCGCCTGAGCCTCACATCCAGTTCCAGTCTGATGAGTAGTCTGGACATGTAAAACGTAGGTGCCGGAAGTATCTGCTCGAATTACACTTTCATTATTAACAGTGTCAGATTGACCTCTAGGTCCAACTACCCACATGATAGTATCATGAGCAAACGTGCCCGTATGATTATGGAAAGAGCCGACTCTGAATGTTTCACCCTCCCTAATTGTTATTTCCGGCTGCCAGTGAGTGTGAATATTTGGCTGTACCCGTGCTTGGGTGCTACCGTAAAGACATTGCTGAGTTATGCGCGGAGCAGGTTTTGTAAAACGTGAGGCTTTCAATTCGGTCCATGATACTAAGAGTAAAAATAATGAGAGAAATAAGGTAAGAACAATTTTCATAGTACAGCCAATATTTTTGACCCTCATCTATTTATTCTAGTTACATAGATCAAAGTGCGGTCATAGGGAAGTAATAATTCTGTAATTGTAATTACTTAAACGGACATAATAATTTCTTCATCTTTACCTGATATTATTGCTTTATGGAAACCTTTACGGTTAATACTAATCAAAAAGATGAAGTTGTTGATATTACGGAAAAGATAAACAAAAAAATTAAAGACATGAATATTCGAGAGGGGATGTGTCTTGTCTTTGTTCATCATACGACGTGTTGTCTGACAACAGCCGACCTTGACCCCGGAACAGAACAGGATATGCTTGAAGCTTTGAGAGGAGTACTACCGAAAGTTTCTTACCGCCATCCCCATGACCCTTCTCACACCCCTGACCACATTCTTTCCTCAATTATCGGACCGTCAGTTATGGTTCCTGTTCAAGATACGTCTTTAGTGCTAGGAGCGTGGCAGAAAGTGGTATTAGTAGAGTTTAATGGGCCAAAAAAAAGGACTGTAAGTCTTACAGTTGTAGAAGAAAAAAACTAGAAGTATATACCTATTATGCATGTTAAACAATATGGCTTACTGCTATACTTAAACCAATTCGCTCTTTAATAGTATAAGTTTCTAGCAGAAGCCGCTTATTTAAGGAGGTGATCATTATGAATGATCGAGTACTAAGAACTATTTCTCATGAATTGGAAAAGGTCCGTGAGGCAAAAGAACGGTTGGGAAGATCAAAAGGCAGGCAGCGGCTCATGGTTTATAAAAGATTACATGCTTTAGAGGAAGCCTTAGACAAGACGCTGGAGAGACTTTCAAGCTTTAAAGAAATCTCGCACTTAGTGTAATTATTGATTAGTAATGTAACCTGCGGCAGAAAACGCTAGAAACTTATGAACCAGAGCGGGAAATTTAACCTGTTTTTTTATAGTATCTTCTCCTGTCAGTTTGTACAGGTTTTTATTACGTTTTTATCTCAAAACCCACTTTCTAATCTTACAAAAATCTTTCAAAATGCTTGAAATACAGAGGTGCTGGAATTACAATACAAAGTCTGGAGGTATATGCAACATATGGACTACGTACTCAAAAACAAGTCTTTTGGAGTGAAATTTGATTTAAACAGAACGTATCCGGTCAGAACTTTTCTTAATCAAGCGAAAACATTCGCTTCCCTTTATATTAATTTCTATCCCCAGTATGCTCTTAGGTTTAAAAAATGGATAGAGTGGGCGGAAACTTTGCCTCAGGAAGCGGATATTTATTTTGACCAGGATGGGGAAACAGGTGAAGTTATTCCAATAGCTACAGTGGAAGATTTGGAGCTGGGAACGGAAGAGAACTAGACTTCCTCGACTGGAACGGCACTTCTAAGAAATGATTCAATGGCATCTATGCGAGCAGGATTTGCCGGAAAGGTTTCCATGTCAAAAATTCCATCTCTACCTTCTATTATGCTGAGTAAACCACCATTTGTTTTTGAATCATAACAAATAGCAACATCATTTCCTTCATGGTTAGTTTGTAACACTAACACTCCTTCTTCAGCAGTAACTATCCACGGTGTGTTCTCTAAATTAAGAAGTGCTTCAATATCAGTATACGGTATTTGTTTATAATCTGGAGATCTTCGAACTATTCTGGTTGTATGTTGACCTGCTTGAAAGATAGATGGATTTTCTTGTCTAGTTTCCTGAACTGCCATAATAGCTAGAAATTTAATATTTTTTGAATTATAAGACTATTTCCCTACAAAAATCAATAATAAGATTGCTTTACTGAGATTGGTACAATGTATCTATGACACTTACACGTAAACAACTGCCTATATACGAATTTACTGCAAACGGTTTTAAAAAAATTAAAAAAGAACAGGAAACTCTGCTTGCCGAAAGACCGTTGGCGGTTGAAGACCTCCAAAAAGCCAGAGAAATGGGAGACCTTTCGGAAAACGGCTACTACAAAGCGGCTCGGGCAAAACTATCTTCCATTGACAGTAGACTAAGAAGGTTAGCAGTGTTGATTAAGTACGCTAAGGTAGTTAATTCAGCTAAAGCTGGAGAGGTAGGGCTGGGGAGTAAAGTAACCGTAAAATCTAATGGCAAAGAAAGGAAATTTGAAATCGTCGGTAATCTTGAGGCTGATCCTTTGCAGGGAAAACTGTCAAACAAATCCCCGATCGGTAAAGCCCTTCTTGGGAAAAAGGTCGGAGATAGGGTAGAAGTTTCTATTCCCTCAGGGAGAGTAACCTACGTAGTTACTGCTATCGCTTAATTGTATGCACGGGTTACACATTGACCCACCAGACATTTTCAGGTAAAAAAAGTTATCCCGGTGAGAGTCTACGTTCGCTTATCCCTAACCCGCTTTACTGGCGGGTTTGAGGGTTTAAGCTATCGGTAGTTCTAAATCATCAGTAAGTGTTACAATAAAAAAATTATCAATTTATTTTAATCTATGTCTATACGTGTCCTTTTTGGTTTACTATTTATTATTTTTGGTCTTTTGTTTTTCATTGACCAGTTAGGTATTACCCAGCTATTAGGTTTTCCTATTTCAGTGTACTGGCCGTTTATCCTAATTCTCTTTGGGTTGGCGCTACTTCTTTATGGAAGAGTAAAGGGTGGGTTGTTTATTGCTGGGATCGGTGCTGCGCTTCAGGCTTCTCAACTATATGATGTCAGTTTTTGGAATGTTCTCTGGCCATTCCTACTTATCTGGATGGGAATCTCAATTTTGTTCAAGCACCCACGGCAAAGGAAGTTTACTACGCCTTCCAAAGATGTGATCAAAGCCGATGATCTGGATGAAAACATTGAATTTTCTGAAGTAACAGTTGTAGTTGATTCGAAGGACTTCAGGGGTGGAAGAATAAGGTTGGCTTTTGGACAGGTGAAGGTTGATTTAACCCAAGCTAAACTATCTAAAAGCGGAGCCGAACTTGCAATTGATGCTTCATTTGGTGGTGTGAATGTTTTTGTCCCAAAAACCTGGAAAGTCAGATCAACAGGAACAGCAGTTTTAGGTTCATGGAAAAATGAGACTGGAACAGGTGGAAAAAGTCCGGTCTTGACAGTCTCAGGGTCGGTAAACTTTGGTGAAGTTACTATTAGCAACTAAGGAGGTCTTATATGTCAGCAAAAAAGTCTACTAAAAAAGAAGAGTTTAAAGTTAAAGGCGAGGATTTAGTGCGTGAAGTGAAAACCCTGATTAAAGAAGGCAATATCCGTCGGATTACGATTCTTAACAAAGAAGGCAAAGAGCTTATCGTTGTTCCTCTTACCTTAGGAGTAGTGGGAATGGTTTTGGCCCCCACATTAGCAGCGATTGGTGCCATTGCTGCTTTGGTAACTGAATGCACGATTAAGGTTGAGCGGGAGTAACTTTTCTCTGTAATTTTTCCAGGGATTCTTTAATTTCTGCCATTTTTCCCGGAATAGTATTGCGGTTGTATTCTTTTTGTCCACTATCACTAAGTCCTAATTCTTCAGGCAAGAAGTGATTTTGGATGTTTATCCAGACTTCTAGTAGCTGTTTGTAGAGTCTTCTACATTCCGGGGCAAACTCGCCAACGAAAAGCAGGTGATAATCAATACTGCTTAGATTAGGGTTATTTTCAGGAAGAACTTTTTCAAAAGAAGTACTGAATGTTTGAAAAGCTGCGTCAACTGCATTTGCCTCTTTGCCCGTTTCTATAACTGGCTGAAGTATTTGGATAAGATAATTTAGAAACGTCTTAAAATCTGGATTACGCGCACTGCAACGAAAGGTATTGGGAATTCTTTTAGATACATTCATGTGCTTATAATAGCATGTAGAGAAAGCAAGGGGGATAAACTTACCTTGGCACAAAGTGCAAAGTTTATCCCCCTAGGATGGCCAACCATACAGGCTGAACAAGTCCAGATATGGACTGTCAACCTACACGGTTGCTAGCGGCCTCGAAAAGGATCCTGCGTGCTCTGAAAGGTGCTCCCCTTGGTCATATCGTACCCTTGATGCAATCCTGCATCGGGACCACTGACGATTTTTCGGTTGAGCTGCCCTGGGTGGGGGTGCTTCGTTCTCCAGAACTCGATTCTGTTGTCGGGATTGGAAAACGGATCGTAGAGCGGATCGCCGAAATCAGGGAAAGGTCCACCAGGCATTGTCGATCTCCTTTTAGGGAATCTTTGGGGCCATTTCAAGGTGCCAAGATATGTGTATTCTAATGTGCACGATTTAGATTAAGCAATTCATATCTAATATGAATTCATTGCGTAACTAATCATCATCTTTTCTTCATACTGCTCGCTTTATACTGTCTGTATGAGCTGGCAAATGTGGTACGAAAGTTTAGAAAAACCTTCCTGGACGCCTTCGGTGATGACTATTTCTGTTATCTGGTCATTTCTTTACCCGATTATTTTGATTAGCTTTGGCTACATCCTTTACCGGACGCTTAAGGGAGATATTAAAAAATCGGTTTTTGTTGTATTTGCTATTAATTTAGTTGCTAACCTACTTTTTACACCCATTCTTTTTGGACTGAGGAGCTTAATTCTAGCCTCACTTGATATCCTGATTGTTTTAGGAACGATTGTTCTTGGCATGATTACTATTTGGCCTTACTCAAAGACACTTTCTTTAGTTCAAGTCCCATATCTCATTTGGGTAAGCATTGCTACTGTATTGCAGTTTTCAATACTGTCCATGAATTAGGCTATCTTCATCTATCTCTTACCAGGGTATTACTTGATTTTTATTTTCTAACTATATACAGTAATAGTATTCACGCCTCACCCATGCCCAATCTGCCCGGTGAGGTTTTTTGTATAATAGGGCGGTATGGATAAGACAATTTTATTTATCGATGGTGAAAATTTCCGCTACAAGGTGGATGAGGTTTTGGGAAAAGAGGGGATAAACAAAGACCAAATCGATTTTGCCACAATAAACCTTAAAAAGCTAATGGGCCGGGTGCTTAAGCGTACCCGGCTTTCGAGGAAATTATTTTATGCTGCCAGGATGCGTGAGCATGAGGCCACCCCTGAAAAATCAAAAGAACTAATCTCTATGCAGCGCCGGCTTAAAACTAATATTGAGAAGCAAGGGTTTACATATACTCGGGCAGGGAATGTTCGGGCGCAGACAGTGAGGGTAGGAGGTGAGGAAGAGTTAGTTTTCAGGGAAAAGGGTGTAGATGTGAAGATTGCAGTTGACATGGTTTCTTTGGCGTACAGGAAACAAATGGATACAGCTATTATTTGCAGTTCTGATTCTGATCTTCAGCCAGCAATTGCGGAGCTAAAAAAAGTCCAAGTTAAAGTGGTTTACTTGGGGTTTCAAAACAATCCTAACAAAGGCTTAATGTATACAGCTGATGAAATTATTCTTTTCAGAAACAGTGAGATTGTCGAGGCTTTTAGTGTAAGCAAATCAAAACCTTCTAAATCTGCAAGTTAACTTTTCTAATAAAATCCTTTAAAACATTTACCGGGATAGCAAAGCTAATATTTTCCCCTGCGGCGGCAACAGCGGTGTTAACACCAATAACTTCACCTCGAAGGTTTAGTAAGGGTCCACCAGAATTTCCGGGATTTAAAGCGGCATCAGTTTGGATAACATCTTCAAGTCTGGATACATAGTTGCTGTATGGAGTGCCGGCTGTAATGTCTCTGCCTAACCCGGAAATAATTCCAGTTGTCACAGTATTCGCTAGCGTGCCAAAACTTGTGCCCACAGCAACCACCTGTTGCCCAACTTGGAGATTAGAAGAATCACCTAAAGGTAAAAAAAGTAGAGAAGTGGAGTTGATCTTGATAACAGCAATATCATTACCAGGATCTTCGTACACCTCCTTAACTTCATAGCGGTTATCACCCAAGATAATTTCGTATGATTCAATATCCTCGCTTACAACATGTTTATTAGTAGCAATGTAACCGTCGCTTGAGATTAAGAATCCGGAAGCCACCTGCAGTTCTTCAGGGTTTTGGGGAGTCTCACCAATAGAAAATCCGGGTTGAGAAGCAATAGTGACTACAGCGCCGATAGCACGTTCTGCTACGTCTGCAGTGTTGGCATCAACTAATGGAGAAGAATCAGGAATGTTTTGAACCGCTTCATTTTCCTGGATGGGGATTACTTTTAAAAAATCAAGATTAGTTCCTGAAACTAGCCATACTACAGCGGCAACGACTAAGAGTATTAGAAGCAACGAAATAATTGAGATTTTCATAGGTGTTGGAATGTGTAATTAAAGCAAAATTCTAGAAATAAAACATCACAATCAAATAGCGGTTGAGTAAGAGGCTGGTAAGAAATCTTTATAAACCCTTACTAAACTATTACTTCTTTCTTGTAAGCCTTTTGAGCTTAAGCTGTAAGCTTATTGCATGCAAGAAGTAAAAAGACTAGTAAGACCCAAAGAGGGCAGAGTTATTGGAGGGGTTGCCCTAGGTCTTGCCCGTTACTTTAACATTGATGTAGTTTTAGTGCGAGCAGTTTTCCTTTTACTTCTACTCCCCGGAGGGCTGCCCGGGCTTCTTCCGTACATTATTCTCTGGATTGTCATGCCCTCTGAGGAGTAGTTTTCCTGAACCAATAACTTTCATGGTTACATCGAAACTGTTCGAATTCTTTGGGTATCATGTTTGGAAAGAATAGACTCAGCTCAAATACAAAACCACTATAGAAATCTGAACTTAGTAGGCAATGTGAAGGTAATAAAAATTTGGGGAGAATACGAGTAGGTGCGTGCTTCTTTCAGCTTTCTTACCATGTTATTGCATGGTATTTATATGCAGAACATAGGGTAAGCTCATGAAGTCAATTTGGACAGGAACGATATCATTTGGTTTGGTAAATATTCCAGTGAGACTCTACACAGCTACCAAACAAAGACGGTTAGAATTTGATTATCTGCGGAAAGATGATCTTTGTCCTGTGGGTTATGAACGTATTTGTAAAACTACAGGTGAAAAAGTGCCTTACGAAAACATTGTCAGAGGGTATGAGTACCGCAAGGGCAAGTATGTCGTTTTGGATAATGAAGACTTTGAAAAAGCGAATGTTAGAAAAACGAACAGTATTCAGATCGTAGACCTTGTTGACGAAGTAGATATTGATAGCAAGTACTATCAAAAACCTTTTTACCTTGAAGCAGGAAAGGGTTCTGAAAAAGCCTATGTTCTTCTAAGGGAAGCTCTGAGAAAATCCGGAAAAGTGGGGATAGCAAGGTTTATTCTGAAGACTCGTGAACATTTGGGTGTTATTAAACCTGAAGATGATATGCTCATGCTAAACCAAATGCGCTTTGATAGCGATATTAGAAAGCCTACAGATTTGTATGTTCCCAGAACTGTGTTAGTTTCCGAAGAGGAGATGTCAGCCGCGCTGCAGCTTATTGACAGACTCAGTACTTCATTTAACCCGGAAAAATACCAAGATATCTACACCCAGGAACTTAAAGAAACGATTGAAGAAAAAGCCCAGGGAAGGGAGGTGCCGCCGCTAAGAATTGAGAAACCTCAGCCAACCGAAATTGCAGAAATTCTAAAAAGACTGAGAGAGAGTGTGGACCAGCTTCAACGGAAAACAACGTATACGGCGAGGTAGCAAGAAAGACTTCTTACCTAACCTTTACATAGTATTAGCATTTTTCTTACATAGCGTTTTTACAGTAATCACCTAGTATTTTATAAATGTATACAAAAGAGGAGTGAACATATGTCTCACATGATTGCCGGAACATTCAAAAACAAGGAGTTAGCTAGTCAGGCAGTTTCTGAGTTAAAAAATAGCGGCTATACTGCTATTGATAGTGTTTCGTTGCTAACCCCAGAAGAAGAGTCTAGGAAAGATACAGGACTGGCTGTACTTCAAGGAAGTAAAGGTGGAACAGCAGAAGCAACCTCCAGTACAGTAGGAGGGACGCTTAAGGATTTGGCGATGCGTTTGGTGATTGTTCCGGGTATTGGTCTTGTTCATGCTGCCGGACCAATGATTAGAAGTCGGGGAGTTAGTGGAGGTGTATTAGGAGCCTTGGGAGGAGGGCTTATGCTTGCTCTGGTGAGTGCCGGTTTTTCTGAGTCTCTTGCTAAAAATTACGAAAAGAGGGTAAAACGAGGGGAGACATTTATCTCTATAATTGCTGATGGCAACATGGAAACTTCAGCTCTTGAAATTCTGAAAAAATATGGACTTGAAGAAGCTGAGGTAATTTCAAAAACATGACTATCAGGAAGCTTAAACTGCAGAAAATGATAGAGGAGGTGAAGATGTAATAGTTACCTTCTGTATGTTCCCACAAGTTCTGCTGAGTCAATAATATTATCTTCAATTGTCTCCATAACTTCGTCAAACACAACACCTTCTTCCAAGGTAGTTTTTATATAAATGGCATACACTGTAAAAAAGTAGTGATGTGTTTCTCCGGAGGGTGGACAGGGACCTCCGTATTCTGTTTGTCCAAAATCGTTACTGCCTAGAATGCCTCCTTCAGGGACACTGTCTTCTTCCACTTCTTTTACATCAGGACTAATGTTAAATACCACCCAGTGAACCCAGGTTTTACCTGGCGTATCTGGATCAGTTACAGTTATAACCAAGCTCTCTGCCTCCTCAGGTATGTCTGAAAGTGAAAGGGGAGGGTTGATGTCCTGGCCGTCGCAGGTATAACGCTGGGGAATATCTCCGTTATTACTAAAAGCCGGACTGGTTATCTGCATATCTCACTCAAACTCCAGAACCCCATCTGAGGTAGCCTCAGGTGTAACTGTTTCCGGAGTAACCTCAGGTGTTGCGGCAGGAGGGGTAACTTCCTCAAGAATAAGTACTCTGTCGGCGATAATAACTGGTCTATTCGCATTTGCCTCTGCTTCTATATCTGGGTCAAGGTCAAATTCTACTTCTTGTTCAACTTCGGTAACAATAAACCGCCTCACAGTTCCGACTACCTGGACCGGACTGTCGCTCTCAAATAATTCTCCTTCGACTCTTTCTTCAAAATCCGGTATAGGACTGCGAGTTATTATCCAAATCTTATCGTCAATAAGATCTTCTTTGCCTTGGAGAACAAAGACTCTCGGGTTTCTTACATCAGCAACCTCACCGACAACACTTACTTCCTGGCCGTAGTAGCTTTCTGGATTGTCAACAATGTTATTTACTGTGACTTCGCCAGTTGGTTCACGTTGATCTAAAACATTACTTTCGCTAAAAAAAATCCAACCTAAAATAATTACGGCAGCAATGATAAGAATAATGGTTATTGTAGAGATACCTCTTTGCATGAAATTTCTGAGCATAATTACCTCCCTATAATTTTTAGTTACAACAGATATAGATAAGTATCCTCATAACACTGTGAGAGCTGGGAAAGAGGAGAGTAAGAAAGTTAGTCGTCTTTTAGAAATTGGCTTAATCAATAGTAAATGTTTCTATGTCTATAGAATTGCTTTTCGTGTCGTAAATAGCCAAAGATTTGAGTTTTTGAGAGCAGGGGACAGAGAACGTTGTTGAGCCGGGGTTAACAACCAGAGTCTTTCCTACTACTTCCTTTTTAGCCCTGTGGGTATGGCCGTAAAAAATGGCATCATACATACTACTTTGGATAAGGTTTCTTAAAAGCTTGTAGTTATCTCCGTGAGTAGCGGCTAGGTTTCGACCCTCCAGGGTAAAAGTCAGCAGTTCTCGCTGCAGTTCCAGAGAGTCTGAACCCAGGCGATCATTTTCCAGGAGCTGATTTTCCAGTGAAGCATCGTTATTACCCAGCACTCCTTTAAGAGGAAGGTTATGCTTTTTTAGTTCCTGGAATAAGAACTGAAAAGCATACACAGATGACCAATCACCTAAATGAACAACTAGGCTAACGTCTCTGTCTAAGAGAAGTTTTACAGCTGCCTGCATGCAAGGCATATTACTATGAGTATCTGAAATTACCCCGATCTTCATATTGCAGATATTGTATCTTCTGCCTAGGCTTTTATGCAGTACTTGTTATAGGGATTTCCAGAGTTTGTAGGGTGGGATTGAAAAGTGAGGGTGTATTAAAGTCAAGACAGAGCTGTGCCATTTTTTCAGTGATTTCTCTGGCTTCAAATTCTCTGGCTAAAACTACTTGAAATTCGCGAATAAGAGTGGGGTAAAGGGTGATGCTGGAAACTCGGGTGTCCTCTGTCTCAAGTATATAAATAAATCCCTGGTCGTTCCTTTCCATCTCATCAATTGAGTAATCATTCACAAAGTCACCGGCATTATAGAAAATCGGTTTGCCTTTATAAAGCTCAATTCCTCTAAAGATGTGTGCCGAGTGTCCGAAAACTATGTCAGCTCCATGATCAAGTAGAGCGTGGGCAAGATACTTGTGTTCAGGAGGAGGATCATAGCCCCAGTTAGGCCCCCAGTGGGGCGAAACAATAAGTAAATCTACTATCTCCCTGGCTTTCTCAACTGTTTCCAGGAGATGCCTTGTCCTGTTATCTCCAAGATCAATAGGTACATAGAAGACCCCTGGTCTTTCATTAGTTGCTTCCCAGACAGGCTCATTGTCGGTAAAAGAAATGAGACCAATTTTTAATCTTTTAACTTCTGATACTGCCGGCATAGAAGCGGCAGTTAAGTCTTCACCTGCTCCGGCAAAATTGACACCATTTTCCTTTAAAATCTCTATAGTCTGGAACATACCCTCGAACTCGTAGTCAAGAATGTGATTGTTTGCCAGACACACTTGGCTGATCGAAGCGGCGGTAAGGACACCGACGTTTATGGGGTCTGTACGGAAATGGAATACCTTTGGAGTTGCTGACCAAGGATTACCTTTGTCAGTTATGGCAGTCTCGAGGTTGCAAAGTCTAAAATCAGCGGTTTTGAGGACATGCAATGTGTTGCCCCAAGGATAAGGAGGCGGCTCAGTTTTTAAAGCGTCATTAACAAGCCGCCCCAGCATGACATCGCCAATAAGTGCCAGTCTCACATACCTCCTTTATATAAGCCACCTAAACCTCGCTTTTACGAAACTCCTTGCCTTTTTCTGCTAACGCTTTCAGTTTTTCCTGTACTGCCCAGTTAACGGTGTTTTTAGGATACGAGCCATTTTCCAATTCTCCGGCTGGCTTGCCGGTAAGAATCTCAATGCCTTCGTTAACAGTTTTGATTGCATGGATATGGAACCTCCCCTTTTTGACTGCCCCAATTACTTCTTCATTGAGCATTAGGTTTTTAACATTACTTTGGGGGATAACTACTCCTTGCTTTCCCGTTAAGCCCTTGAGCTTGCATACCCTAAAGTAGCCCTCGATTTTTTCATTGACTCCGCCAATTGCCTGAACCTGTCCATGTTGGTTTACTGAGCCGGTTACGGCAAAGTCTTGTTTAATGGGGTAGCCCGACAAACTTGAGAGCAGGGTATAGAGTTCAGCTGAAGAAGCGCTGTCGCCCTCAACTTCCTCATACAGCTGCTCAAAAGCGATAGACGCTCCAAGTGAAAGCGGTACTTCCTGAGCATACTTGCCGCCCAGGTAACCGGTGAGAATGAGAACACCTTTGTTATGGATGCGGCCGCCGAGCTCAGTCTCCCGGTCAATGTTCACCACACCCTCCTTACCGACATAGGTACGGGCAGTAATCCTGGAAGGCTTGCCGAAGCTGTAGTCTCCTAAGGTTAAAACTGAAATGCCGTTCACCTGACCGGTTACTTCACCTTCAGTATCTATTAGGATCGTGCCTTCATCAATCATTTCCTGTAAGCGTTCTTCAATTTTATTGGAGCGGTAAATTTTCTCATCAAGGGCTTTTTGAACATCCTTACCTTGGACTGTGCCGTTGCCGTTTTTTGTAGCCCAATAGCTTGATTCTCTGATAACATCTTGCAGTTCTCCGAACTTGGTAGCCAGTTTCCCTTGGTCAGAAACAATCCTACTTGCCTCTTCAACTACCTGAGCTACTCCTGAGGGGGTGAAATGTTTCAGGTTTTCATTCTCGCAAATAGTGCCGATAAATTGGGCGTACTTTTGCACAGTGTCATCTTTCCAGTCAGTCTGTATGGAAAAATCGACTTTAACCTTAAACATCTTCTGAAAATCTTTGTCATAAATGTAGAGAAGATAGTAGAGGAGAGGATCGCCGGTTATAACGACTTTAACATTAAGGGGAATCGGTTCAGGCTGCAGGGTTTTGGCAACAAATGCCTGATAACTGGTTGCGACCTGCTCAATTCTAATTTCTCCATCCTGCAAAACCCGTTTAAGTGCTTCCCAGGAAAATGGTTTTGTGAGAAGTTTGCGTGCCTCAACCATTAGGTAGCCGCCATTAGCTTTGTGTAGGGCTCCAGCTCTAATGTTGCCAAAGTTAGTAATCAGCGCTCCTAGTCGTGCTTCATACTCAACTTTACCTACCAGATTTTGATATGTAGGGTTACTTTCAATAACAACCGGAGCACCTTCAGTATCGCAATTATCAACGATTAAATTTACTTCGTACTGGTCAAATGAAGGCAATGAAGACTGCAGAAGCTGCTCCCAAGAAGTACCTTTCAAGCTTTCCATTTGCTTGGCTTTTTTAAACTGTTCAGAGTTTTCCAAAATATCATTCTGAACTGCGTTCAAGAATTCAATGACTTTGTTGTAGTCTTTATACTTCTTTTTTAATCTATTAAGAAGAGGGTCAACGGTAAAGGTTAGTGTCCGCTTATCAAGGTCTTTAATTTTGTCTTTTGCCCGCTGTTGGACATCTTCCATTTCCTGCATAGTCTCAGAGAACTTGGCTTCGAGCTGTTTTTTGCTTTCCCCATCGTCTCTGTGCTGGCTACCTCCCAATCCTTGCAAAAGCGTGCTTAAACTGCCTTCTTTATCCTCAAACTTGGGGACCAGAGCCACACCCTGGGAAGTGGTGATCATGGTAAAGTTTTTGTTCTCTGCCTCCTTTTTAAAATTGTTCAAGGCATTTTCACGCTTTTCCCGTAAGTTTTGTTTGATTTTTTCGACTTCTTCCTGATACTCTTTACTCTCAAAGGCCTCGGGCACCTCATCCTTCAAAGCTTTAACCAGCTCCTGCATATCGTCTTTTAACTGGCAGCCTTTGCCGGCCGGAAGTTTTAAAGCCTTGGGTTTTTCCGTGTCATCAAAATTATTGACATAGCACCAATCAGAAGGAGTAGGATTTTTGGCTGCTTTTTTCTCCAGAAGTTTTTTGACAGTTGTACGCTTACCTGTACTGGTTCTGCCTAGGGCAAAAACGTTGTATCCGGGGCTCTTAATATCCACGCCAAAATCCATAGCCCGGACCGCCCGCTCTTGCCCGATAATACCGTCAAGCGTCTCCAGTTCGCTTGTATCTTTAAACTTGAAAATTTTTGGATCACATTCCCGCCGAAGTTTGTCTACTGAAAGTTCATGGTTGTTTTTTGCCATATGAATTCTCCATCTATCTAACTAACCTGTTTAAGGATATGGGTAAAATGTGTGAGGTTTCTTAGTGTTGTGTAAGAGGGGGGTAAGGGGGAAACTTTCAATTTACAATGGGGCAATGAACAATGAACAATATAAAAAACCTGAAGCAAGTAGTAAAAATTAAGTAGAAAGTAGAAAGAGCTTAGAGTGATACTATTTTTCATCTAGTGCTTTTCGAGAGATTCAGCAAGTGAAACAAGCGCAAGAAAGTGTGAAGTGTGAAGTGCAGGGTAGAAAGAAGGGAGCCTTTATATTTAAAGGAGGGACTCCTCATGTAACTAGTCTATTTCAAATATTTAAGCCCTACCTTTTTTAGTCTGTCAGCAAGGTAGCTTGAACGAAAAATGGTAGGAAAGCCGAAACTGAGCGAAGAGAAATTTTGGAAGGATGTTCCTCATCTTTTTGAGTGAAAGGTACAGGCAAACAGGCTAATAATGGTGTCCTTCTTTTCTTAGGCAAGTAAGAAAAAATTGGGTGCTTTCCTATTTTTTATTTCAAAGCGGGGATTTTCCCTCTTTTCTTTACGGAAAAGAAAAGAGAAGTTATACCCTATCCCCTAGTGCTCAGCACTTGACACTCGCTTCTTTTTACCTCTTACCCTTTACCAGTTACCTATTACTGAGTCACTTTTCCCACTATTCATTGATAACTAATTGCTCATTGCAACATTCTAAATTGGAAATTCCCCTCACCACATTCTTACATACCCTTTACCTGGCACTTATAGGGAGATTTTATAGTTTTCCTGTTATCAAAATAGTAAGGAGGTGAGCACTATGGCAGACAGAGCATATGATGCTTCAGACATGGAGCAGCTTTACAAACACACCCATGCAAGAAGCTGGGGGGAGCTGGCGCAATTTGCCCGGGATAAGGGAGAGGAACTTTGGCATGTGACTAAAGAGGAAGCCCACCAAATGGCAGATGATATCGCAAGGCTAGAGGATAAGGGAGTGGAGTTTACGAATGATCCTCACGAAGCTTATGATATGGTAAAAGAGCATATGACCCAAAGGCCGATGGGAACAAAGCATGGCGAGGCCAAAGCCCAGCGCGAAGAACACTGGGAAGAGAAACGTAAAGAGAAAAAAGAGGATAAGACTGTGATTGAGAAAATCCTGGATAAACTTTGAGGGCGGCTTACACCTGAGCAGGTAAAAGAATGCCATAATCGGTTATGGATAAATCCTATGACTTTGAAATTAAGGCCGGAGATGTCTCTATAAATGGTAGTTTGAGCATACCGCCAGACACCTCCGGCATTGTTATCTTTGCCCACGGCAGTGGCAGCGGCAGATTTAGCCCGCGCAATCGGTTTGTGGCGGAAAAGCTTAATAGCCGCGGTCTTTCTACATTACTCATTGATCTTCTAACAGAAGAGGAAGAAATTGAAGACGAAGTGACGAGGGAGTACCGCTTTAATATTGACCTTCTGGCAGAAAGGCTTGTGTATGCTACTCACTTTACTAAAACTCACCCTAATACACAGGATTTACCTGTGGGGTACTTCGGTGCTAGCACAGGTGCAGCTGCAGCTTTGGTAGCGGCTGCCCGGCTACCAAAGAATGTCCAGACCATAGTTTCGCGAGGCGGCCGGCCGGACTTAGCAGGAGATGCTTTAAAAGATGTAGAAGCGCCTGTATTGTTCGTAGTCGGAGAAGAAGACAGAGAGGTAATCAAGCTAAACGAAGAGGCGATGAATCGTATGACGAATGCCAAGTTCACGCAGCTGGCAATTATTCCCGGAGCAACACACCTTTTTGAAGAACCCGGAGCTTTGGGGCAGGTGGCTAGTAAAGCTAGTGATTGGTTTTTAAAATACTTGTAACTTTATGCATGATGGCAATGTTGATTCGGATGATTTAAAGATTCAACTGAAGTCTAAAGATGAAACGGAGTTGTTTAAATGGTTTTTAGCAAGTTTGCTATTTGGAAAACCAATTCAGCAGCAGGTAGTGAAGAGAACTTACTTTGAGTTTGAAAAAGAGGGGTTGGTTACACCTCAAGCAATTTTGGATGCTGGCTGGGATAGGTTGGTGAAGGTTTTGGATAGAGGGCACTATGTTCGCTACGACGAATCAACCGCTACAAAGCTACTTGAAATTATGGAAAAACTCAAAAATGAGTATGGCTCAGTGCTTGAACTAGTGAAAGAGTCCGGCAACCGAAGTACATTGAGCCAGCGCTTGCAGGAGTTTAAGGGTATCGGCCCCAAAACAGCTGAGATTTTTATTGATGAACTGGAAAGAAAAGGGTGGAGTGTCTAAAAAACTATTTCCGGAAATATACTTACTTTAAGTTAGAAAGGAGGGAAGAACTATGATTAATGATAAAGAAAAGGGGATGGGGCTGGTCGGCTGGCTTATTTTTATTGCCGCTATCCTCATTATTCTCTACACTTTTACGCCGCTTTTCGGCGGTCCCAACTTCAGGTTTGCACCCTTTAGCGAGTAAGTCTTCTTAAGTTTTCCCAACTTACATAACTTCAAGAACTTAAGAGTGTTTCTTAATGCTTGAAACTTATCATCTTCAGACTATTGCACGTATTAAGTTAGTGTGATATATTTCTAACATAGAGTTATATATATCTAACATTTTTTAAAGGAGAATGTATGATCGGCAAACCTGGTTGGTTTATCAGAAGGAAATATACAGGATGGGGTCTTACACTTGTAACTTGGCAGGGTTGGATATATATTGCAGCTGCTGTGGGTTTATTTGTGATTATCCAGGAATTACTTAATAAACCACTGCTAAGAGTGGCCGCAACCGCTTTGCTGGCGATAGTATTTCTGGCTGACTTTCTTCACATTATGGCCAGCATGAAACTTGACGAAAGAGAGATAAAAATCGAAGCCATTGCTGAACGTAATGCTTCCTGGACAATGGTAACAACGCTCGCTCTGTAACTTGTGTATCTTACTGCAACTAATTTAAACGTAGCTGATCATGATATTGTTTGGCTACTTATTGCTCCCCTTTTTACAGGACTTTCTGCAAAAGCATTGTCAAATATGTATTTACAAAATAAAGAAATTTAAGGAGGAACTATGAAAAAACCATTTCTAGCTAGAGTAGTGATTAGAGTTATTCTGTTAATTATTGGAGCAGCATTATTAGCTGTTGAAAACGTAGATAAGCAGGTTGGTATTTCACTGGTTAATGCCGGCATAATTGTCATTGGCTTTTCTCTTTTCTACCACTTTCGTTATAAAGGAAAAGTGATTAAGGACGAGAGGACAATAAAAATCGGGACAAAAGGGTTAGCTTATTCGTGGACAGGCACGTTTATGCTGGTTGGGGTTTTAGTTTGGATGATTAGCTTAAATGTAGTTACTATGACTGCTCAAACGGTTTTAAGTATCATTATGTTTTTTATGGCTTTTTCAGGCAGTCTTTTTCAGTTTTACTTTAGTAAAAAAGAGGATATTTAAGCCTATGAAGACACGAATTAAAGAATACCGAGCCAAAAACGAATTAACGCAGGAAGAGTTGGCAGACAAAGTCGGAGTGCGGCGCGAAACGATTGTTTTCTTGGAAAAAGGCAAGTACAACCCATCTCTGAAACTTGCCCATGATGTAGCGAGAGTTTTGGGAGCAACCATTGATGACCTGTTTATATTTGATAAAGAGTGATGGTACCTTTTTGTTGCTAGTTTGCTAGAATTTGAGTATGGGCATAACCGTAGATGAATACATTGCCAAACACTCTTCTCCGCAAAAAGAAATTTTGCAAAGCTTACGGGAGCTTATTCTCAAAACTATTCCTGGCATTAGCGAAGAAATGAAGATGGGGGTGCCTTGGTATGAAGGCAAGTTTTACCTGGTTGGTTTAAAAGACCACGTTAATTTAGGCTTTGCGTTTAACAGTATGCTGGAAAAGTATAAAGACGAACTTGAAGGTAAAGGCGAGTACATGCGCCACCTTAAATTCTTTGCTCCCGAAGATATTGATGAAAAGAAGCTGGCTATCCTAATGAGAGCGACGAAAGAAGGGTATGAAGAGCCGCATAAGAAGAAAGCTTGAGTAAATTATCTCTCCATTGCCCTTTTTCTCAAATCCTCTGGCATTTTTTCAATAGCGTAGCGAAGGGCGGTTCGGGGCATTACGGCTTTGTGCTTTACCACATAGTTAAAGACTTCCTGTTGGTGTTTTCTTGAGGCTTCTTTAAGGAGCCAGCCGTAGCCTTTCTGCACCATATCGTCGCTGTCAAGTAAGAGGCTGTCGGCAATTTCAAAAATATCTTTTAAAAACTTACCTTCTTTAGCGGGGATAATGAGGGAAACAGCGGAAGCGCGCTTGACCCAACGGTTATCTGATTTTGTCCAGCCTTTAAGTTTTTCCAAAAACTTAGGATACATCTCAATAAATGTTCCGACTGTGTGGTTGCAAAAGGTGTCGCAGGTTGCCCAGTTACTGATGTAGCTATATACCCATTTTTCAAAGACCTTAAAATCTTCTTGTTTAAAATCTTTGCTTACCCAGTGAGCCCAGTTGGAGGCAATCCAGGATTCTTCACAGTAGCCGGAGGAAAACAAATCTTCGCACAACTCAAAAATTTCCTTTTTAGGCTTGAATTTTATCTCTTCAAAATACTCTTTGGCAAGCTTAACAACTGTCGCCGATTTCACTCCATGGTACATTACTTTTTCTTTAAAAAACCGTTGGAAGCTGGTCTTGGTTTTTTCGTCTGTGTTTTGCTTAAGAGAGCTGCGGACTTTTTGAAGAATAGCTAGTTTGGTTTTCATAGTAATCCTATTGTACAAGCAAAAAAAGATTGTTTCTATGAAAGTAAAAAGCTAGTCTCTAGAAATACTCTCCATCCAATTGATTGTCTTTTCCACCATAGAAAGCTGATCTTCAAAAGGTAGCTTTCCGATTTCAAAAGGACTATAATCTAAGGCTACCGTAAGTCTGCCTGGATGTTCAGTATGGGCTACAGTTTGTAGCAGTGTTTCGACCGGAAGACTGCCAACAGCTACTGCCGTATGCACCCTTGTGCCTTCGCTTCCGGAAACATGGATTTTACGAACCGCATTTGCTGTTTTTTGGTAATGAACTGTTAGGTTTTCTCCTCTTTGTGTTAGGTGGTCAGCTCCAAGCACCATCCCATCGAGGCCATAAAAATGGACAACTAAATTGCTCACCGTTTCCGGGTCGGATAACAGATCCCTTGGGCTACTTCCTACAGCCTTTGCCCGTTCCAGGTGAGGGGATAGATTGTAGGGCCTTTCATTTTCTGCCAACAAGCGTGAGACAAGTTTTTTAATATCTTCCAGTTGCCCATTGCTTGCAAAACCTTCAACTATGTTTGGGTGCATAGTAAGTCCGACACCGCCATACTCGCTGTTTAGTTCAGATGCTAAATCAACACTCCTTCTATTAGAAGCCGGTCCGAAGAAAGCAATCCAGGCAGCTTGGTATATCTTGTTTTTCAATCCAAGCGTAATTCTTTCCGTTGGTGTACTGCTAACAAGTTTGGGAAAAACGTCTTCACCAAGTATCCTTAACCATTGTTCCCACTTGCTAAAGTTAAACTCAGCGTGGACATCTGAAATACGTGCTAAGGGGTACTGTTTGAGATAGGTATAAATGAGCTCAGTAGTGATTTGAGGAGGGAGATACTCTTCTAGTGTATGAAGCCCTTTGATATTGGCTAATTGATCTAACCACGCTGGCCTTTGAGTAGCATAGACTTCGAGTTTAAGTAACTCCTTTCCTTGTTTCTGGCGGTTTTCATTGAGTGTGTGGGCAACTTTAAAAGCAGTCTCAGGGTTAAAAAGCCAGCCACTGGTAGTAATTTCGTATCCCTGAACTCCTACAAACGTTTCTTCGGGGTTAGGTGGCATTTCAGGTTGATTTATTAACCTTTCATGCATAGGTTACTGGAGTATAACACATTCATTGCTTTTCCAACGTAAAGAAAAAGTAAGAAAAGTGGGAGGACTTACCCTCGAATAAATCTTAGGATATAAGAAAGATTTTGATTGCAAAGGAGAGCATTTTCTGCTATTTTTTGGATATGTTTCATGAGAGTGAGCTTGGTGTTGGTAAAGGTCCAGAATTTTCAGAAACCCCAAAGGATCATTGCGGCATTGTGGGAATGTACATGTTTGATGGAGTGGAGAATAAAGCTAATATTTTTCTCGGTGCTGCTTTGTATGCTCTTCAGCACAGGGGGCAGGAAGGTTTTGGAATTTATGGTGAGAACCGGTATGAACAGACAATACATGAGAGAAGGGAAGGATTAGTAAACCAACCCGAAACCCGAGAGTTACTGGCAAAACTAAAATCTCCCAAAATAGTGCTTGGACAGACTCGTTACTCGACTTCCGGCAAGCTGGATGCCTGGCAGCCAGTACATGCCAATAATCTAACTCTGGTTCACAATGGCAATATTACTAATGCCATGGAGCTACTCTCATCTCTTCCTCAGGATTTACAAGAATCTGCAGTAAGTGATACAGATATTGTTTTTAAAGCAATGCTTTCAAGTAAACAGGATTCTGATGAAGATAAAATCAGAGATGTTTTGGAAAAAGTTGAAGGAGCAGCAAATTTTATTATATCCACTCATCGCAAACTGATTGCTTCGCGTGATCCTTGGGGCTTTAGACCTCTTATTCTAGGCAAACTACCAAGTAACGCTGGTGTAATCGTGGCCTCAGAAGATAATTTTTTTCAAAACTTTGGAATTGAATACATTCGTGAAATTGAGCCAGGAGAAGCAGTAATGATTAACGATGAAGGGATACACCCTTTCTTTACTGACCCTAGGAAAGAAAGGGTTGCTGTAGCCCGGTGTATTTTTGAACATGTCTATATTGGTGATCCTAACTCTCATATTTTTGAGAGACCTGTTTATGCCGTAAGACAGGAGATTGGGAAAGCTCTGGCGAGAAAAGATATTGCCCAAGGATTTTTACCTGATGTCGTTGTACCTGTGCAGCACTCAGGTATCATTTACGGCGAAGGGTATCGCACAGAAATGGTTAAGCAACTATTAGAAGATCCCTCAGTTTTCGGGCTTTCACAAGAAGAGGCTGCTAATCATATTGTAGAGCTTTCAGGAACCACCACTCCTCTAATTGCTAATATCTATGCGGGTAGAGTTTTTATTTTGCCTGATGAAAGGTATCAAAAAGCGCACATCAAACACATGCCAATTAAAGAAATGATAGCAGGGCGTAAGGTAGTTGTTATTGATGATTCAATAGTACGAGGAGATACTTCGAGAACTACAGTAGCTATAGTCCGGGATGCCGGGGCAACAGAGGTTCATTTAAGAAGCGGTTCACCGCAGCTGCGTAGTCCCTGTTTTATGGGAGTAGATTTTGCTACTAATGGAGAGTTAATTGCACACCGGTGTCATAGTAATCTTGAAGAAATTAGAAATGAAATCGGTTGTGATTCCCTTAGATATACTTCAGTACGAGATTTGGTAACAGCCAGTTTAAATAGATATACCCAAGGATTGACCGATGAAGAAATATTTGAGTTGGGCCAGTTCTGTGGCGCGTGTTTTACAGGCACATATCCCAATGGCATTAACCCTTTAGGAGTTTATTCCAAATAGTTTTATTTCGTTAAATCAACATAAATTAGCTAATTACCCCTGTTAGCTTTACGGTTGACACCCGGCAATTCATGCTGTTACAATCGTCCAAAATCTTCGAATAAAACCCAAAAACGCAGGGAAGAAAGAGGAGAGAAACAAGCAAAAACGCATGTCTCCTGCGGCTAATAAAATTCGAAACGGAAAAGAGCTTTAGCCAACTGCCTGTCAATTTTCCCCTGCAAAACCGGTATCGCTGGTGCTTTGAGATGACCTGTGCATAAAGGAATTACGAAAAGGGGATGTTTGAGAGGGGGTGAACAGAATTGACAAACAATGGAATAGTGAAGATTCACGGTAAAGATTATATGACTGTTGCCAGGCGTTTAGAGCTGGCACACGAAAGCAAGGAAATTGAAGGGGTAGTGACTGAAGTTCTAAGCCACGATCCGGTAGTAGTGAAAGCTACAGTAACGATCAAAGGTAGAACCTATACCGGTATTAGTGCAGTTAATCTCGAATCTCCCAGACTGATTGAACGCGATAATCCCTACGAAGTAGCCGAAACCTCAGCGGTTGGTCGGGCTTTGGGATTTGCCGGATATGGCCTTTTGGAAAGTGTAGCTTCAGCTGATGAAATGGTTAGAGCGGTATCGGCTAAAACCGGAGATGGAGATGCTAATGCAAAAGAAAAAGAGGTATGTGATGTCTGCGGAAAACCGGCACACAGGAAAAAAGGTGTAAGTAAAGGCGGCCGGAAGTACGAGGGTATTTTCTGTTCCAGCGGCAGCCGGGAGCATACCCGCTGGATCTGGAGTAACTAAGCAAAAAGGAGGGTTGCGGTATGACACAAAAGGAAGCTTTGGATATTCTCAAACTTGGCTACAATGTTTACCTTACCGGAGCAGCTGGTACAGGTAAAACCCATGTCCTTTCAGAGTATATCTCATACTTAAGGGCAAAAGGGATAGGTGTGGGAGTAACTGCTTCTACCGGTGTTGCCGCAACCCGCCTTAGCGGCATTACGCTAAACTCATGGGCAGGAATCGGTATTAGAGAAGATTTGTCTTTAAAAGAAATCAAAAACTTAAAACGCAGGCGTTACCTTTTGCGGCGTTTTTACTTGGCAAAAGTTTTAATTATCGATGAAGCAACGATGCTTTCAGCAGCGACACTGGATTTAGTTGACCGCACCTGTAAGGTTTTCAAAGATAGTAGTTTGCCGTTTGGTGGAATGCAGGTTGTATTAGCAGGGGATTTTTTCCAACTGCCTCCAGTTGTGACCGACGGCAGAAAAACAGAGCTAATCTACAAATCAAAAAGCTGGCAGGATCTTACTCTTAAATTCTGTTACTTAGCGCGCGAGTACCTTCAGACAGACCCGGAGCTTTTACATATTTTAGAAGAAATTCGAGAACAAAAGGTAAGTCAGGAATCTATTAAAACGTTAGCGAGTCGTATCCATAAACCTTTGTCTGTAGCAACTAAGCTTTATACCCACAATGCCAATGTTACTTTTATTAATGATGCCGCTTTAGCAATTTTACCAGGGAAAACGCATTCATACCGAATGGAAGGCAAGGGTTTGCCTCACTTGGTTGATGCTTTAAAAAAGAACTGTTTAGTGTCGGAGATACTACATCTAAAAGTTGGGGCTTTGGTAATGTGTTTAAAAAACAACTTCCAGAAAGGGTATGTTAACGGCTCCTTGGGAGCAGTAGTAGGTTTTAGTTCAAAAGGATACCCTGTAGTGGAATTACTTAATGAGAAACGGATTACCATAACTCCATCTGAGTGGATAACAGAGGAAGATGGACAGGTAATAGCAAAAGTAAGACAAATTCCTTTGCAGCTAGCTTGGGCAATCACTATCCATAAGAGTCAAGGGCTTTCACTCGATGCAGCCAAGATTGACTTAGGGAGAACATTCCTTCCGGGAATGGGATATGTAGCTCTTTCCTGAGTGCGCAGCCTTTCAGGGATTAGTCTGCTTGGTCTAAATCAAAAGTCGTTACAAATAGATAAAAGAGTCTTGCAGTTTGACCAGAGGCTTCGGGAACAATCTGAAGCTATCAGGAAAGAATTAACCTCTCTAACCTTACTGCAAAAACAAAAACAACAAAGTGATTTCCGGGTTAAACTCCGAGGGAACACATACACTAAGAAATCTAGTATTAGACAAACAGAAAAAGAAGAGCTGCTTTACCTTAATTAAGGTTTAATTAGATTTTCAGATTTGCTTGCTATAATCTTCATACTACCAATCTTTATTTTTGCCTATGAATATCAAAAAAATTCTTCCACTTGTCATTTGTATTGGGCTAGTTGGTTTAGCTGGTCTTTATATTGCTGGCTCTATTGTTATAGGTAACAGTGTGAGAAGGGAGTGTGATAAAGCGCAAACAAAGTATCAAGAAGACTGCATTAGCTCTCTTTCTTTAACATTGGAAGATGCTGATAATGATTTTCGAACCAGAAACTCTGCTATTTGGGCCTTAGGACAACTAGGAGACAAACGAGCCCTTCCTATTTTGGAAAAATACTATACCGGTAACATTCCTGAAAAAGAATCATTTGATAACGGTCTCAGTCAGTATGAACTTAAAAAAGCGATTAAGCTGGCACAAGGTAGTTTTAATATCACTCATTGGATTTGGAGAGGAAGCATAGAAGGGGAGTAGGTTACAGGTATTTTCGAAAAAAATTGACTGATCGTTCAACTGCCAGACTAAATGCTGTACCTGAGAAGTTGTGGTTAGCTCCTTCATACTCATAGTACTCAACGGTTTTCCCATTTCGTTTTAAAGCAGTCTTCAAGCTTAACGAGAGCTCGTGAGGCACCTGCTCATCCTCTGTACCGTGATGGAGCTGGATTGGGCCTGAAACATCTTCAAGGTAGTGATACGGATCAATACTATTCCAGAAAACAGGATTTGCACTTGGGCTGCCGTACTGTGTTATTAGCTCAGGCTGAGATCTTCGCATAAATGGTATCTGGGCATTGTACGTTTCAAGCATATCTTCAAAACTACCCACCACACCTGCCCAGAAAACGCCGGCTTTGATATCTTTTGAAACTACCATTGCACGAAGGCCAATTTCTCCGCCGTTTGAATGTCCCCAAACGCCGATTCTGCTAAGATCAACTTGTTCGTACATTTTCAAGGCTTCTACCGCATTAATCGTATCAACAACATACGTTTCGGAAAAATGGGCTCCTGTTGCTTGACCTTCAGACTTAGCATGGCCGCGAAGGTCAGGTTTAAAGGTGATAAACCCATTTCTTGCCAATCCATCCTGGGAAGCAACATAGTCTTGAGTGGTCACGTACCTACTTGGAGCAATGTACCCGTGCAAAAAAATAATTGTCGGGAAGCCGTTTTCAGGCTTGGGTGCAGTTGGTATAGTTAGCAGACCATAAACCTTAAATCCATCCGATTGGTATGAAGCAACGTAGCGGTTGTAATTAGTGCCGGGCTCTAATGTTTCTTCAATAATCATCTCACTTGCTGGATAGTCCCTAGCTCTGAGAACTTCTATAAACATAGGAGATATTTCCTCACTTGAAGCAACCTTTGTTACGTGAGTAAGAATGGAAGAAGAATCCGGGAACAGTTTACTGCTTAAAGCTATAAAAATAGCTAGCGCAAAAATGAAAATTATTCCGACACCCAATATCTTGGTGCGTTTCATAGTGGGTTTGTATTCTACCTACTTTATGTTCGAATAGTAAGGGGTAACTTAGGCATACTGCAGCACTTTTTTACCAGCAATTGGAACTTTCCCTGCTCGCTTTTGTACGTTTTTATTCTGCCACACCTTGACACCTTCTCCCATAAAAAAGACGCTTGAAGAAATGGCAAAGATACATAGAAATTCTTTTATACTTAGGCCCGTGAACTCAAACAGGAGACTCATAGGCGGTAGGTACAATACAACAAGAATCAGGAAAAATGAAATAGCAAAAGAAATATTCACTGTCTTATTGGAGAAGAAACCAATTGAAAAGACAGATTTTTTGAGTGACCGTAATATAAACAAATTAAAAAGTTGCATGAAACTAAAGGAAACGAAAAGGGCTGTACGCGCCTTTTCAACACTTTGTGATGACATAAGTAAAAATACTCCTAGTCCGATGATTGTCATTGAGGTGGTAAACATTACAACTCTTGGGATAATTTTTCCATAGAGAATGTTTTCATTAGATGGACGAGGAGGTTCACTTAAGACATCATCATGGATAGGTTCAGTAGCAAGAGCAACATCTGATAAACCACTGACTACAAAATTAAGCCAGAGGATTTGTTTGGGTAAAAGAGGAATCGGTAGACCGACAACTAAGAAGACAATAAGAGAAACACTTTCAGCAAGGTTAGTGATAACATAAAAAAAGCTGGTGCGTCGGACATTACGAAACTGAGTCCTGCCTTCTTCAATAGCATTGATAATTGAGGCATAGTTATCATCAGAAAGGACAATATCTGAAGCTTCACGGGCTACATCAGTACCATTTTTCCCCATTGAAATACCAATATGTGCTTGCTTAAGAGCAGGTGCATCATTGACACCATCTCCTGTCATTGCTACTATACGTCCTTCATTTTGGAGAATCGAAGCAAGTCTTAGTTTTGCATCCGGTGTCATTCTTGCAAAAACACGGGTATGTTTAAGGGCTTTGATAATCTCATTGTCAGTCATTTTCTCAAGCTGCATACCAGTGATGACATCTGACTTTTTGGCATTGCCTTCAACTAATCCAATTTCTTTAGCTATAGCAAAAGCAGTATCAGGGTGGTCACCTGTAGCCATGTATGTAGTAACTCCGGCGCGTTTTGCGGTTTGAATAGCTTCTGCAACTTCTTTTCTAGGTGGATCGACAATCCCGATAAGTCCGACGTAAACCATATCGTGAACATCTTCGTGCTCTATGTTTTTCGTACTCTTATCAACCGGCCTATAAGCTAAAGCAAGCAAGCGGATTCCCTGATTAGCTAATGTATGGAGCTGTCTTCCAATATCACGAAGATTATGGTTAGTCATTTGATGAACGCGGTGGTCGGGCATGAGGATGCGACCACACTGCTTAAGAACTGTTTCCGGAGCACCCATAACAATAACTTCCCTTTCACCTTGTTTATTGGCAATAAGTGAAGCACGCCAGCGGTGGTCCTGGCTGAAGGTGAGGTCAGCTACTTGCCTTAGTTTTTGCGAAATGTATGATGGCGTTTTTTGGGCTCTGTCAGCTAAGGTGACAATTGCTATCTCAGTCGGGTCACCAAGAAATTGAACAGACTCATCGGGAAGGACCTCATGCCGGACATTATGGCAGACAGAAGCAATATCTAGAAGTTTTTGCAACGGATAGTGTTTGCTTGAAGGAGATTTGCCACTCTGAGTCAGGGTAACTTCCTCGTCTTGGTGGTGGGCTTCCATTAGCGGCTGGTAGGGGAGCTGGATAGTTGTTGCTGTCATTACGTTTTGAGTAAGCGTGCCAGTTTTATCAGTAACAATAGTATCGACTACCGAAAGTGTTTCTGTAGCAGAAAGCCTTCTCACAATCGCATTCTTCTGAGCCATTCTTCTTGCGCCTATTGCAAGTACAATTGTAAGTACAATTGGTAACCCTTCAGGAATACCGGATACAAGCGAAGCAATGGTGTACATAAAAACGTCTTCAAAGGGAAAGCCACGCCAGAAGTACCCTACCAAAAATGTAAAGACAGTAGTAATTAAAGCAATAGCAGTCATCTGCTTGGCTAAGATATCTGTCTTTACTACAAAATGATCACTTTTACCTTCAATCGTTTGCAGATTTTTAGCAATTTGGCCAAGAATGGTATTACTTGCTGTAGCAGTAACGACAGCAGTAGCTGTTCCACGCGCTACACTCGTACCTGTCCAGACCATATTTTCCTGCTCTGCTAGTGGAGTGTCAGCTTCGAGCGCGTTTAGCTGTTTGTTGAGAGGTAGTGATTCTCCGGTTAGGGTTGCTTCAATAGTCTGAAAATTTTTTACAGATATTAAGCGTCCATCGGCCGGGATCCGGTCACCTTCTTCTAGACTAATGACGTCGCCCGGAGTAATTTCGTGAGCACTTACATACGTCAACTTACCGTTTCGATACACTTTTGCTTTCTGCACAATGAGGCTTTTAAGTGCTTGTACCGACTTTTCAGCCCTAAACTCTTGTAAGAAACCAAGAACAGTGTTAAGGAAAATAATCCCTAATATGACGTATACGTCAAGGTAGTGTTCATAGATGTACGAAACCGCAGCGGCGGTTAGCAAGATGTAGACCATTGTATTTTTGAGTTGGGATAGGAGTATAAGAAGAGGAGAACGGGATGATGGATCAGGTAGACGGTTGCGTCCAAATGTCTTTAACCGGTTAAGAGCTTCTTTTTCAGATAAACCCCGAGCGCTTGTCGAAAACGTATCATAGATTTGGGGAATAGTTTGTGTATGGTACTGGTTTGAAGGCTTCATTTGGGCAGGAAAAAAGTTTCTAGTCAAAAACTATACTACGCAAACAGGATGAGTTTCGCAAGGAGAGATAGAAGCGAATCTAGTAATAGTATTATTTTATAAGCGAATACTAGTTTCCAAATTTGATTTTCAAACTCTGTTCTGTCCTAGTCGGCTCAGCGAGAATTAACTTCTTTAAAAAATAATTACTAATTAGTGTGTGGTATACTCCGTCATAAATATAATCAAAAATCTATGGCAGTGACAGAAAGAGTAGAAATTAGTGTAGCGATGGAGAGCCAAGAAGTTCAAGACAAAAATTTGTTTTTAGAGGCAAAAAACCCGACAGAGTTGTGGTTACAGATGCAGACGGGGGATGGGATAATGGGAAGGTATAACAGCCTAACCCACGACGAACTGAAATTAATAAAAGAAAACTGTCTGTGCCCTATTGATAAAATTACTGCACAATACCTTCAGGGAGTTTGGGGACTGAAAAATTTAGTTGTTGAGCAATAGTTCCTCAAACCTTTCTTTCAAGGAAACTGAAAGCTGTTCTAATAAACTGGAGGGATTAGTATTCAGAGGTTTTTTAATATATCCGAACAACTGTTTTAAGCGCTCTTAGTATTGATTAACTTATATCTGAGATACCTTGTTACGAAATAAGTTATAATACTTTGATATGTCTCTCTCTGTCGGAATCGTTGGTCTTCCAAATGTTGGTAAGTCAACACTTTTTAATGCCTTACTTAAAAGGCAGGCGGCTTTGGCGGCAAACTACCCGTTTGCAACCATCGAGCCGAATGTAGGCATTGTTGAAGTTTCTGATGAGAGGCTTGAGAAATTGGCTGAAGTGGTTGAGAAGAATGAGAAGCTCGAGCAGGGGAGTGTGCCGAAAAAACCGGCCACCATTGAGTTCTACGATATCGCCGGACTAGTTGCCGGAGCTTCCCAGGGCGAAGGGTTAGGCAACCAGTTTCTTGCCTACATCAGAGAAACTGACCTTATCTGTCACGTTTTGCGCGCATTTGAAGACAGCGATGTCGTTGTAACAGGGAAAATGGATCCGGTTGAGGACTTGGAAACAGTCAGGACTGAGCTTATCTTAAAAGACATGGAAACAGTTAAAAAAGCTAAAGAAGCAAAGCTTAAAGTCCAGAGCGTTAAGGAAAAGGAAGTTATCCTAAATATCTACAAAAAAGTTGAAGATGCGCTTAACGAGAGTAAGATGCTCAATACTGTTGAGTTTACGGATAAAGAGTTAGAAATTGTTCAGCCCTTGTGCTTTTTGACGATAAAACCTGAGATCTATGCGGTTAATCTGTCTGAGGACCAGCTCCTAACAAAAACCGAAAAAAACATGCACGAAAAGCTGGGGGTTTTATCCTCAGATGTGGTTTATATATCAGCAAAATTGGAAGCTCAGCTAAGCGAATTGCCTGAAAATGAACAAAAAGAGTACCTGAGTGAAATGGGGCTTGATAAGTCAGGGATTGATCAGATGGCAAAGGTGGCGTACGGTAAACTAGGCCTCATAAGTTTTCTAACTGCAGGAATCATCGAAGCCAGAGCCTGGACAATTAAAAAAGGCACAATTGCACAGGAAGCAGCAGGAGTTATTCACACTGATTTCTCCAAGAAATTTATCAAAGCTCAAGTTATTAATTGGAAGAAGTTTGTTGAGCTGGGTGGTTGGAAAAACGCGAGAGAACAGGGAAAAGTCAGACAGGAAGGCAGGGATTATATTATGCAGGACGGGGATGTGGTTGAGTTTATGATTGGAAGGTAAGCACCTTTTTCTCTTATGTTTCCGTATTGTCACAGCAAAAATAATCCTTTTTAATTGAAGTATGGTTAAGTTACTTGCTTGGATATTTCTTCTCTTAATACTACTCCTCTCTTTTTGTGTTTTTAGATTGATTATCTTACTGGGAGTCCTGAAGCTGTTAAGAATTTCTAACAATTTGTTCGATAAGCAGTTTTTAAGTTTATCCCTTCAGTAGTGTTCTATAGTATAGCTTCAGATATTCTAGTATATTCTCTAGATGATGTTAGTAGACGTGTTATAGATGAGAAATACCCACTTCACATTGCTCCTTCTCCCGCTTTGTTAAGAATTACTTTTATTACTGCTGATTTATTTTTTGTGATTCATTTTGCTTTTATTTATACTCAAGTACGGAATAAATATGTGGCCGGTAAGTCGAAATCAATTGTCGCAGGTGTAGCATACGGTGTACTTACTAACCTCTATGTATCTCTCTTTCTTATTACTCTATTATCCGGACACTTTTCCAGCGTGTATTATTTCTTGAATAACCCCTTTTTTAATTATTTGCTTGCCTAGGAGAAAGTGTTATAATCCTTCAGACTAAGCACGGACTAAGCACGGACAGAGTGCAAAAAATTAATTTTAGTATAAAATAGCATTTTACTTATTAATTGAGGATTTTATGGCAAAATACGAACTTACATTTGTTTTTGACAAAAAAAATAAAGAACTTCCTAAAAGACTGGAAGACTTTATAAAAAGTGCAAAAGCTAAAGTTATTAAAGAAGAAGATTGGGGGGTCAAATCTTTAGCGTATCCGATTAACAAGCTTGAAGAGGCTAAGTATCTCTACTTTAAAGTTGAGGCTGAGCCAAAAACTATTAAAGAGTTAGAGGAAAAAATCCGCTTAGAAGAAGATCTGCTCCGAAGCCTTGTTGTTAGAGTATAACTTTGAAATTAACGTAAAAATTCTTTATTATTAAGTGTATTATTAAAATTTACAAAAAAGATCTGTATCTGATGCGATTACAGTGAGTTAAAAGGAGGATGTATGTCTTCACGCAGTTTAAACAAAGTTCAGCTAATTGGAAACCTGACCAGAGATCCGGAGTTACGTTATACTCCACAGGGTACACCAGTTTGTACTATTGGTTTGGCAACTAACAGATCATGGACTGATTCCTCAGGCCAAAGACAGGAAGAAACCGAGTTTCATAGACTGGTTTCCTGGAATAAGCTTGCAGAATTATGTAACCAGCTCCTTTTCAAGGGTCGCAAGATTTATGTTGAAGGTCGGTTGCAGACTAGGTCTTGGACTACCCAAGACGGTCAGGAACGCCAGACAACTGAGGTAGTTATTGATGATATGATTGTTCTTGACAGCCGTAGAAAAGATGAGGAGACTAGTGCCGAAAACGCTTCTCCTCCTGTAGCAGAAGTAGAAACCAAAGTAGAAGAGCCAAAAACTCAGTCTGATAAAGCTCCTGCTAAAACTGAAAAAGCTGAAAAGAAAGACGGTAAAGCCAAAGAGTCAAAAACCGCTCAGGAAAGTACTTCCGAAGAGGTTAGTGCTGACGACATTCCATTCTAGTTATAAAGTTTAGAAAAAAAATGGCAAAAAGAAAAAAGGTTCATAAGTTACCGCCAGTAAAAACAAACGATCCTTTTGTTAAAGCCGGTATACAGCCGGATTACAAAAAAGTCGATGAGCTTTTGCCTTACTTAAGTGACCGTGGCAAGATTTTACCCAAGAGTCGGACAGGCTTAACAGCAAAAACCCAAAGACAACTAACGATCGCAGTTAAACGGGCAAGGCATTTGGCATTACTTCCTTTTGTAGCAAGTGTAAAGTAAGTGACTACAACAAAGGATATTAACATTTCCTTAAAGGAGAATCAGGGTTTTAAAAGAGCTTTGATTTTCTTCTGCCTACATGTCGACGGTTGCTATTGATATTGCACTACCCCTAAAAGTAAAACCGGTTGAAATTGCCAAGTACCTCTCTGTCTCTATAGGTTCTAAAATCTCAGAAGGGATTGTACTGGCTTGTAAGAAACCCTTCCTGGGTTTTGATAAAACCGAGATCCAGTCTCCTGTAGCCGGAATAGTAGCTAATATTGATACCATCAATGGAACGCTTATTGTTGAGCTAGATGGTACAAAACTAGGCAAGACTTCAATTTCAGAGAAATCTTCTGAACTACTCGTAAAAGAAGCCCCAAAAGAAAAACATCTCAAAGTTAATGCTCCCGAAAAAGATACAGAGCTATTAGTAGTTGAAAAGCCTAAACTTGAGACTACAGAGGAAAAGACAGAAACCACTAAAGATCTAACTAAACAATCTAAAGCAGATAATGGCAAACAAGTTGAGGGACTAATTGGTTTTGGTCATGGTGAGGGAGAGGGCTTACTTATCGAGCATGAGTTTTCTGCACAGATGCTTGTGCCTGAGATGCAGGGCAAAATTTTATTGCTTCCAACAGTGCCGACAGTTAAAGAAATGTATAAAGCCTGTGCTGTAGGAGTTACGGCTATTGTTGCTTCAGGAGGGGTAGTTGAAGAAGGGGAGAGACTGGAGGTGGAGTTGCACAACAAAATACATATGGGCTTTATTTTACTACCAGACAAAAAGCAGCTTGCCTCTTTCCATAATAAACACCTCGTAGTTAATGGAGAAGAGAAAGTTATGTTAGTTGGATAGCGATTTCTATGCCTAAAAAAGAATTACGCTCCAAGCAATTTAAACCTCAGCTTGATAAAAATCCTCAATTAAGACAAAATAGTGAGTCAACAAAAATAACTCTAAACATGGAGACAACGAAAAAATCTGTACCACTAACTGCAGTTAGAAACCTAGTGCTAATATTTTGCTTGTTAGCGTTAACAGGGTGGGGTGGCTGGTTTGTCGGCAGGTATAACATTACTTCTGTTAAAGATATAATTCCTGGACTTAAGCAAGAGATTGTTGAGCAAAAGGTAACGGTAGACCGTAGTCAGCCGAGCGACAAGTTAGTAGATATGTCTCTTTTCTGGAGAGTTTGGGATCAACTAGAACAGAATTACTTATTTAAAGATAAGATTGATTACGAAAAAATGGTGCATGGAGCCATAAAAGGGATGACCTCTGCTTTAGAAGATCCATACACAGCCTACTTTCCGCCAAGACAAAATCAGACTTCTAAAGAAAACCTGAACGGTTCATTTGAAGGAGTTGGTATTCAGCTGGGATACAAAATGGGTGACCAGATGGTGGTTATTGCCCCGATATCCGGGATGCCGGCAGAAAAAGCAGGGGTTAAAGCCGGAGATCTCATTTTAAAGATTAAAGATGAAGGCAAAGGACTTGAAAAAGAAACGTATGGTATGTCTCTTGCCGAAGCAGTTGAACATATACGGGGTGAAAAAGGGACTATCGTAACTCTGACACTTCTTCACGATGGAGCGACCGAAACCTATGAAGTAGATTTGGTACGGGAAACTATTTTGGTACCTTCTGTAGAAGTAGCCTTTGGGAGATTGGAAGAAGGCAAGTTTACTGAAGCTTCGGATAGCGGTCAGCTAGTCGCTCACCTGCGCCTCAGCCGTTTTGGTGAACTTACTGAAGAACAGTGGGATAAAGCGGTTGAAGAGATTACTAAAAGAGGCAGTCAGGTTTCTGGAGTAGTTTTGGATCTTAGAAATAACCCAGGTGGGTACATGGAAAGCGCGGTTAACTTGGCTGCTGAGTTTTTACCCTTGGGCCAGGTGGTAGTTAAACAGGAGCATTCAAAGTTACCTACCCAGGAGTTTAAGACGCAACGATATGGAAGACTACTTACTACTCCGTTAGTAGTACTCGTTAACAAAGGCAGCGCTTCTGCTTCGGAGATTTTAGCCGGAGCTTTAAGAGATCACGGCCGGACACAAATAGTTGGCGAACAATCATTTGGCAAGGGAACAATCCAGTCAGTAGTGGATTATGATGACGGGTCTGGTGTTCATATAACTATCGCCAGATGGTTGACTCCTAAGGGTGAGTGGGTTCATGAAAAAGGTTTAACTCCTGATGTTGAGGTAAAATTGGATGAAGAAGACCCAACAAATGATATTCAGCTTAACAAAGCAGTAGAACTACTAATGCAGTAATGTATGAAAGTTGTGCTTACAAAAAATAATGAACTTACTGAAGTTAATGACAGCTATGCTTTGAATTACCTTATCCCTAAGGGTCTGGCTGTAAAAGCTACGGAAACAGTTTTGGAAGACCTCGCAGAAAAGGCGCAGAAGAAACAGGAAAAACTCAAGGAGAAGGATCGGGAACAAAGAGAAGTGGCACAAAAAATTGACGGAAAAACTATAACGATTAAGACAAAAGCTAATGAAGAAGGGGAGCTTTACGGTAGTATTGGTAAGCAACAGATTAAAAAAGCTTTGGGGTACAAACAGCCGATTGATGTAAAATTGCCCGAACCCATAAAACATGTGGGCAGTTACCTAATTAATTTGAAAATTGGCAAAAACCGGGCTAAGATAACTCTAAAAATCACAGCTTCATAAGCTTTTCATACTTTATTGCTATGTTAAAGTAAAACCGTTATACAGAGGAGGCACATGAGTACAACTGTAAGTCCAACAAAAAACATTATTTTATTAATGTTTTTGTCGCTATTACTCATTGTAAGTGGGTTGGTTGGAGGTGCTATTGGTGGTTATTACGGGGATGAAATAATCGGAAAGTATTTCTCGTCGGTTGCTAAAGACAAAAATACAGAAGCTGAAGGAGCGGTTTTAGTTGAGCAAAAAATTGTTTCAGAAGAATCATTGGTTATTGATGTAGTTAAGAACGCTTCGCCTTCAGTAGTTACTGTTGGGATTCAAAAGACCCAGCGTATATTGCGCGGCAATCCCTTTGGAAATCTTTTTGACCCATTTGGTTTTTTTGGACAACAGCAAAATCCTCAAATCGAGGAACAGGAGATTGAGCAAGATATCGGTACTGGTTTTGTTTTAACAGACGATGGTCTCATTGTAACCAATAAGCATGTGGTTGCTGATACAGATGCCGAGTACAAAGTTATCTCAGTGGACAATAAAGAGTACAAGGTTGAAAACATTTACCGCGATCCTACATTAGATTTGGCAATCCTTAAAATAGCGGGATCAGATTTAAAACCATTACCTTTGGGAAATTCTGACAATCTTGAAGTAGGCCAGTTTGTGGTTGCTATTGGCACGGCCTTAGGAGAATTCCGTAATACTGTGACAACTGGGGTGATCTCAGGCTTAGGTAGGGGAATTGTTGCTGGTGATGTGTTTGGAGCCAGTTCCGAAAGATTGGAGAATGTGATTCAGACTGATGCTGCAATCAATCCCGGCAATTCCGGGGGGCCGTTGCTTAATTCCCTTGGCCAGGTTATTGGAGTGAACGTAGCAACAGCTGGAGGAGCTGATAATATATCCTTTGCAATTCCTATTAACGTGGTTAAGCAATCTATTGATAACTTTAACCAGACCGGCCGGTTTGAACGCGCTTATCTGGGGGTCCAGTACAAGATGATATCCAAGGATTTGGCACTTCTTAATGAGGTACCAGAAGGAGCATACTTAGTTACAGTGATTGAAGGTTCTCCGGCAGCGAAAGCAGGACTGGAAAATGGCGATATTATCATGAAGCTGGATGGACAATCTTTGGGTGATGTTGAGGGAGGACTAGCTAAGATAATCGGCCAGAAAAAAATTGGCGATACAATTGAGATTGAGTATTGGCGCAACGGTGAGAAAAAGACAGCCACGGCTATTCTGGAAGAGACTGCTCAGTAGGTAGCTATACGTATAAATTATATCTATCATTGCCATTGTAATAAGCTCGTCCAAGGAGTTGGCGCATTGTTTCCTGCTACTGCTTTCCTTCTAGGGGAAACATTAAATCAAAGCCGTTATTAGGGGAGTAGAGTGGTAAATACGGATATATCTCTATTTTCAGCAAAGAGCTGGGTTTCTTCTATTTTAATTCCCGTAGGTTTTACTTTCTGAAGTTTTTGGACTATTTTACTTGTATTATGCCATTTATCGTGTGAAATACATGTATTTATATGAGGAGCAGGAAATATCCAGAAAAATCTATCTTCATGAGGTAAGAGGTGAATTTACTGTGAAGCTTCAGGCTCATTAGCAGCTTTTTGCAGTGTCTCGACGATAGTTTTCAGATCTCCATCCATAACGCTTTCCAGAGCATACCAGGATTTACCGATACGATGATCTGTAACTCTGTTTTGGGGATAGTTGTAGGTTCTGATTTTTTCTGAACGCATACCTCGGCCGACTGCAGAGCGTCTTTCAGTGGTTATCTTAGACAAACGCTTCTCTTCTTCCATTTCCCAAAGTCTTGACCTAAGCAAGTCTTCTGCAATTATCCGGTTTTGCATTTGGGTTCGTTCCTGACGGCAAGAAACTACAATACCTGTAGGTTTGTGAAGAAGCCTTACAGCAGTAGAAACTTTGTTAACATTCTGTCCACCATGGCCTCCAGCTCTTGAGAAGCTCCACTCAAGATCGCTTGGATTAAGTTTGATCTGGGTTTTAGGAACGATAGGTAAAATTGCCACTGTAGCAGTTGAGGTATGAATCCGGCCGTTTTTCTCTGTAATCGGAATACGCTGCACTCTATGCACCCCTGACTCAAATTGCAAAAGAGTATAAGCTTCTCCCCCTTTAATTTTAAGGGTTAAATCATCCAAAGTACTAATTTTCCAGCTGTTTCTTTCCGCAAAGCGCAAATACATTCTCAGAAGATCTGTTGCCCAGATTTTGGCTTCTTCACCTCCGGCAGCTCCCCTGATTTCGACAATAGCAACGTTGGGATTAACTCCGCTTTCAGTAGTTTCGCCTTCATCTTCGCTTCCTGTAACAGTTTGGACCAGAGCCTCTTTCTGCATTTCCAAGCGCTTGATTTCCTCATGAGCCATTTCTGCCATAAGAGGATCTTTAAGCAGTGACTGCGCCTCCTGGATTTTGGCATCAATAGCTTCAACTTGAGGCTTGAGATAGTCTGGTAGGTTAGTAGTATCCATAGTTTTAAAATATTGTACGACAAAAACACCCTTATTTTCTAAGGAAAAATCATTGTGAAGATCAGTTTTTAGTATGACATGAGATGGTGTTATCTAGGAAGCTTTAGCTTTTCGCTGATCCTGAATCATCTCTTTCAAGGTTTTAACTTCCTGAGTTTTTTCTTCGGAGGCTTTCTTAGCTTGCTTGCGCTGCTTCTTAGAAACATAGCTTTTTGAACCCTTTTGCATTTTCTGCTTAAAGCGTTCTACTCTTCCCTGTGTGTCTACAAACTTCATCTCCCCAGTATAAAAAGGATGGCAAGCGCTGCAGATATCAACATTAATTTCAGATAGCACTGAACCGGTGGTAAAGGTGTTGCCACAAGCACAAGTGACTTTTACGTCATGACGATAGTTAGGATGAATTTTAGCTTTCATACTGGGGAATTATAACAGAAAATTGGCAATTGAAAAAGGGAGAAATATGGTCGTTTGGAACGCACGTAAACATAATTTTTTTTGTTATAAATTACGGTTGCAGTTTTGTCGATATTAAAGATGATTTGGGGTGCAACAACTGTTTTCGCTCTTGGAGAAAAATAGGATTTTTAGTCTTTGGAAGTGAAGTTTATTTTTTGCCTAATACCCTTTACAATAAACCCATTATGGGAAACAACCAAAATATACAAACACTTAAAGGTTTTCGGGATTACTTGCCGGGCGAAAAACGCAAGCGAGATTTTATTGCTCAAAAAATTGTTGAAGTTTTCAAAAATTATGGCTTTGTACCGCTTGAGACTCCAGCTCTGGAATATGCCTCACTCCTTTTGGGTAAGTATGGTGAGGAAGCTGATAAGTTAGTTTATCGCTTTGAAGATAGGGGAGGCAGGGAAGTAGCCCTTCGTTACGACCAAACTGTGCCTACTGCCAGGGTTTTGGCTCAGTATCAGTACGAGCTACCTAAGTATTTTCGGCGTTACCAGATACAGAGTGTTTACCGAGCTGACAAGCCTCAAAAAGGAAGATTTCGTGAGTTCACCCAGTGCGACATTGACATTTTTGGGAGCACTTCACCTTTAGCTGATGCAGAAATTTTAGCTTGCACGTATGCTACTTTTAAAAGTATCGGCTTTTCTCAAGTTGTTTTGAAGATGAATGACAGACAGGTACTGTTTGCAACCTTGAAGCCCTATATTTCAGACAGAGTTAGTTTAACCTCAATAACTCAAACTCTGGATAAACTGGGCAAAAACAGCAAAGAATCGGTACTTGATGAGTTAGTAACTAAAGGCCTTGATAGGGAAGTAGCTTCAAAAATTCTAGAAGATGTAAAACAAGTTCAGATATCGCAAAATCTTCAGGAGATTATAAGTAAAGCTGTGGCTTTAGGTGTTCCGGAAGAATCTTTGCGATTTACCCCAGAATTAGCAAGAGGGTTGGATTACTATACCGGTATGATTTTTGAGGTCATTATTCCTGAGTATGGTAGTGGCTCACTGGGTGGAGGTGGTAGATATGACAACCTTATTAAACAACTTAGTGGGGTAGATGTGTCGGCTGTGGGAGTAGGTTTGGGATTTGATAGGATTGTTGAGGCAGCTGATGAGATGGGGCTTATTGATGTCGTTAAGAGCGGTGCAAAAGTTTTAGTCACTCTCTTTAATCAGGAGTGTGAGAAACCTGCTTTAAATGTTGCCAGAAAACTGCGTGAAGCGGGAATTGGTACAGAGGTTTACCCGGCTTTTGATAAGCTGGGACAGCAATTTAAATTAGCAAATCAAAAGAATATTCCTTTTGTGATTGTGATTGGAGAAGAGGAAGTAAATCAAGGAAAGATTGCTCTCAAAAACATGGAAAACGGTGCTCAGGAAATGATGGATATTGAAACAGCAGTTAACCGCTTGAAGTAGGAAGTTAATCCTCAACCTCTTCAGTTTCTGTATTAGTGGTATCTTCCGCATTAGCGGCAGGTGAAGCTTCTGTGACCTCATTATCCGCAGCTCTGGGATTACTAGTACTGGGAATGCTGTAAAGAGATTTTAAAGTGTACGTTGTCGTTTCATTGCCCCTTTTATCCTTAACAGTTTCAATCTCAATAATTAATACTGCTTTGTCATTAACACTAACATCTTCAATCTCTGCCTCCTGTATACCTTTAATCTGAATAGAATATGTTTTTGGGATGGAAATAGTGATATCTGGACTGGTATCCAGTTTGAGAGTGGCATCATCAATCTCACTAATTCGGCCGACTAACACTTTTTTCTTAACAGTAGGGGTAACTGTCTCAGAAAATGAGATACGTTTGGCAGTAAGAGTACCTTCAGTCATTTCTGTACCCATGGCGATAGCAAACCAGCCAGTTTCAATCTTTTCTGCCTCCAGTGTAGAGTTACCTTTGCCTTTTTTATAGAAAGAGAGCTCACAATCTTCAGCAATCTTAATTTGGACATCTCTTTTATCACTGGTAGTAAGACTTAAGGTAGTTAAAGCTGCCTCAGAAACGTTACCAAAATAAGCTCTCCAAGTGCTTGAACTACTAGTTGCTGCACCATCTTCATCTTCCTGAACCGTTTTTTCTAAACGCTCTTTCAGTTTTTGCCTGACCTCATCCTGGCTAACAGCACTTTCTGTGGCTTCTTCGGTTTCTTGACCTGAAACTACAACGGAAAACACAAAGAGTAGACTAAGAAGGGTAATAAGAAAAAGCTTTGCTTTCATATTGTTTTATTCCTCTTCACTAAGTTCAATATTAGTACTATAGACTAAATCAATTGATTTAGTCTCAGAGAGTTTGACCCCGTCAGATGCAGTTACTTCAATAGTGTTAGCGCCTTTAACCAGTTCAATTTTATAGGAAAAGAAACCTGTTTCATCTGATTCGGTGATAACCTCATCATTTTCAGAAACGATAGTTATTACTGCCTCAGGGATAGTTCGGCCTTCAATAGCGATAGTGGGTTTATCAACCACAATGTTGCTCTCAGGCTGGGTGAGTGTTAGTGTCACCGAAGCTTCAGGGGAAGGGGTGGGCGTAGGAATAGTTGTCGTTTTAGGATTAATGCCTCGAGCTTTTTCAATAAGCGTGCTGTTAGCGATGTAGATTCCGTATGTTACGACAAGACCGAGCAGGATTCCAACAATAATCGCAGTAAATATTTCCTTGCGCATACCAAGCAGACTTTAACACCCGCTTTCTCTGTTGTCAAGCTAATAGAAATCTGATAATGTAAGGGAGCTTGCGATTCATAGTCAAACATTGTCATTGTAAGAAGCAGAGAAGTAGTTGCATTGCCCGCCATGGGCAAATTTGTATGGCTAAATGTTCTCTGTTATTACTGTGATAAACCAATATGCAGATTTCTTATTTAGGTCTTTCAAGTTTTAGAATTAAAACCAATACCGCTACTATTGTGACTGATCCGTATGCGTTTTCTACAGGACTACATTTTCCGAAAACCATTGCTGATATTACTATCATTTCTCAGGATAAGGAGGAACACAATAATAAAGAGGGCATAAAAAACCCTAATTGTTTTTTTGTTGAAGGCCCTGGAGAGTACGAAATAAAAGAAGTGATGATTCGTGGCATGAGAACTTTTGTTGATAACTCTAATGAGAGTCTTCGTGAAAAAAATACTATATATACTATAACTGCTGAAGACTTGGTTGTCTGCCACTTAGGTGATCTTAATTCAGAGCTGAGTGATAAACTTCTTAAAGAAATGGAAAATGTTGATGTTCTAATGATACCGGTAGGCGGTTTACACACGCTCAATCCGGAAAAAGCAGTCCAAGTGATTAAAAAGATTGATTCAAGGATTGTTATCCCTATGCATTATAGCCAGCCTGGTCTAAGTGACAAATACAAGGGCTTAGCTACTTTAGAACAATTCTTACAAGAGTTTGAGCTTGAACCCAAGCGTACCGATAAGTTGGTGCTCTCTTCTACAAGTCTGCCTGATGAGATGGAGCTGATGGTTCTAGATAGAAAGAAGTAACTTTAGATTGAACGAAGTGGAGATAAGGCTAATTTGAAAGTAGACTTACAATAGTATACCTATTAATTATGGCAGGTCCTCGTATACCACCGCACAACAAAGATGTTGAACAATCCCTTTTAGGAGCTATTCTTATAGATAGAGACGCGATAATTAATATAAGCGCACTGATTAAGCCTGAACATTTTTACAGTTCACAGCACCAAGAGATTTATTCTGCAATGCTTAGGCTTTTTGAAGAGCGTGATCCTATTGATATTGTTACCCTATCAGATGAGTTGAAAAAAGCTAAACAACTGAAAAAGTGTGGTGGAGTAGAGTACTTAACACTTTTAGCGGAAAAAGTTCCAACGGCAGCTAACTCCGAAACATATGCCAAAATTATTAGAGATCTTTCTAACAAACGTGAATTAATCCGTATTGGCTCAGAGATTGTAGAAATGGCTTTTGATGACGGAAAAGAGTCAGCCGATGTGCTGGATAGCTCTGAAAGATCAATTTTTTCACTCAGTCAGCGTCACCTGGCTAACAATTTTGTTGCTATCCGCGATGCGTTGGCAGACAGTTTTGACAGATTGGATGAGTTGCATAAACAAGCCGGGGGGTTGAGGGGAGTTCCGACTGGTTTTAAGGATCTTGATGACACACTGGCAGGCATGCAGGCAAGTAACTTAATCATTTTGGCTGCCCGTCCGGGTATGGGAAAGACGGCATTTGCCTTGAACATTGCTCAGCATGTAGCAGTAAATGCCAAGATGCCGGTAGGGATTTTTTCTTTGGAAATGAGTAAAGAAGAACTGGTTGACCGCTTGCTGGTTTCTGAGGCAGACATTGATGCTTGGAGGTTGAAAACCGGTAACCTTAAAGAAGAGGATTTTATGCGTATTTCTGACGCTATGGGAAGACTTGCTGAAGCCCCACTTTTTATTGATGATACACCTGGTATTACTTTGCTTGAGATGAGGACTAAAGCCCGAAGACTACAAATCGAACATGATGTAAAAATGATCGTAGTTGACTACTTGCAACTGGCTGTCAGCAATAAAAAGCACGAAAGCCGTGTCCAGGAAGTATCTGAAATCTCTCAGTCTCTTAAGAATTTAGCTAGAGAACTTAAGATTCCTGTTCTCTCGCTATCACAGCTTTCTAGAGCTGTTGAAGCCAGAGGCACGAAAGAACCGCAATTGGCAGACCTTCGAGAATCTGGCGCTATTGAACAGGATGCGGATGTGGTTATGTTCCTCTACAGGCCTGACGATGAAAACATGGAGAATGTCAAATTAAAGGTAGCCAAACATAGAAACGGCGCTTTGAGAACTGTTGACCTCTACTTCAAAGGTGACAGAATTAAGTTTTTCGGAATGGAAAAGAAGGTTGAATAGTAGGAATACAAAATTTACATTGCAAAAAAAATTAAAGGAGAGGAAAAATATATATTGAGCTAATCTGTAAAAGCTAAGGTTGTTTGGACGAGCGCTAAAAAAATAGTTGTAACTATTAACCCAAAGCATTTTATTCTGCAGTGTTTAGTTTTGCTTATCTAAATCTTTAGTTGCTTGAGTTAATTCTTTTGTGTGATGCTGAATTATCCCCGGAAGAACATCTTCGCTCATAGCTGAGATAATTCAACTAGGCAATAGGGGTGCCGAGGGCGGGAATCGAACCCGCATGAGGTATTACCCTCATAGGTTTTTGAGACCTACGCGTCTACCTATTCCGCCACCTCGGCAAAAAACCAATTAACAGTATTATGTTAAAGTTATTTACGCGCCCTTGATTTTTGTTAAAAATCAGGGTCTTCGCTTCTGGCGAAGCTACGCGTCTACCTATTCCGCCACCTCGGCGTAAAACATACATATTTTACCAGAAAACCATGTTTTTCTCCGTGGTAAAATAAATAGGAGCCGGAGATGAAAAACACCTGCGGCGTTTTTCATTAAACAATTAGTAGAAACAAAAAGTTTAGTTAAAGGAGGTACATATGTACCAAGCAGTTGATTTAAAAAGCGGCAGCGTTTTTGTATATAACAATGAACCGTATAAAGTTTTGGACTACAAACATACCCATATGGGAAGAGGTTCTGCTGATGTGCGGCTCAAAATTCGCGGACTTTTGACTGGCAATGTAGTTCAGGTAGTGTTTTCCCCTTCAGACCGCTTTGAGGAAGCAGATCTGTCAAAAAAACCGATGCAGTTTCTCTATAGGGAAGGGGATGCTTTGTACTTTATGGATCCTACAACCTATGAACAGGTAGAGCTTGATGTTCAGGAAATGGGGGAGGAAATAGAGTTTATGCAGGATGGTGAGACTTACGACATTCTATTTTGGGAGGGTAAGCCAATTAATATCGTTATTCCTCCAAAAGTAGTTCTAGAAGTTACTGACTGTGATCCTGGTGTGAAAGGAAACTCTGCGGCCAACATGTACAAATCAGCTACAGTTACTGGCGGAATTAAAGTTAAAGTGCCGTTGTTTATCAAACAGGGCGAGAAGATTAGGATTGATACTGTAAACCGGAAGTATGTTGAGAGGGCTAAGTAAACTCAGCTTACCATCAAAGCGATTTGCCAGAGACAAATCAGGCTAATGATTACCTGGGTGACCATTCCCCAAACTGGACCGGCTTGAGCTTGGTGTTTATGAGTGAAGGTAATGCACTTTAGTATTGTTTTATTCCGATAATTGAAGAAAAAGAATGGAATAGTAACAATATCCGGAAGGATAGCTAAAGTAGCGCAAGCAACTACAGTAAGCATAAAGGCTATGTTATCCAAAAAGTTGGTGGAGATCCAAAAAAGAATTAAAGCAGTTAGCAGAGCATCTATGCCGATAACTAGTAAAGAGTTAGTTGAGATGCGGCCGCACTTTTTTATTTCTGTGTAAATATGGGGATTCCAGTGAGGATAAAATTGGTCAAAGAGAAAATGGCTTGCCAAAGCCGTTGGTAAAGCCAGAAGCGGGGGAAAGTAGAAAGCCAGGTAAATACCAACCAGAATATGAGGGGTAATTAACATATTAGATCTGAAAAATGTTTGTAATTACTGTATGCAAACAGCCACTTTGCTATTGTATGCGTTATTGGTTAAAAGAGTCAAATCGGCTATAATCAAACAATAAAGTTTTATAGTAACAGCTATGTTTCCGGTCATTCTTGCAATCGGCCCAATTACCATTTCAAGCCTGGGTTTGTTTCTAACACTGGCATTTTTCTTCGGTGGTTTCTCTGTTTGGCGCAGAGCCAAAGAGGAGCATTACGAAGATGATGACATTTTTGATGTTATATTCCTCTCATTTTTTGGAGGCATAGTCGGTGCTCGTCTCCTGCATATTTTCCTTAACTTTCCTGATTTCAGGTTTTACCTCTCGCGCTGGTTTAGTCTGGCGTACTCAAACCAGTTTTCCTGGCTCGGTTTTCTTATTGGGATGATGTACGTTTTGTTTTTACTTGCAAAAAAAAGAAAATGGAAATTTTATGAATTTGCTGATATTTCTGTTTTAGGACTAATCTCAGCCCAAATTTTACTTCTGATTGGACAATTTCTGGACGGCTCATATGTTGGTAAACAGACCGGACTTCCTTGGGGATTAGAGTTTCCTGGATTGGAAGGGAAAAGACACCCACTACCTCTCTATGAAATTGGGATTCTTCTTGTTATTTACTTTCTGATTAAGTGGTTAGATAAGCGTTACCGCCTTTTTTCCTGGTATCAGAACAATAGAGGAGAAGCTAATCCTGGTTTTTTATGGTTGACATATTTGGCAATTTTTTCAGTTTCGCAGTTTCTTATAGATTATGTTTCTATCCGTACCACAGTTTTCTGGATCTTTTCTTCATATCAAATTTTCCTGTTTTTCTTCATTTTATATATCTGGCTTAGTTTTTGGGTTCAGGCAGGAAATAAAATCAGTTTACCGTTTCAGAAAAAAACTTCGACTGCAAAATCAGAAACAAGCCCCGAACCAATCCGTCCTCCTATAGCAGAGCTGAAACCCAGAGCCAGAGAGCGGCGCTTTTCAAGAGCCCGGGCAGGGAAAGATGTAGCCAATCTTTAGTAGCATGAATAAAACTTCTAGGGCAAGTCTCATTTTTTTTGCTGTTATTCTTTTAGATCAGGGTTTGAAATATCTGATAGTGAGATACTTTCCTCAATATGTAGTCCTGAATAAAAACGGGATGTGGGGGCTTTTGCCGCCTTGGATTAGTTTAATCGGAATAGTTGGAATAATTTTTTTTATTGTTAGAGGTAACCATATTTCTTGTGCTTTAGTGGGAATTATTGCAGCGGGTTTTAGTAATATCGCTGATCGTATTTTTCGTGGAGGTGTAGTTGACTATATACACGCAGGAGCATTTCCGGTGTTTAATTTGGCTGATACAATAATAACCCTTGGTGTTTTACTTGAGATTAAAAACGAATTAATGAGAGAATCGCATGATTAACATCTCTGTACTTTACGAAGATGAGTCGATTCTAATTGTTAACAAACCTGCCGGTTTAGTGGTAAACAGGGCGGAAAGTGTTAAAGAGAAAACGATTCAAGACTGGATGGAAAGCAGATATTCCGTGTTCAGTTCGAATTTTTTAAGTCCGGAGGAAAAAGAATTTTTAGCGCGTTCTGGGGTGATTCATAGATTAGATAAAGAGACTTCAGGGGTAATGGTACTAGCAAAAACTGCAAAGGCATTTCATGGAGTCAAAGCCCAATTCAAGGCACGTGAGACAGAAAAGAGGTATGTAGCTTTAGTCCATGGGAAGGTTATTCCCCAAAAAGGAAGCATCAATCTTCCTTTAAAAAGAAATCTTCTTAACAGAAGAAGGTTTACTGTAGCAGTTGACGGCAAAATGGCCAAGACTGAATATACAGTTCACCAGTACTATCTTGGAAAAGACAATGAAGAATTTACCTTTCTTAACCTTAAGCTAAAAACTGGAAGAACTCATCAGATACGAGTTCACCTCTCACATTTAGGTTACCCGCTAGTTTCTGATCCTTTGTATCTTGGCAAACGTTTACAGCAGGACGTAACCTGGTGCCCAAGGTTATTTCTTCACGCACGCTACCTCTCTTTTACTCATCCCCAAACATGTAAGCGGGTAGCGTTTGAGGCAGAACTGTCTCCTGATCTTTCCTCAGCCTTAGAGAGACTGATAAAAATATAATACAATTCCAAGTTATGGATTTTTCATTTACGGTTAAGCAAACTAATTTTCAAGCTAGGGCAGGGGAGATGGTGACTTCTCATGGGATAGTTAAAACCCCTATGTATATGCCGGTGGGGACGGTGGGGACGGTTAAAGCTCTCTCCTCAGAAGACTTAACTGAAGTAAAAGCGCAAATAATTCTAGGAAACACCTACCACCTACATCTACGTCCCGGAGAAGACTTGATTCAGAAGATGAGAGGCATTCATGGTTTTATGAACTGGAAAGGACCGGTTCTAACAGACAGTGGTGGATTTCAGGTTTTTAGTTTGGGTGATGAAGCAGGGAAACTTTCCAAAATTGATGAAGCAGGAGTTAATTTTAAATCTCACCTTGATGGACAAAAACTGCGGTTAACGCCTGAAAAATCGGTGCAAATTCAAAGGGCTTTGGGTGCTGACATTATCATGGCTTTTGATGAGTGTACGCCGATGAAAGAAAAAAAATATGTTATCGCAGCTATGGAGAGAACTCACCGATGGCTTGAGCGGTGTAAGATAGAGTGGCAGAAATCCACTGCTAATCAAGTACTTTTTGGTATTATCCAAGGAGGTAACTATAAAAACTTGCGTCAAGAAAGCGCACAGTTTGTGAATAGTCTGAATTTGCCGGGAATTGCTATTGGCGGAGTTTCAGTAGGGTACTATATGGATCAGACAATAGAGCATATTGGCTGGGTTAAGGAGGTTATTAGCAAAGACAAACCATTTTATGCTATGGGGGTTGGCCGGGATCCTCAGGATATTGTAGATATGGTTTTATCTGGTGCTGACATTTTTGACTGTGTAGCTCCAACGAGGTTGGCTAGAAATGGGACACTTTACCATGGATACCTTGAAGGTAGCAGTTTCAATCAATCCTCTTCGGATAGAATTAGATTTGTTTCTGAATTTAATACTAAAGGTAGACTCCAGATAGGTAACGCCAAATTTAAGAACGACCCTGGGCCAATTATGGAAAACTGTGATTGTGCAACATGCAGAGCAGGATACAGCCGCAGCTACTTAAACCACCTTTTCAAATCAAAGGAATTACTGTACTACCGCTTGTCCAGCATTCACAATGTCAGGTTTATGATTAGATTGTGCGAGCAGTTACGGGAAAGGTTAGTGAAACAGAGTTAATTAGCGGTTTCCAGTTGTGCTAATGTTTGAAAAAGTATCTCAGGATTTTTAATTCTATTTTCTCTTGAGACTAATGAGTGACTGGCCCAAAAACCGCTGGCTGTAGTGGCTATCAATATAAAAATTCCCAGTAGTAGAAGAATGATAAATTCAGCATCTTTACTTATGTAATTAGTCTTTTTCTTCATATACCTTAATAGTATCACTAAAAGTGTCTGCTGATGAAGAGGCGGCTTTTTGAGATGATGGGGTAGCAATAAACAACCCTTTCTCATCAATACTTTCTGCAGCATTTGTAGCCTCTTTCTCATCAGTAGTGATAGGTTCCATTGGGGCCATATAAAGTTGGGCTGAGAGCGAAGCCAAAGGCGCTTTATTTTCCAGTGAAGGATTAAGAAGTTTTTCCTGCCTGATCTTTTCTACTTCACTTGGAGGGAGAATCTTTCCTCCCAAAAGGATGGGAATGACAGTAGCCTGGAGGTTTACTGACTTTTCTAACCTAAAAGCCAAAGCATTAGTTAGTATTTCCATATCTTCAGCTGTGAGGTTGGTTGATGAGAGTATGCGTGCAGAAATTTGCAGCTGCCCGTGTCTGTTTTCAATTGTAAAAGATTCAAGTTCACCTTTTTCTAGTGCTTGAAGCTGGCGTGAAAGTTCGTCTTTTACAGCATGTTTCTGTTTCTCTGTGGCAGAGACTTTGACAAACGAAGAAGTCAAGATAATGCTTAAGATAGCAATAAGAACTACATTAATAATAGCACCTTGTTTCAGTACTCCCTCTCTGGTTTTTGCATAAGGTTTAAACTTAAACAAAAGTAGAATGATGGCTCCAGAAAAAACAATAGCTACTAAGTTTGTTAGAAATAGAAGACCTGCACCTGCAGCAATACTGATATTTCTCATAGCCAGTCCTATACCCAAAGCAGAGAGAGGAGGCATAAGAGAAACAGAAACAGCTACTCCCGGAAGAGTCGCGGAGTCCTTTTTAATCATGGCATACATAGCAGCAGCTCCGGCTGCCAGTGCAATAAACATATCAAGGATTGCCGGCTGTGCTCTAGCAAGAACTTCTGAGGGGATTTCATAGATTGGCACCAGAAGAGTAATAAACGTAGAGATAATAACGGACAAAACAATGCCTTTAACGAGACTCTCTAAAGTTTTAAAAAGAAGCCTGGTTCTCCCTGTAACTATAGATAACGATAAAAGTAGAATCGGTAGCATTAAGGGGGCAACCAGCATAGCTCCAATAACAATGGCCGGACTATTCAGAATAAGGCCAAAGGTGGCAATAATGATTCCTAAAGTAGTAAGTATGTAGTATCTGGAAGAAGGCAGTCCTGCATTTTCCAGGTTAGAACGGGCTTGTTCCTGTTGTTCTGGTGAAAGATTTTCGAGAAAGAACATTCTTTTACTACTATAAAATACCTCAAGTTAAAAGACTAGTTGGAGTTTAGTAAAAAAAACTTATTAAAGTCTTTTAGTTATTTTTTGTTATGATGGAAATATGTCATTTTTCTCTCGAAGAACAAAAAGGAGAAAGCAATCCGCGGCCCTACCGAGAAAGCGGGTAAACTTTAAAACCTGGAGAAGGCTAACTGAAAAAGGTGGCTGTTTTCTTCTGCCACTTATCGTACTTATGGCGTTTTTTTTGGGGTACCATTTTTGGCAAGAAGTGAAACACTCAATTTGGGATGGTAAGAGTCAACTAACTCTGGCTTTTGAGCAGGAGAATACGTTAGGGTACATCAAGATCAATCCTGAATTTGAGGAAGTAACAATTTTTACTATGCCACCCAACGCGATGGTTGCTCTTGCCTACGGATACGAAGAGTACCGTAGTGACAAGGTGAAGATGTTAGCCAAACAGGAGAATATTGACTTTGGGAAATTTCTTGCTGTTAGTATGACTCAGTTTTTAGGAAGCACTACAGATGGATACATTACAGATGCAAATGGAAGAGTAGGGGATCTTAAAACACTTGTCTTGCAATCGTTCTACAGTGGTGCAAAAACAAACTTGACTACCTGGGATCTTTTACGGCTTTTTTCTTATGTGATAAATATAAGAAGCAATGGGGTAGAGGTGATTAGTTTTGCTGATACAAAAGCCTTTCAGCTTGAAACCCTGCCAGATGGTAGTGAAGTATATGTTCCTGACCTAAATCTCCTTGACGAGGTCATTCTGAGAGAACTAGCTAACCCTAGTTTCTTAAACCAAAATCTAACCTGGGAAGTATTCAACGGCACCAACCATTTTGGCTTGGCAAACAGTGTTAAGCGGATAGTGGCTAATTCTGGATTTGATGTTATTGGGGTACGTCAAGCGCAAAAGTCCTATACCAATTCTTTTATCTCAGTCCGTTCTTTAGAGAGTTCAGCTTCTTTACAAAAGTTTGCAAACTACTTTAGCTTACCTATTGAAACTAAGAGTGGGCTTCACGATAGAGCAGATGTAGTTTTAGTTGTTGGTGAAGATTTTTGGAATAAGTACTATCGGAGAAAATAATGAGAAGGTACCCTAACTTGCTTGAGAGTTTTTGTCACTATTTGTGAATGAGTGGTAGTTTTTGTTCTTAGAACTTCGCTTCGTTTCTTTAATGAACACGCTTACTCGGTCTTTTTCAACAGACTTAACAAAAGCTGCATATTTATTGTCTCGCTTACATAACCAGATCAGTCTTTTCCCAATGTCATCCGGGAGTCTACCAACGTAACTTTTCTTGTAGTAAAGACATACCGCTTGACTTCGGACATGCAAGTCAAGCGCTAAACAAGGTTGAAGACTGGAAAGTACCAAGCGTTCTCCCAAGCGGACAAGAGAGATAATCTTTGTTTTTCCAGGCTCCTCAATAAAGTTGAAAGGTTTAGTAGGAGTGATTTCCAAGGTTAGCCCTTTTGCAGAAAGAGTTTTGAGTTTAACTATATTGCGTTGGGCAATAGGATTAAAAGGATCAATTCTTAGTACTTGTTGATAGATATCATTAGCCTTTTCAAGTTCTTTAAGATGGATGTATGCTTGAGCAAGTCTGTTGAGGGCATCGATGTTTTGGGGATCCTCAGCTAGGATCTGTTCGTTTAGTGTAACAGCTTCTTCCCATTCAGTATTAAGTGCTTTTTGGATAGCTAAAGCGGACAGTGTCATTGTAGAACAAAATACTTAGTTTGGTTAATCTTGTCAAGAGTGATATCATACACTTTAGAAATTCCAGTTGTCAGAATCAGAAAGAAAAATTTGGGGAAAGTGTTAAAATACATTGTATTATAAAGATAAATTAATTTAGATATATGTCAGGTCACTCAAAATGGTCAACTATCAAACATGATAAAGGAGTAGCAGATGCCAAAAGAGGCAAACTCTTTTCCAGGTATGCTAAAGCTATTGCTATTGCTGTGCGTGAAGGTGGGGGCGACGATCCAGAAACTAATGCTAAATTGCGTTTAATGGTGGAGAAAGCTAAGTTTTACAATATGCCTAAGGAAAATATCCAGCGGGCAATTGACCGCGGTGCGGGCAGGGTAGAGGGGGCATCTTTTGAAGAGGTTATGTATGAAGGTTTTGGACCTGGAAAAGTGGCTTTGATGATTGAATGCGTTACAGACAATCGTAACCGGACTAACTCTGAAATTAAAAGTTTATTTGATAAAAATGGTGGAGTGCTTGGTTCAATTGGTTCTACTAACTATTTCTTTGATCGAAAAGGTCTTATTACTCTAAAGATTCCTCAGGGAAAAGATGTGGAAGAGTTGCAGTTAGAACTTATAGATATGGGTGCTGATGATTTTAAAGAAATGGGCAATGGACAACTTCAGGTAATAGTAGATGCCAGCAATACCCACGCGGTGGCTGAGGCAATTGCGAATAGTGGTCTTGAAGTGCAAGAGGCCGATGTAGCTATGGTGCCGAATACCTTAATTGAATTAGCTGACAAAGAGTACGAACACTTTTCTAAGTTTCTGGATATAATTGATGACTATGATGATGTTCAGAGCATCTACCACAATGCGAAGAAGGTTTAAGGGATTCACTTTTTCAAAAAGAAAAAAGTTTGTATTTATTTCTCTATTGCTTTCTGGTGGATTACTTGGAGCCCAGTCTTTACATGATCTCAATCACTACATATTAATCGGTATTCTTAGTCTTCTAACTACAGTTTTAACAGCATGGAGTTTAAAAGAAGATGCGCGAAAAGCGGCTCGGTTTATGATCCTTATCTTACCTACGCTTTTCACTGCCTCAGTAAATCTGTTTTACTTTCTTCTACCTGAGAGAATTTTTATTAGACTAGTTCTTTTTGTTCTTTTTGCTGTAGGTATGTATGCATTGCTCCTTACGGAGAATATCTTTTCTGTAGCAGCTCTAAGAACTATTCAGCTTCTTAGAGCTGCCCAGGCTTTAGGGTTTGTTTTCTCTTTAGTAATTGCCTTCTTATTGTTTGATAGCATTTTTTCGTTTCGTCTTAGTCCTTGGTTTAATGCTTTGTTGGTTACTGGAGCTTCTTTTCCAATTATTCTTCAAGGAATTTGGTCGGCAAATCTCAAAGAAGAGTTAACTCGGGAAATTGTAAGTTATGCGTTAGCATTATCTTGGGTTTTGGGACAAGCAGCCTTTTTTATCAGTATGTGGCCGGTAACTATTATCATTGCCTCTCTCTTTTTAGTTACAGCTCTTTATGTTGGCTTAGGAATTACCCAGCAAGCAATGGTGGGTCGGTTATTCAAACAGACAATCCGTGAATACGTGCAGGTAGGAATCATAGTTTTGATAGTTGTTTTTTTTGCCAGTAGATGGGGTGGGTAGAAGCATTAAGAAATGTTGCGAGCATTTATCTGAAATAGACAATTCTTCAGCTTTGGTAACCTTTTTTCAGAAAGAAACGTAAACAGAGCGGAGTCGTTATATTATCCTATAATATAATAGGAAAGAGAAGTAGTGTTTCATATTAACATACTAAAAATAATATTTCTCAGAGACAACTGGTGGGTTTCTTAGGTATAAATACTCATTGTAACAGAGGAGTAGAGGTAGAAAACCTGTGCACACAGAGGTGAAGTAGGGGAAATATGTCACCAGTATATATCCCATAGTAAATATACTGGGTTATTTTCACGGAAATATTATAGGTTTTCACGGAAACAGAGTAGAGGTATTGCAATTTTTTAGCACCTTCTTAATGAAGTTGCTACCTTTGGGAAAATATTCGTCCATTCTAATAGAGGTAATGATATAGTTTGTACGATTACTACCTTTCTCGATCCCCATCTTCCAGTATAGCCTCTACTTTTCTATGTGGAAAAACTAAGAGGCTTCTTATGACAGGAGAAAAAGCACTGTATATATCTATTAGTAGGGAAAGAAAGAAACATATTTACATACAAATTAATTGCAAGCAGGGGTTAGCTCCACTCTTTCTATACATATAAAAAGAAAATAGGGATGTTGTTTACAGTGTCGCACAATATAACTTAAGCGACATGGGCCAAGAATAACGGAGGAGGGGCCTTTTTGTAAGACAATGTTACTTAATGTTTTCAATACGTTGCCTATACATTTTTAAATATTTGCTGTCCATATCTTGAAAAAAGCGTTTACCTCCCTTTAAAATTATGCATCATTTAAAAATTTTTGTACAAAAACCCGTAAATCTCGGTTTCCTGAATGCTACTTACGAAAATATGGGCAATTACTAATTTCTCCCCTGTTTTGATTATTTTTTACATAGTATAAATGTATATTTAAGTAATTTTCGTTCGTTAGAATGGCTCTAATGAAGTCATGTATTTGATGCTCAAGTTAATATACTGATATATCAACTAATTAAGATATTAAGACCTATGAAAATTGAGCTTTTGCTCGTATATTAATTTGTTTTTCCCTATTGTTTGTAAGATTTCTGCTTTGTTTCAATGTACTTAGATTTTTTTGGATGCTTACAACAGAAGGGTTCGCTAAGCATGGTTGCAGTTTAAGTTATCTTAAGAAACGTGGTAGTGTTTATTGCAATTTGCTCTTTATATGTCGTACAATATTATTAGCGCAAAAGTGTATTTTATTAAATAAAACCGTTAGCCCGAAATTGTGTTTCGACTAGTAAATAAAATTAGTTGAAAAAATAATTCTTTTTTACAGGAATTAACAGATTAGTATCTGGGACTTTCCCCTATCCCCTCTCCTATTTAATAGGAGATAGAAAATATTGATGATACAGTAAAAAAAAATGACTATTCATCCTGTCAGCCTAAAAAGGTGAGTGCTAGAAATGTCTACCTCTAATATTACACATTTGATACAGCAGTTTCTCGAGTACTTAGAACTTGAGAAGAACTCCTCTCCTCTCACTATTCGTAACTATCGTATCTATCTCAAACGTTTCTCTGACTGGATTTACGATAAGAAAAAAGATGATATATCAATAGAAAATATTGATCTTCCTACAATCAGGTCTTATAGACTATTTCTTAGCCGGTTTACCGACGAAAACGGTCTGCCATTAAAGCGAACAACTCAGGGTTTTTATATTATTGCCTTACGGTCTTTTTTGAAATGGCTTATTAAGCAGGATTACAAAGTGTTAGCTCCTGAGAAAATTGAATTGCCGAAGGGAGAATCACGCTCACTTAAGTTTTTGAATAGCGACCAAGTGGAATTACTTCTGTCCCAGCCAAAAATTTCTTCAGAAATTGGTTTAAGAGACAAAGCTCTTTTGGAAGTTTTATTTTCAACTGGTTTGCGTGTCTCGGAATTAACTAGTCTTAATCGCGACCAAGTAAATCTTGAAACCCGCGAGTTTGGTGTTATCGGTAAAGGGCGTAGACCCAGAGTGGTATTTTTATCCCAACGGGCAGCTGGTTGGGTAGATAGGTATCTATCCCAGCGAGAGGATATGTGGCGGCCTCTTTTTATCCGGTATTCTCGAGGAAAAGATGAAGATGATGACGGGGAGAAAATGAGACTAACTTCTAGGACTGTACAAAGAATTGTTAAAAAGTATGTGCGGCGAGCCAGGCTTCCGGTAGATGCAACTACCCATACATTAAGGCATTCATTTGCTACCGATTTGCTGACTAACGGTGCCGACCTTCGCAGCGTTCAGGAAATGCTGGGGCACAAAAATATTGCAACTACCCAAATTTATACTCACATCACTAATGCGCAACTCAAAAAAGTCCATGAAAAGTTCCATAGCCAGAATGAAAGCGACTAAAACCATCTTCTAAACCATTTCCTCTTGATTTATCAGCTAAAAATGACAATAGTAATAGAGGTAAGTATTATGAGAGGCAAAATAAGCACTTCTATACATTAAGTAATACATAGTTATAGTTTAATCCAGTTTTAAATAATGGATGTTGTCAAAAGTGTGGAATGAATGTGAGAAGAAGATTTTTGTTAGACTTTGGTATGTTTTGCAGCCAGCTTTCTAATCTTTGTTCTAACAAAACTTAAGTTTTGTTCAATCAGCCAGTAGCTAAAACAGCTTAAGGTACATGAAGCTATAAGGATAGAGGCGATTTTTAAAGATTGGCTATTCGGGAAGAATTTGAAATAGTCAAAAACCCAGAGTAGGAGGAAATGGTTTAGATAAACTCCGTATGAAACTTTTCCTAAAAAATCATCAACTTTTGACCTGATTGATAAAGATATTAGCAGGTAGCTTAAAGGCATTAGAAAGATATAACCGAGAAGAACTGGACCATTGTATGCCAATTGGATTTTCCCCTGGTCTTTAAGAAATAAGAAAATGATCACTGCGGTTACCCAAGAAATGATAAGGTAGAGGCGGTTGGAACTTATCTGTCTTTTAATATGGAGGTTGTAGAGGATTTCTCCGGTAATGTAAAAAAGAAGTACAGTGGGTAGTAAGCGGGATCCGTAAAGCCGAGTATCAATGATTCCAAAGGCTGCCAGGAGAAAAGTGATGAAAGCTAGTCCCAAGGCGATATTTTTAATTTTTGGATATCGGAAAAGTATCGGAGCCAAAAGATAAAACTGAAGTTCTGTGCCCAGATACCAGGTAGGTGGAATAAGGGCGTCATATGATTTTTCAAAAAAACTGACACTTACAATGTGGTCAAGATTAATGGGGAAAACTAAGAGGTTAGTTGCAACATTTGATAAAGTAATATGAAGCGGAATATAGCCGGTAACGATTAAAAAAAGAAAAGCAGCTATAAGGTAAAAATAGTATTGAGGGAAAATTCTGATAAATCTATCAAGATAGAAAATTTTTGTATTATTGTAGTGGTACTTTTTATCGAGAGTAAATTTTGTAATATAACCTGAAAGAATATAAAAACCAATAACCGCCGCTACTCCATGGTGAAACCAGGTAAAACCCGGAACTTTCAGATAAATATGGGCGTGACTTAGAACGATGGCTAGGGAGAGGAGGAATTTGAGTGTACCAAGCATAGGTAAACCTCCTGTTTCATAAAGACTGAACTTGCAGGGAAACTGCTACTACTGTTTTTCCTGCGGTTGTTCTTCGCTTTCATCACCACCAATGCATGTCATGTCTGCAATGCAATCGCTATCCTTATTAAAGCGTATTAAAATAATGCCCTGAGTGTTGCGGCCTAGCTGTTTGATATTTTTCAGAGGCAACTTGATAATTTGAGCTCTCTTGGTAGTAATTACAATCTGTTCAATTTCCGGGGTAACAATCTCTGCGGCTGCAATATTTCCGGTTTTACTGGTAAGCTTGGCAATTTTTACACCTACACCGGCTCTTTTATGAAGAGGGAAGAGTTTGACTGGGGTACGCTTACCAATTCCGTTTTCTGTTGCTACCATCAGGTCTCTGAAATAGCGTTTTCTTCCATCCCCGGGACGATTTTCTTTAGAAGGGTAGGTTTCCATTGTAACTACATAATCACCTGGCTTGAGAGCAATACCTTTTACTCCCTTAGTTGCTCTGCCCATGGGCCTAACGTCTTTTTCTGAGAAGCGGATAGCTTTTCCATGGTAGGAAATCATAAAAATCTCATCATCACCCGAAGTGGTTTGAACATCAATTAACTGGTCGTTTTTATCCAGTTTTATACTGGTTAAGCCGCTAACCTTAATCTTGGCAAACTTATCCAGGGAAGTTTTTTTGATAAGCCCTTTTTTTGTAGCCATAACAAGGTAGCCTGCATTTTTGGATATTTCCGGCAAAGCAATAATTGATCTGACTGTTTCGCTAGAATCAATATTAATAAGATTAACCACTGCCTGTCCTTTAGCTTGTCTCGATCCTTCGGGGATATCAAAAGCCTTGACGTTATACACTTTTCCTTTATTAGTGAAGAAGAGAACTTCATCATGGTTGTTTGCAGAAATTAAGAAGGCAATCTCATCTTCAGCCTTTGTGGACATACTACTAACTCCCATACCACCTCTTCTTTGGGTGCGGAAACTTGACCTTGGAGAGCGTTTAACGTACCCCGACTTAGTAACAGTAATTAGTACGGGAGTGTTAGGTACCAGGTCCTCTTCAGAGATATTTTCAAGACTACCCTTAATCTTGGTGCGTCGTTTATCTCCATAAAATTCTTTAAGCTCGGCGAGTTCCTTGACTATGACATCCAAAATTTTTCTAGGATGGAGCAGAAGACTGGTTAAGTCTTCAATTGTTTGCATAAGTTGTTTATATTCATCCTCAATCTTTTGTCTCTCAAGAGCTGATAATCTGCGCAGCTGCATATCCAAAATAGCGTTAGCTTGGATTTCAGTTAAGCCGAACTTAGTCATTAAGTTTGTTCTGGCATCGTCTGTATCTTTGGAACCGCGAATAGTTTTGATAACCTCATCAAGATTGTCGAGGGCAATTTTTAATCCTTCTAAAATATGTGCTCGAAGTTTGGCGGCTTTAAGTTCATGCTGACTTCTTCTGACTACAACTAACTGACGATGCTTTGTGTACTCGTTAAGAATGATCTTTAAGTTGCAAAGTTGAGGTGTGCCGTCAACTAAAGCCACCATATTTGCCGGGAATGTATTCTGTAAATCAGTGTGCTTATAAAGATTGTTTAGAATAGCTTTAGCTCTGGTACCTTTTTTGAGCTCAATTACAATCTGCATCCCTTTGCGGTCAGACTCATCCCTAATATCTGAAATGCCGATGATCTTTTTGTCTCGGACTAATCTGGCAATATCAACAATCAGCTTTGCCTTGTTAACTTGGTACGGAATTTCGGAGACAATAATGTAATTTCTACCATTTTTTTCAACAATTTCGGTTGTAGCTCTAACCACAATTCTGCCTTTACCTGTCAAATATGCCTCTTTAATGTCTTTAGGGTTAAAAATGTTGGCTCCTGTTGGGAAATCAGGTCCCTTGATATGCTTCATAAGCTCTTCGATTGTGGCTGTTGACTGGAAGCCTCCGGTTAAAGAATTTGGATCAACACTTTCAATATTTTTAGGATCAACATTGGTTTCTTGAGTAGTACTTTTATTAATTAATTCATTAATAGCATCAATAACCTCTCCCAAGTTGTGGGGTGGGATTTTGGTAGCCATACCGACAGCAATACCATCCGATCCCATGAGGAGAAGATTAGGAAGTTTTGCTGGTAGAACTTCAGGCTCTTGCTGAGAGCCATCGAAGTTATCAACAAAGTTAACCGTTTCTTTGTCCAGATCCAGCAATAGTTCATCAGAAATTTTAGCTAGTCTTGCCTCGGTATATCTCATGGCGGCGGCGCTGTCTCCATCAACCGAACCGAAGTTACCCTGGCCGTCAACTAGCGGATAGCGCATGGAGAAATCTTGGGCTAGTCTTACCAGAGTTTGATACACAGCCTGATCTCCATGAGGGTGGTACTTACCTAAAACCTCTCCCACAATTCTAGCTGACTTTTTGTATGAGGCTTTTGAGGTCAGTCCCAGCTCTTTCATGGCAAAGAGGATACGACGGTGAACAGGTTTTAGTCCGTCTCTTACATCTGGTAAAGCTCTGGAAACAATAACACTCATAGCATAGTCTAAATAAGACTTTTCCATTTCCTGGGTAATTGATGTAGGAATTACTGTACCGTACCGGGTCTGCTTTCCCAGTTCTTGCAGTTGTACTGATTCGTTATTGCCGTTTTCCTGATCTGCCATATGCTCTATGTTTTTACAGTTTTATAAATCTAAACAATAAAAACTTGTCTCCTCGTTATTTGAAAACAAGTTGTTTAGTTTTGCAATGTTATTAAATCCAAACTTTGAATAAAATACTCGGGCAGCTTTGTTGCTATTCTCTACAATTACAAATACTTTTCTTGCTTTTTTACCTCTGTTTTTATAATAATTTTTAACATTTTTAATTCCCTCTTTAAGTAATTCTGAACCCACACCGAGTTTTTGATAGTTAACTAAAACATTTACTCCACCGATTTCCGCCACCCCACTATCCAGTTCTCGTTGCGGCAGCCAGCGCAGAGTTCCGACAATATTTTCTTCATCCAGGGCTATAAGTGTAGTGCCGAATGAGGTATACGCCTCTACTCTACTCTTTTCAAAATCCCTATCACCTGTTTTGTAAAATTCCTGCAATCTTTCCCTGTCTTTGTTTCCGGCTTGAGTTATTGTAATTGCCATTACTTTACTTTCTGTCTGCCCTCTTCCAGTTCCTTTAAAGCTTCTTCTTTACCAACAAATTTATTGATCTTTACCCACTTTTCCGGTTCAAGATCTTTATAGTGTTCAAAAAAGTGCTTAATTCTGTTCAGGCGGTACTGGGGGATGTCTGAAAGATCTTCCCAGCCTCCGCAAGCGTAATCAATCTTTGTTTTTTCAGGAACACAAATAAGCTTACAATCAATTCCTTCTTCATCCTCCATTTCCAGCATGCCGATTACTTTGGCTTTAATCCAGGTTCCTGGAAGCATGGGTTTAGCAGTTAGAACTAAAGCATCTAACGCATCACCGTCTTTACCATGAGTTCCCTCAATAAGGCCATAGTTTTCGGGATAGGCCATTGGGGTTGGTAGGAACCTGTCAACGTAAATTCTACCGTTTGCTTCATCAACTTCATACTTGATAGCTGAATCAGCTGGAATTTCGATTTGGATATGTACGGTTTGATCTGCCATAAACCTCCTTGGGCTTTGTGGGCCCTAAATTATAATGAAATTAGATATCTAAGGTTGCCAGTTTGGCATGTGTCTGGATAAAGCGTTTCCTTGGAGGGACTTCACTTCCCATAAGCATGCTAAATACTGCATCTGCTCCCTCTGCGTCCTCTATTGAAACTTGCTTAAGAAGACGGGTTTTTGGATTCATAGTTGTTTCCCACAGCTGTTCAGGATTCATTTCTCCCAATCCTTTGTAACGTTGTATGCCGATGTTGTTTTTAGGATTCTCAATCTTAAGTTTCTGTACTTGCTCTTTTAGTTCATTTTCTGAGTAAACGTATTGAATAATCTTGCCGCACTGAACTTTATAAAGGGGCGGTAGAGCAATATAAAGATATCCTTTTTCAATAATCGGCCTTAAATGTCTATAAAAAAAGGTCAGCAAAAGTGTAGCAATGTGCTCACCATCAACATCAGCGTCGCACATGATGATAATCCGGTGATAGCGGGCTTTGTCAATATCTAGGGTATCGCCAATACCCATGCCCATAGCGATAATCAGTGCTTTCAATTCTTCAAATTTAACGATCCTGTCAAGTCGTGCTCTTTCAGTGTTTAGGATTTTTCCACCCAGGGGCAGAATGGCCTGGTTAGCACGGTCCCTACCCTGTTTGGCGCTCCCTCCGGCTGAATCTCCCTCAACAATGAATAGTTCCGATTTAGAAGGGTCCTTGGTTTGGCAGTCCGCTAGTTTTCCCGGCAGCGTCATACCTTCCAAAGCACCTTTTCTAACCACTGCATCCCTGGCGGCTCTAGCTGCCAGTCTAGCTTTAGCAGCCAGTTCAATTCTTTCAATAATCTTCTTTACTTCAGATGGGTGCTCTTCAAAGTAAACATCTAAAGCATCTTTGACAACCGAATAAACGGCTTGTTGGGCCTCCATGTTGTTTAGTTTTGTTTTAGTTTGAGACTCAAACTGAATGTCTGAAGCAGGCATCTTTACAAAAACTACGGCAGTCAAGCCCTCCTTAATATCGTCACCGGTGATTTCATCCTTGCCTTCTTTTCCGTTCATATCGTTATTTTTCATATAGTCTTTAAGGGCACGGGTTAAAGCCATTCTAAAACCGGTTACATGGGTTCCGCCGTCAGGAGTATTAATGACATTAGTGAATGATTGAATCTTCTCGTTAAAGCTATCAGTATATTGCATGGCAACTTCAACTCCTATCGGGATTTTGCCATCGACCTGACCCGAAGCATAGACCGGCTCTGTTAATACCTTTTTGTTTTTATTTAAGAACTTTACTAAGGATTTAATACCGCCCTCAAAGTAAAAATGGCTTTCTTTGTCATTTCTTTCATCATATAAGTGAATCCGTACCCCTGCCATGAGGTAGGCACGCTCTCTCAGCATGTTCTCAACTTTTTCCCAAGAGAACTTAAGAACTGAAAAAATGGTGGGATCAGGGTTAAAAAATGTTGTTGTACCCGTAGTTAAATGTGGAACATAGGTTTTTGAAAGTGAGGTTTCAGCTTCCTTTTCAGAAAGGAGTGATACTTGTTTCTTAGGAACCCCAATACTGTAGTCTTGCATATAAATCTTACTGTCTCTGCGGACCTCTATCCTTGTGTAGCTTGATAATGCGTTAACAGCTGAGGCTCCGATACCATGCAGTCCTCCTGATGCCTGATAAGCTCGGGAGTCAAACTTGGCTCCGGCATGAAGCTTAGTCATAGCCAATTCTAAGGCAGAAACTCCGGTTTTAGCATGTATATCAACAGGGATACCGCGACCATCATCGGAAACCACTACTCCACCCTCTTTTAAAATGTGAACATAGACATTTTTAGCGTAGCCGGCAATAGCTTCGTCTAAAGAGTTATCGACGATTTCTGAAAGAAGATGATGAAGACCTCGTTCATCAGTAGAGCCGATATACATACCCGGCCGTTTACGCACTGGTTCCAAACCCTCAAGTACCTGAATATTTTTTGCTGTGTATGATTCTTGTGTTGACATAATCTCTAATTTCTTTAAACAATAAAAAAACTATCCTTAGGCAGGATTGAATGGTTTGAAAATAACTAAAAACGCAACGTTTACCTATTCGAAGGATACAATTAAGCGGTACGTGCGTCAAGCCTTGCTATACGCTTATCCCAAGTGATAGCTAGATTGTCTAAACTCAACTTTATATTGATACTGCGTTTAATATCATTATATGCAATCTGAGCATTTTTGAGGATAAATACCAAACTTTTTTGTGTACCCTGTACCCTACATTCTACCATTTTTAGGCGCAGATTTCTTATTGTGTTTTCGAGCCATTCGAGAGATTTTTCTCTGTTAACTGCATACTGTTCAAATACCTCCATGCGCTTAATTGGCCCCATTTGACTGAGTTTTTCCAGTTCTTTACTGATGGATTTGTCTAGCGGGTTTAAGGACTGTGTTTTGATGGCGCTAATTATTTGGCAACGGGACTGAATAGTTGGCAAAAGACTTTTAAAATTATTAGTGATAAGGAAAATGTTTGTTTGCTGCTGAGGTTCTTCAAGTAGCTTTAAAAACGATTGTTGAGCGGCCAAGGTTAAAGTGTCTGCGTTCCAAATTACGGCTATCTGCAAAGGAAGTCTTAGTGGCCTTTTTGAAAGCAAGGTTTGTAAATTTCTAACCGTTTCGATTTTTATTGAAGCTTTTTTAGAGGTGGTTTTTTCATTAATTTTAGGATTAATTATGATAATGTCAGGATGAATCCCAAAATCTTTTGGATATAACGGAAGTTGGGTTAACTCGATTATTTTTTCCAAAGCTTCCTGAGGTTCAAACTGGTTTAAAATAAAACTGTGCATGAGTAATGTTTGCTGTAAATTAAGGGTGAGTATGTGTTGACATAATACCATGGAAAAAAGGATAATGAAGCTAGCTCTTGGTTTGTAACGAGAGAGTTTATTATGCCCGACCAACCTGCCCAAAATATTGCTAACCAGACAATTGCCGATATCCTGCTTAAAAAGCAGGTAATTAACCAGCAGGTCTATGACCTTATTAAGACTGAACAAGTTAATACCGGCAAAGACCAAGAGGCAATAATCCTTGATAGAGGTTTGGTTGATCCTCGTAATCTAGTTTTAGCCAAGTCAGAGTACTATCAAATTCCATTTGTTGATATCCGTCAAACCGGCTCCAATCCTCAGGCGCTTACGCTTATTCCCCAGACTGTTGCTCAACGTTTTGTAGTTTTCCCCTATGATTATAACCCGGCAGAAAAAAAGCTTTTTGTGGCCATGGAGAATCCGGTGGACATTGCTACTCTGGACTTTCTGGAGAATAAGTCAAAGTGTCAGGTAGTCCCGGCTTTTGGAGTTGCTGAAGATATTAAAACTGCCATTGCGGAAAAATATTCCCAGGGTTTGTCAACAGAAGTAGATGCGGCTGTGCGAGAAGTTAACCAGAGTAATACCAGAGTTATTGACGCTCAATCAATTAGTAATGTTATTCGTGAAGCTCCAATTGCAAAAATTGTTACCACTCTTCTAAGCTTTGCTATGAAGTCACTGTCTTCAGATATCCATATTGAGCCTATGGAAGATAAAACCCGAGTACGCTACCGTATAGATGGTATCTTGCATGAAAAATTGGTTCTTCCTAAGAATGTGCATGATGCAGTGATTTCCCGTATAAAAATTTTAGCCGGAATGAAGATTGATGAAAAACGTATTCCTCAGGATGGACGGTTTACCTTCAGGGCTGATAAAGATGAAGTTGACTTGCGTGTTTCCTCCTTACCTTCAACTAATGGTGAGAAGATTGTTATGCGTCTTCTAAAAAAAAGCGGCACTGTTCCCACATTAGCTGAGCTTGGACTGCGCGGCCGGGCGCTTAAAAATCTGGAGGAAGCTAGCCATATCCCTCATGGAGTCATCTTAATAACTGGACCAACAGGCTCAGGAAAGACCACGACTCTCTACTCCCTTCTACATAGCATTAACTCATCCAAGGTAAATATTATTACTCTTGAAGACCCGGTTGAGTATGAAATGGAAGGAGTAAACCAGGTGCAGATAAACCCAGTTGCCGGACTTACGTTTGCTTCAGGGCTTAGATCAATTTTGCGGCAGGATCCCAACATTATTATGGTTGGAGAGATCCGTGACAGTGAGACAGCTGAGTTGGCTATTCAAGCTTCTCTGACAGGGCATTTGGTGTTCAGTACTCTCCATACAAATTCAGCCGCAGGAGCTTTACCCAGGCTTATTGATATGGAAGTTGAACCTTTCCTTCTGGCCTCAGCTATCAACTGTATTGTTGGTCAGCGTGTTGTTAGGAAGATCTGTCCTCACTGCAAAGAGAGTTTTACCCCACCGAAAGAAATTGTTGAATCTATGCGTAGATCGTTGGGACCACTTTTTAAAAACTACGATACCCCCAACCTTCAACTTTACAGGGGAAGACGTTGCTCTCAGTGCAATGATACGGGTTATTCAGGCAGAGTTGGTATTTTTGAGGTTATGCCAGTAACTGAAAAAATCGGCATGCTTACTGTTAGTCACGCTCCGAGTTCGGATATTGAAAAAGCAGCAATCGAAAACGGCATGATTACTATGGAACTTGACGGCTATTTGAAAGTTTTGGAAGGAATCACTACTATAGAAGAAGTGATGCGTGTAGCGAAAACTTAGAAATTTTGATAACGCAGTTACTTTTAATAAAATGTCATTTAGTGAAGCAAACAGAAGCTGATTTTAGATTATCTCTTTTGATAGTTTCAAACAATGACACAAAAAGATATGGATATTAAACACCTTTTGCAGCAAACCCTTGAGTTAAACTCCTCCGATCTTCATCTGGTGGCTGGGGCCTATCCTATGGTAAGGGTGGATGGAACTTTAAAACCTATTCCCGGCACGGAAGTTCTTACCGCTGAAATGCTTCAAACCCTTGTACCACAAATGTTAACCCAGACGCAAAAGGAATTTTTTGTTCAAAACAAAGAGATTGACTTCTCGTTAGCGCTGGGTAAGCAGGCTCGCTTCAGGGTAAACGCCTATATTCAGCGTGGAGCTATGTCTGCTGCTCTCCGTCTTATTCCCTCAAGAATACGGTCAATTGAAGAACTTCATCTGCCAAAAATTTGTTACAACCTAGCCTCTTTGAAGTCTGGTTTAGTACTAGTGACAGGCCCTACCGGACATGGTAAGTCATCTACTCTGGCGGCGATGATTGAAGAAATTAACAATTCCAGATTTGAGCATATTGTAACTATTGAAGATCCGATCGAGTATGCCTACGAAAACAAAAAGTCAATTGTATCGCAGAGAGAAATTGGCCAGGACAGTCACTCCTGGAAAGCGGCTCTTAAGAGTGTTCTGCGTGAAGACCCTGATGTGGTGCTTATCGGTGAAATGCGTGACTACGAAACAATCTCTTCAGCGTTAACTATTGCTGAAACCGGACACCTTGTGTTTGCGACTCTTCACACTAATTCAGCTTCACAAACGATTGACCGTATTGTTGATGTCTTTCCTGCACACCAGCAAAACCAGATCAGAATGCAGCTTGCTAACGCTTTAGAAGCAGTTTTGTCTCAACGTCTGCTCCCTGCTATTAATGGCGGCCGTGTACCTGTTCTGGAAATTTTACTTGGTACCTCTGCGGTGAAAACCAACATTAGAGAAGGGAAAACGCACCTTATTGATAATATTATCCAGACATCCAAAGAAGCTGGCATGAAACCGCTTGAGGACTCAATGATAGAGCTCATCAATAAGGGAATTCTTTCTGCTGAAGTAGCTCAGATGTGGAGTTTGCGGCCGAACGAATTAATGCGAGCATTAAAAGCAAACTAATACCTAAATCAGAAACTATACACTAAAAGTTGTAGTATCTGATTTATACCTACCAATCAGTATGTTGCATTTCGAATATAAGGCAGTTAAAAATGACGGCACCAAAGTTCAGGGATTAATTGAAGCCAAAGACCAGGAATCGGCCGTAAAACTTTTGCGGGAAAAGAAGCTTTTGGTGGTTGAAATTAAAGACCAGAAAAAAAGCTTTAATTACCGCCTTTTGGTTAAATTTTTTGGGGTTAATGGTGATGATATCGTTATCTTTACCCGGCAGTTGGCCACAATGATAGGTTCGGGTTTGCCGATTGTAAATGCCTTACAGCTTCTTCGAAAACGCGCCAGGCCGGCTATGGCTGAAGTAATTGATGATGTCAGTAGTTCAGTTGAAGGTGGAGACAGTTTGTATAAAGCTCTATCAAAGCATCCCAGTTTTTTTTCCCCGATTTATTTAGCTCTGGTTAAAGCAGGAGAGATGGCAGGGGTACTGGATGAGGTTCTAAACCGGTTAGCAATAAACTTGGAACGTGATCGGGATTTCAAAGCCAAAGTCAAGGCCTCTATGCTCTACCCTGCCATAGTCATGATGGCTATGGTAGTTGTGGCCATAATTATGGTTTTTTATGTAATTCCGAAAATTTCTTCTTTATATGATGAATTTGAAGCAGAGTTGCCTCTTATGACAGAGATTGTGCTTGGAACTGCTGAGTTTATACGGAGCAAATGGTATATTTTCCTAATTGGATTAGTTGCAGGTATAGGCTTCCTTATCTCTCTTTTACGTACTGAAGAAGGGAAAAGAAAGATTGATGAGTATATTCTCAAAATCCCCTATTTAGGTGAACTGCAGCATAAAATTATCTCAGCAAACATAATTAGAACCTTAGCGCTTCTGGTAAAGTCAGGAGTTTCAATTGTTGAGTCTTTAAATGTTGTAGCACTAGCGGCAGACAACTACATGTATGAACACTCCATTCTTTCTTCAGCTAAAAATGTGGAAAAAGGGATGACACTGGCAGTCAGTTTTGCCCAGGAAGGGGTTTTCCCGGAAATGGTAGTGCAGATGATTAATGTTGGCGAAGAAACCGGCAAACTCGATGATATGCTTGACAGGATTGCCCAGCAGTTTACCAAAGACTCACTACTAGCCCTGAAGGCTCTAACCAGCGCTATCGAGCCGGCTATGATCATAGTTTTAGGTATCGGAGTGGGAATCATGGTTATTTCCATTATTGTGCCGATATACAACTTGACATCACAGTTTTAATTAGTGCATACTAAAAAAGCAAGCTATAAAATTATTTTGTTAAATCCACAGGTCTTAAGTGACTTGTGACATTTAATATTCTGCCTATGACTGTCCAAAAAAAATCCTCAGGGTTTACACTTATTGAACTTCTGATTGTAGTTACACTCATTGGGATCTTGTCTGTAGCTGTGCTATCGGCACTTAACCCCTTGGAGCAGATCAATAAAACTCGTGATGCAGGCAGAAGAGCTGATGCAAACCAAATTCTTTCGGCTCTTGAAAGATACTACGCTTCAACACAGACATTTCCATGGAACAGTCCCGACTTTAGTAATGCAGTACCCTCAGTGAATGACTCATTTCTTGGTAGAGTGGATATGATAGGTGTTGGTATTTGTGGAGCAGATAGCGGAGGTTTAACAACTGCCTCAGGGTTCAATGCTACAGGAGATGGTTGTAGCATTGATTCTACTGGTGATTATGGATTACTTATCAAAGGAGAAGAATTAAAGCCACAGTTTGCCAAAAGAAGGGCTTTTCGTAATGATCATACAATTCCTGAAGATGAAATGTTTATTATTAAGCCGGAAAACGATCCTTCTATTACAGTATGTTTTGTGCCATCTTCTAAAGCAACTAGAAATACTTGGAACCAGCCTGAGATGGGCTTAAAGTTCATTACCGTAGCAGATGATGATGATGATGGTCACTATGAGCCTACAGATGATACAGTTGACACCTGCGCCAACCATTTTAAAACTGAACCAACTTGGGCAAGTGACGACCCTGAGCAGTGGTGTTTTGTTTGTATTCCTGAAGAGTAAACGTAGATTTGCTTGACTTTGAAAATCCCACACCTTGTGTGTGGGATTTTTGTATGAGGGGATCTTGTAGGGACAGATTATCCTTCGAGCTTGTCGAGAAGTGTTCTATGCTAGTTCTCGACTCGCTACGCTCTCTCGAACTGTAACACTTTTTGCTCCACTCGAACAGTAATACTACATACAGTATTATAAAAATATGTCGGACTGGAAATGGTTTGTGTATATTATTGAATGCCTAGATAGAACATTCTACACGGGTTGTACCTGGTGTATTTCTAATAGAATGGAACAGCATGTATCTGGACAGGGTTCTGAATACACTAGAAAACACGGATTTAAAAAGCTAGTATATTTTGAAGAATACACCAATCTTGAAAGAGCTAGAAAAAGAGAAAGGCAAATTAAAGATTGGAGTAGAAAAAAGAAAATGAAGTTAATTAGCGGAGAGTGGAAAAGTGAGTGGTAAGTATATGCTGAGTTCGTTGGGAATCAGTTATTACCCTTCGAGCTTGCGGGGAATTTTTTCCGTTAGTTCTCGACGTACTTCGTTTACTCGAACAGTAGTGGGGTTATGCTTCGAGCTTGTCGAGAAGCCGGCATTACTCTTCGACCTCATGGAGAAGTAGGTTTTACGCTTCGAGCGAAGTCGAGAAGTGTAATTAGTTCCCGACTCACTACGCTCGCTCGAACAGTATCATTACAAGGATTACCCGAAAAGTAGCTAGACCTACTCGAATAACAGAGCGTAATCTGTTACCATACTAACAGTATGGTTGAGTATTTATTTTTGTTTGTATTCGGTATGGTAGTTGGCAGCTTTTTGAGTGTCGTAGTGTACCGCGAGACCCGAGACGAAGAGGAAGTTAGTAGCTCTCCGGTCTCATGGCTGCCTCCCTGGGTTTTAGGTCGGTCGTTTTGTGACCACTGCAAAAAAGAACTTTCCTGGTATGAAAACATTCCTCTTCTCTCTTTTGTGTTATTGCGGGGAAAGTGCTGTCATTGCGGTAAAAAAATTAATATTAGCTATCCTCTTATCGAGCTTTTTACGGCTTTAGAGTTTGTCTGGGTTTACTGGCTAATCCAGCGTTTGAGTTTTTTCAGGCAAATGGAAGGGGTTTTCAGCTTAGGGGTTTTAGGGTTCTGGCTATTTATCTTTTCTTTAAGTATTGTTCTGGCAATTATTGATATTAAATCCGGTATCTTACCCGACTCTCTCATTATTGCTGGCTCGGTAGCAGCAGTTGCCCGTCTGTTTATAACGGGTAGATGGGAGTTTCTGCTAACCGGCGTAGTTCTCTTTGCCTTTTTTCTATTCCTGTATCTTATTACCCAGGGGAAGGGTATTGGATTTGGCGATGTGAAGTTGGCATTTTTTATAGGTGTGGTTTTGGGCTGGTGGCAGTGGGTTTTGGTTGCCATGTTTATGGCATTCTTGACTGGTGCGGTTGCCGGTGTCATACTGATTGTACTTAAAAGAAAAACCCTAAAGTCAGCTCTGCCGTTTGGACCGTTTCTGTTAGGAGGGATGCTGATTGCCAAGGTTTTAGGCGAGTATTTATGGGGGTTGTACGTTCGGGGTTTAGGATTCTAACTAAACCTCTTGCCTGTTGGCTAAAGATTTTTAGCTAAGAGGTATAGAGGCTAAAAAGTATGCTGTTCAAATCTTTTTCCAGAGGGTTTACGCTGGTTGAGCTTTTGATTTCTGTTACCATAGTAGGTATTTTGGCAACTATAGGTTCTGGAGCATATACAAAATCAATTAAGCGTGCCAGGGACGGGCAGGCTAAATCAGAAGTTTCAGAAATACATAAAGCATTAGAAATGTACTACTCAATAAACGGTAAATATCCTAATACTGAAGAATTTCCCGAGGAGTTGGAAGGAAATGATCCTTCATACTTTTCAGGAGGAACTGTTCCTACAAGTAATACTTCAGATGATGATTCAAACTACAACTATCATTATGCTTACGACCCCACTGAAAAATCTTACTGCCTTTGTACACATAGATTAGAAGCTGATCCTGGAAATTCTGAAGACTTTAACTGCACTTTTGTAGACAGTGGAGATCTGGATGACCGTCCCTACTTTTGTATGAAAAGCAGTCAGTAATTAACTCTATGTTTTGGATCTTTCTAGATCAAAAATATATAAACCTATGAAAATTTTTTTTCACTTCCCTACTCTCTCTAATAAAACCAAAGGTTTTACCTTAATAGAGCTTTTGGTTGTAGTGACGATTATCACAATTCTGACTGCTGTGGGATTAACTAACTACAGCAGTTTTACAAAAAAAGCCCGTGATTCCCGAAGAAAAGCGGATCTGGAGGCTATACGAGGCGCCTTAGAGCTTTATAGAGCAGATGAAGGGGTATACCCAGATACATTAGATTTAGCTGACTGTGGCGAAGGAACCGAAATTTCAAACGGACCTAATATCTATATGACGAATATTCCCTGTGATCCAAGTAATCCTGACGAAGAGAGTCCATACATTTATAACAGGACAAACCCTCTGCAATACACACTAACGGCCTGTTTGGAGATAGATCCAGGATCAGGGACAGGTTGTGCGTCCTGCGGAGAGCTTAATGCATACTGTGTAAAAAACCCCTAACTGAGGTAATTATATGAGCCTGCCTCTAAAGTCCGGTTTCTCCCTCATCGAACTCCTGGTTGTAATGACAATTATTGGTACTTTAACCGGTCTAGGTATGATGGCGTTTTCCGAGATTCAAGAGGATCAGTTGCTCAAAAAAACAGTTAAACAAGTACGCTCAGGTCTGTATGAGGCCAGGGAGAGCGCCTTTTTTGGAAAAAAACCAAACCCTGGTTGTACCCCCTTTAATGGAGTGGAGTTTGCTTACAGTACTACCTCATTTTCGCTGCACCCTCATTGTAATAATATTCAGCAATCTGCAACAAAGACTGTATCCTTAGATAAAGGGGTACAGTTAACTTCATCAGGTTCTGTGCTTTTTTCTTCAGTCACTAGAGGAGCGGATGCTGAGGAATCTATTATGATACAGATACCAGGCACTACAAAAGATGCTACTATAACTGTCACTCAAACAGGTGAAATCACGGTTACGTACTAAAATGAACAAAACTGCCCATACTGCTTCAAGTTCCGGCCAAAGTCTGATTGAGCTTCTTGTTGGGATGACGATTATGGTTATAGTTCTGACTGCCGCAGCCCTTCTGGCTACCAAGTCCATCCAGCTTTCCCAGTTATCACTTTTGAGAAAAAAAGCAGTTATTCTGGCAAAAGAAGGAATAGAACAAGCCAGAAAAGAAAGGGATACAAAGACATGGAACGATTTTGCAATTGATTCCCTAGAAGAAGAAAACGATATTGACGGAAATTTTACAAGGAAGATATTAAAAACAGTTTTACAGGATACACTTGGTAATCCCAGACCCATTGTTCATGTAGTGGTTGAAGTTTCCTGGATAGACGTTAAAGGAGACCATACTGTTACCCAGCAAACCTACTTATCAAAATGGCAGTAAAAACAACACCGCAACCGGCAATCAGTAAAGGTTTTACTCTTATTGAAATATTAGTGGTAATCGGCATGTTTGCTATGGTTATTGGCGGTTCAACTACCCTTCTCATGATGATTCTGAGAAACAACCAGAAAACAGAAACAATCCTGTCAATCCGTCAGGAAGGTGGAAGTGCGGTTTCTGTTATCAACCGGAAGCTGACAGGTGCTTTGGAGGTAATTGGTGCAGATACTATTTGTAATGGGAGCCCTCAAGCTACAATCACCTTAAAAGAAAAGAGCCATTCAGAAGACAGTACAGTGGAGACAACTATTGTTTGTATTCCAGGAACTCTTTCGATTGATGACCAAAACCTAATCTCTACTGGTCCAAATTTAAGCATACAAAACTGCTCGCTTTCGTGCTATAAAAATAATAGGGGGACTTACAGTTTTGATTTAGAACTGGTTTTAAAAAACCCTAATGACTCAAGTTCAGAAGATACCTTTACCACATGTGCTGTTATGAGGAATATTAAATAAAAATATGAATACCTTTTGTTCCAATTCAGGTCAGGTAGTGTTAGTCGTACTATTAACTATGATTGTGGGCCTGACAATCGCCTTAAGTATCTTTCTTAACACCCTTTCTGATACGTCAATAACCCTGACTGAAGAAGGGAGCGAGGAAGCGTTTGGCATAGCTGAGGCTGGCATTGAAGAACTTTTATATAACAATAATATAAATGAGATTATCGGTACGTATGGAGAAGATGTTGAAGACAGACCAGCTATTAGAATTGGTGATTTTCAAGCTGATGTAGTTGCAGCCGAAGAAACTGAGCTTGAGGTTTTTGTTTCCCGGAACAGTGTGGCTACAGTTCAGCTTAATGCTGCTTCTTATAATATAGTAGTGTACTGGACTAAAGCAGAGTCAGATGAAGATATTGACGGGGACTGTCCCATCGATGAAAATAATCCCGATGCTCTTCCGGCAGGCATTATTGTTGGTACTTTAAAGAGCGATAATACAGTAACATATGCAGCATATAGGCCAAATGGGTGTAGCGTCCCCTCAGATGGGGCAGGTTGGGAAGATTCGAATAGTGGAAGAGATGAAGGGTTTAGAAGTATGGCTAGTGTTCCTACAGCTTCTAACGATATACAGCTGCGCATTCGCCCTGTTTTCAGGGATGCTACAATAAAGGTTACAGGTGATGAGCTTCCTCGCCAACAGATTACCATTACTTCAAGCTCAACTACGGAATCAGGTGAAAGCCGGGCTATTGAAGTAGTCAAAACTGAACCTGACCTTCCTGATATTTTTGATTACGTCTTATTTAGCGGAGGAGACTTAGAAAAATAAGACTTACAGACTATGCCTGCCCATTTTGGTTTAGATATTTCCACTTCAACAATTAAAGTTGCAGAAGCCAAAACTTCAAAAGATGGTTTTGATTTGCTGGCGTTTGGAGAAATAAAAACTCCAGCACCGCTTCACTCAAATAATCCCCAGGATGCCGCTATTATTGCCAAGGCTCTCCGTCAACTAGTATCAGATTCCAAGATTCACAGCCGTGAAGTGTATCTCAGCATTCCTGAGTCTCAGGTATATACGAGGGTGATTCAGTTGCCAGTACTAAAAGACAACGAGCTTGAAAGTGCAGTGAAGTTCGAGTCTGAGCAGTACATTCCGGTGCCGCTTGAGGAGGTATATCTTGAACATCAAGTCTTATTTATGCCGCCTCCCGGAGTTACAGATGCAAAAATGGATGTCTTGTTTGTTGCTGCAAAAAAAGGAGTGGTTGAAAGACTGGTTAAGATCGTACAGATGGCCGAGTTTACTCCACTGGTTGTAGAAACAGCTCTCTTGGCTGCTATACGCTCCCTTAAAGGTCAGCTTGGGGATTACTCGCTTTTAGTAGATATGGGTAACAGTTCAACCGATATAGCTATTTTGCAACGAGGAAGTTTAAAGCAGTTGAGTTCCTTACCTACAGCCGGAGAAGCCCTGACTCGTTCCATAGCTCAAAATCTATCTCTGTCAGAACAGCAGGCTAGGCAGTATAAGCATGTATACGGGTTAAGTGAAGACCAGTTGGAAGGCAAGATTTCTCAAGCTATGAAAGAGCCGTTGGATCATATTGTTAACCACATTGTCAAAAATGTCCGTTTTGCCAAAAGTATTGACACAGAGGGACGTGTGGACCAGATTGTGTTGGCTGGAGGGACAGCTTTGCTGCCGAACCTAACCTACTACCTGGTTGACCAGTTGAACATTGAAGTTAATCTGGCTAACCCTCTCCAGAACTGTCTTAACCGTAATTTACCTCAGCAGCTAGTTTCCTCTGCCCCACGGTTTGTTACAGTCATAGGATTAGCTATAAGGGATTAATCTATGAAAACTAATACACCTAAAATCAACTTTCTAAGAAAACAAAGGGCAGTTCTCATGCTGCAGTCAAAACGGCTTCATCTAATTCAGATGTTTTCCTTTTTTACTCTTGCTACCTACGCTGCAGTCTTACTTGGTGTGATTGCCTACAGTGGCTACATGGCATTTCGTTTAAAAGATTTGGATAAAAATATTGAGCATGAACGTACAGCTATACGGCAAATGAATGAGGTGCGAGCTAAGTACCTTGTTCTTAAGGAAAAAACGGGAACTGTTATGGGTATTAGTACTGCGCTCTATCGGCACCAGGAAATTTTTGAAAAAGTGTTAAGCTTGCTTCCTGAAAACCTTTCTGTTAACAGTTTTGGAGTTGATGAAGAAGGGGTTGTTAAATTTAGCGCTACTACCTATGACAGCAAAGCGGTTGCTAAGTTTATTACAAACACCGAGACCGTTAAAGATAAAGGACCGGTTCTTATTAAAAACGCAGAAGTTGGTAGTGTATCTATTGATGAGGAAGGAACATATTCCTTTGCAGTAACACTGCAACTTGATCTTGAGTCTTCAGAAAGTTAATAAAAATAAGTAACTATGCCTGCAAGAAAAAAAGAGATTCTTGATACCCTAGCCTTGAAAGGTAAGAAACTAACGCCAAGAGAGAAAATGATGCCGATATTTGTTTTGGTTATTATTGCTCTGACTTTAGTTCTCTTTTTCAGACCTGCTCTCATTTCTATTATTGAAACTAGAAAACAAATCGAGGAAAAGAAAGTCCTTTTAGAATCACTTTCCCGACAGAGATCAGTTCTTAATAGTTTACAAAGCGGTCCCAACGCCGAGATTACTGAGACTCAATTTAAGAATGTTGAGAGATATCTGCCTTCAACTAAACCATCACTGCAAACTCTTACTAATCTTTCCCAATTAGCTCGTATGGAGGGAGTACAGTTTTCCGGTCTCAGCTTAAAACCCGGAAAGGTAAATGATTATACAGAGTTGCCGGCTGACACAACCACTATTGAACCCAGAGCCAACCAGAGCCGTTTGGAGAATTTTGAGATATCCTTTTCATTAACAGGGTCAAGAGATAAACTTTTAAGTTTTATTGCTAAGATGAAAGAGATATCCCCTATCATGAAACTTGAATATCTGTCGTTTTCAGTTAACCCAAGCGCTAGCGGTGATATTTCCATTATGAATGCTAGTTTGAAAATAGTGGTCTACTATCAGACTATGCCTAAATATCTTCCTTCTCCTGATGCTCCATTTCAATCACTTTCTGGAGAAGAGGTCGATTTCCTTAACGAACTGAACACCTACCTTCTAGCTGAAAGACCGTTTAACAATGAGGGATTTTTTAATGATGAGGGGGTGTATGGGGTAGTGTTTGGAGTTTCCAACCCCTTTGTTAGTCTTGCCGAACTTGCTGATCAACAAGTTCAAGATTAAAGCGTTTACCTGTCTTCATAGCCTTAACCTTAAGGATTTTCCTGATTGCTGAGATGATTTTCCCGTTTTTGCCGATTACTTTTCCCATGTCTTCAGGGTTTACTCTGACTTCAAGGGAAATATGACCATACTCGTTTTCAGAGGAAGTGATCTCAATGTCTTCGGGATGGTCAACTATTCCTTCGAGAATGTAGCGAAGTAGTACTTCCATATGTGATTTAGATGCTATTTACCCGTTTTCTGACTAATTTTTCTGTAGAGGCTTTTAACTGTGAGGGTTGGTTGGGCGCCTTTTTTGACCCAGGCATCGTACTTCTCAGTATCTATCTCAATTTTCTTAGGTTCCACCATCGGATTGTAGGTTCCCAGCAGGTCAATATATTTTCCGTCACGTTTAGATCTTGCCTCAGCTACAATAATTCTGTAAAAAGGCTGACCTCTTTTTCCTAATCGTGTAAGTTTAATTTTTAGCATAATTAGAATTTTTTGTAATGATTATGTTTCTTTATATAAGAAGGCGTGATCTTTTAAAGAAAACATCCGTACTTATATAAAAAAGACGATAAAGGGTATTCTACCCTAGAGCCTGTAATTTCTCAAGAGCTTTCCTGGCGGCCGCTTGCTGAGCAGCTTGTTTTGATTTGCCGCTGCCTTTCGCCTGAGACTTATCAAAAAAGAAAACGCTTACTGTAAAAACCCTGTCATGATCCGGGCCCTCCTCTTTAAGAACCTCATAGGTAGGGGCTATTCCACCCTTAGCTTGAACAACTTCCTGAAGCTTGCTTTTCCAGTCTTCTACTTCGGCACTTTCTATTAAATCCTGATAGTTCTCAAGCAACTGAGTGTTAATAAACTGCTTTGCCGTTTCAATTCCACCGTCAAGATAGAGCGAACCGATAATTGCCTCAACTAAATCAGCTAAGATTGAAGGGTTCTGCCTCCCTCCTGAAGCTGTTTCTCCCTTGGACAAAAGTAAGCACTCTCCAAGGTTTAGATTATTGGCAACAGCTGCCAAAGTGCGAGTTTGGACGATCTTAGAGCGAAGTGCTGTAAGTCTGCCTTCAGGAAGTTTAGGAAAGCGATTGTATAGAAAGTCTGAAACTATTAATTCTAGTACTGCGTCTCCTAAGAATTCTAAACGTTCATTCGACTCAACTACGCTTCTGTCTTCGTTAAGATAGGATCGGTGTGTGAGAGCGGTTTGAAGAAGGTTAATGTTGTGGTAGCGGTACCCGAATTGCTCTTGGCACTTAGTCAATGTAGTCATTACTGTATTCCTCAATTAAGTCAATTAAATCTCCGACAGTTTGTACAGAAAGGTATTCGTCGTCATCCAGTTTTGTTTTAAGTTCATCTTCGAGCTGAAGCTTGAGTTCAATCATATCTGTTGAGTCAGCATTAAGATCGTCGTAAAAATCTGAATCTCTATTGATATCACCAGGTTCAACACCAAATACATTGCTAATTAGGACGAAAAGGTCATTCTTATTCATAGGGTTCCTGTTAATTTGATTTATTATCTTCCCTGTCCTTTTTCAAAAGAGCGCCCAACACTCCGTTGACAAACTTAGGAGTATTTTCACTTCCATATCTTTTGCCCAATTCAACTGCCTCATCAATAACCACTTTCGGTGGCGTCTTTTTTTCAACAAGAAGTTCGTAAACGGCTAAACGCAGGATTGCTAAATCTACCTTATTCAGTCTATCTACAGGCCATTCCGGAGCGGCTCCTTGAATATAGTCATCAATTTTTTTCAGGTTGTCAATAATTAAAACGATTTCAGGAGAAGGTTTCAGTTCTACAGAGATTGTATGGTTACCAAAACTGTACGAAAAGAGAGACTTGAACTTCTCCACTCTCTTTTGGTGTCTTGGGTCAGACAGTTTTTTCAAGAACGATTCAAAATAAAAAGATCTTTTAATTCTCTTTATTTTGAACTTAAACTATTAATACTTCCCACAGTTTTTGCAAACGACATGTGGCTCTTTTGGAGAGTTGCAGTATTTGCAAATACTGATTGTTACTTTAGGTCGTTTTATAGCGGCTCGGCGCATTCCGGTTCTGCGAGTTGAATGTTTCTTTTTTGGTAGTGGTGGCATAGTGTTAGTATAAAGTTAAAGTAATGTATTATAAATACTGTTTACCTTAATCTCTCCTTTTGCTTAATCCAATAAAAATCTACCCCTATTAGTTAGGTTTTATGTTGCCGATTGTACAACTGGTTAGCCTCTTATGCAAGAGAGGAAACTCCGAAATCCGGGAAATGAAGTTGCTGGCGCAGCGGTAAGTCTTGTCAATAAGCTCTTTATCGTTAAAAGATGCTAGCTTTAAGTCCAGAAACCCTGATTGCATAGTGCCGTAAAGCTCTCCAGGTCCCCGCAGTTTTAAATCCAGCTCTGCCAGCTCAATACCTGACTGAATAGTTTCCATAGCTTTCAGTCTTCGGTTACTACTGCCGTCTGTACTACTAAAAAGAAGGCAGTATGACTGCTGATCTCCCCTACCTACTCTACCTCTTAGCTGGTGAAGCTGACTCAAACCAAACCGATCTGCTCCTTCAATAACAATAATGCTGGCATTGGCCACGTCAATCCCTACTTCAATAACTGATGTTGCTACCAGAATATCAAGCTTATGCTTGGCAAAGTTCTCCATCACTTCCTGTTTTTCTTTTGATTTTAGCTTGCCATGTAGAAGTCCAACCTTTAGAGTTGAAAAATGTTTTTTTAGTTTTTCATACTCAGCTTTAGCTGCTTTTATCTCTGTCATCATGGTTTTTTCAGAAGGGTCAATAAGAGGGTAAATGAAGTACGCTTGACTCTTGTGTTTCTGAACTTGATCGGCTATCCAACTATAAGCAGAGAGTCTCTTAGAATGGGGTACTAACCAGGTCTTGACCGGCTTTCTACCTTTAGGCATTGTGGTAATAAGTGACAACGCTAAATCCCCGTAGAGAGTTAGTGCGGCAGTACGGGGAATCGGGGTTGCAGTCATACTCAAAACATGAGGTGCGATTGTACCCCCAAGAAGACGAGCTCTTTGTTCGACCCCAAAACGGTGCTGTTCATCAATGATAACCAAACCAATTTGAGTATGATCTAAGTCTTGAAACAAAAGGGCATGAGTCCCCAGATAAACATCATAGTCTTCCAGTTTTCCTTTAGATTTTTTTGAGCCAGTGTAAAAACCTATAGATATATTATGAGGTTCAAGAAGTTCTGAAAGCGTTTTGAAATGCTGGTTAGCTAGGACCTCAGTGGGAGCCATAAAAACTGCTTTGACTTTTTTAAGATGAGAGAGGTAAATCGCGGCAGCAGCCACCACAGTTTTGCCACTACCAACATCACCCTCAAGAAGTCTATTCATTGGGGTCTCCTGATTTAAGTCATCAATGGTATCTTTAATAGCTTTGATTTGATCCTGGGTAAGCTCAAAGGGTAATTTTTCTAGAAATGGGGTTAAGTCTTCAAACTGAACTGTGAGTTTGTGTCTGAGCTTGGTTTGCTGCCACTCCTTTTTCTTTTGCTGTATTTGAAGTTGCAGGAGAAAAAGTTCATCAAATGCCAGGCGTTTTCTAGCAGTTTCGGCATCGTTAATTGTTTTAGGGAAGTGGATGTTTCTAAGAGCTTCTGAGAGCGGTAGAAAGCGTTCCTGACTGCGTATCTCCTCCGGCAGCCAATCCTCTACCAAACTCTCAATTTGTTTTAAGATAGGTTGTATACGGGACCGCAGCCATTTTGAAGAAATCTCATAGGTTTCCGGATATACAGGTACCAGGCGGCCGGTGTGAATAGGAGTAGTGTTAATCTTAGGATGCGATTTTAAGATTTCAAACTTCGGTGCGGTTAACCCGATTTTGCCGCCAAAACGGGAAATAGTGCCCGCAAGGCTTACTCTAGTCCCTGGAGATAGTGTTTTAACAAGGTATGGTTGATTAAACCAGGTCACTGTCAAAGGACTTTTACCATCAGTAAAAATACCCTGCTGCAACTGCTTACCGCTTCTCGTGTAGGTATTTTTCAGAGTTAAAATCTGACCTTCTAGAGTAACTGTCTCTCCTACTCTAACTTCAGATACAGCTTTTATTGTAGTTAAGTCGTCATAGCGGAATGGGAAATGGTATAGGAGGTCTTTGACTGTATGGATATTGAGATACTTATTCAGCTTTTCGGCATACTTATCACCTATCATGTAAAGCTCTTGGATGGGGGTTTCAAGAGAAATTGCCATAAGAATGAGTGGAAGCTAACTCGTAAACTAAAAAGCTCCTAAAGTCTGCATAACCATCGGAAGGAACAAACTGATGATCATGAGGACAGCAAAAGCTACAGCTAAAATTCTGCCAATCTTTTTCTTTTTAACTTTCCAAAAAAGAATTTTCATAACTTAATCGGTAATTTTGATAAACTTTCTTTTGCCAGCTTGAATAATCATACCAGGTTTTAACGTCACTTCTGTTTTAAGATCTTTAACAACCTCTCCATCAACTCTTACTGCCCCCTGCTCAATGAGTCTTCTGGCTTCTGATTTTGAAGGGGTCATATGTGTTCTTACAAGAAGATCAGGGATTTCAACTGCTAGATTGTCAATTTTTTTTAAGAAAATATTGGCAACTTTTTCCATTCTAATAGTCGGCATCTCCTGAGGTATTTCACCTGACTGTACAGTCTTTTCGAAGTGTTCCTGAGCTTTATCAGCTTTGCTCTTTCCCTGAAGCATAGCCACAATCTCCCAAGCAAGCCTCTTCTTCTGCTGCATAGGGTTTTGACTAGCTGCTTTTTCAATTTCAACCAATTCCTCAGTAGGTACCAAAGTGATGAGTTTAAAACACGGCATTATAGCCTCATCAGAAAGGCTCATGATTTTGCCGTACAGATCTTCCGGTTTATCACTGATGTTAATAGCGTTTCCCTCAGTTTTACCGATTTTTTTGCCTGTATTATCAACTAAGAGATGGGTGGTTATCGCCATTTTATCTTTTCCGGTCAGGGATTTAATGACATTGCGTCCCACAGACATATTAAATAGTTGGTCTGAGCCTCCCAGTTCAATATCTACATTCATGGCTAGGGCATCTTTGGTAACCAGAACCGGATACAAAAACTCATGCAGTCCTATGGGTTTTTCTTCTTGAAGTCTGCGTTGGAACATGTCTCTTTCCAGCATTTGCTGGGCGGTAAAGCCCATAGCTAGCTCTAAAACCTCAGTAAGATCCATTTGCTTAAGCCACTCACTATTGAAACGCAGTGCAGCAGGGTTTGCGCCGTCAAAGTGCAAGACCGACTGGATCTGATCCTGATACGTTTGGGCATTATTCCTAACTTGCTCAAAGGTCAAGGCTGTACGGGTTTTATCTTTTCCTGTAGGATCGCCTATAGTAGCAGTAAAGTCTCCAATCAGAAAGATAACCTTATGTCCCAATTCTTGAAACTTTTTAAGTGTCAGGATACCAACCAAATGTCCGATATGGAGATTGGGAGAAGTAGGATCAAATCCTTGGTAAATTGTAAGTCTTTCTCCCGAAAGCAAGCGCTTGAGCAGATCATCTTTTCCTGGAATAGCTTCATTTATTCTTCTGTTAATTAAATCATCAATAATGGTTGGATTTGTGATAATATTTGCCATAGCCTTCATTTTACTCGAGGACAGAAAGATACGCAAACTCTATTCGGGTAAATGAAGAAAGATATGAGGCAAACCTTTCACAAACTACTTGCTTTCTTTTCACAATATGGTATGGTGCGATATAATAAGGTGCGTCAAGCAAGCAGTTATATCAGGGAAAATGGGAGAAAGTTTTGCCGTTCTCTGTCAAACTTCTTGGATGACATACTGCCTATGGGAATTTTCGGCAGAAGTCCACTTTGGAAACGAACCTGGAAAAAACGGCTGTATCAAATGAACCGGTCAAGTGCGGGAACTCGTATTGCGGCTGTAGGCAAGAGGTGGAACCTCAATAAAGCCAAACTGTTTAAGTATGGCGCTATTGCCTGCTTTGCCGGTCTTCTTTTATTCACCCTTACTCTCACAGCTGCGTTTGCGTGGTATGCTAAAGATCTGCCTCAACCGGATAAAATTGTCCGCCGCGAAGGTTTTGCCACTAAAATTTATGACAGAAACGACGTACTTCTCTATGAAGTGTTTGCAGACGAGAAAAGAATCCCAGTTGAACTTAATCAGGTTCCTGATTATCTTAAGTTAGCAACCATTGCTATAGAGGATAAAAATTTCTACGGTCATGAAGGGTTTGATCCTAAGGGATACTTGCGTATTGTCTATAATCTTCTTTTCAAACAGCGTCTTATTGGAGGTTCAACCCTTACTCAGCAGACTGTTAAAAATGTTTTGCTTACCTCAGACAGAACTCTTTCTCGTAAACTCAAAGAGCTGGTATTAGCTATCCAGATTGAGCGCCGCTACACTAAAGACCAAATCCTTCAAATCTATCTCAATGAGGCACCATATGGTGGGACTGCTTGGGGAGTAGTAGCGGCGGCTGAGACATACTTCGGTAAACATGTTCAGGATCTAAACTTGATAGAAAGCGCTATCTTGGCGGGTATGCCTCAAAGCCCTTCATATTACTCACCTTATGGCTCCAACCCCGAAGCGTTCAAAGGACGTACCAGGGACGTTCTTCGGAGAATGAGGGAAGACGGCTATATTTCAAAGGAACAGGAAGAACAAGCTATTAAAGATCTGGATACAGTGAAGTTTAACCCTCCTGGAGGAAGTATTTTAGCTCCTCATTTTGTTATGTACGTTAAAGATCAGCTTGAAGAGCGTTACGGCCAGAACCTGGTTGAACAGGGAGGTTTAACCGTTAAAACCACTTTAGATTATGAACTTCATAAAAAGATTCAGGAGGCAGTTACTGAAGAGATAGAGAAAGTCGAAGAAAGCCATCATATTACTAACGGGAGTGCTGTAGCTATTGATCCTCAAACCGGAGAAATCCTTTCTATGGTTGGTTCTAAAGACTATTTTGCTGAAGACTATGACGGCAAAGTAAATGTGGCCTTATCATTGCGCCAACCCGGCTCTTCAATTAAACCTGTGACATATGTAACTGCGCTCAAGGAAGGGTTTACCCAGGAAACGATGATTATGGATACAAAAACGGAATTCCCAGGTGTTAAGCCAGGTGAGCCTTATGTTCCCAAAAATTATACCGGTAAATTTCATGGACCTGTTTCATTGAGTGCAGCTTTGGGTAGCTCGCTCAATATTCCAGCGGTTAAATTGTTGGCTATGGTTGGGGTTCAGGACATGATGCAGGTTGGGTATGATATGGGAATAAGTACCTTTGAACCTTCAAAAGAAAATATTGGTAGACTTGGTTTGTCTGTCACTTTAGGAGGTGGGGAGGTTAGGTTGCTCGAACTTACTACTGCATACTCATCCTTTGCTAATGGGGGAAAGCGCGTTGAGCCGGTTTCAATTCTTAAAGTGATAAATAAAGATGGAAAGGTATTGGATGAACATAAGCAGGTTGAAGGCAAACAAGTTTTAACACCTCAGGAAGCTTTTATTATTTCTCATGTGTTGGCTGATAATAATGCCCGGCTTCTGACCTTTGGGCCAAACTCTCTGCTTAATATTCCAGGCAGAACTGTAGCGGTTAAGACAGGAACTACAGACGACCAACGCGACAACTGGACCATCGGTTGGACGCCTCAGGTAATTGTTGGTGTATGGGTGGGTAATAACGACAATTCCAAAATGGCTTCAGTAGCTTCAGGTATTTCCGGTGCCTCACCTATCTGGAGAAGAAGTATCTTAGCTGCACTGGACGGTAAACCTGTAGTTGAATTTACTATACCAAGTGGTATTGAGACTGTGCATCTTGATGCAGTCACCGGTTACCCTGCCCATGATGATTTCCCAACGAAAGAGGTTTTAATTATTAAGGGGACAGTTCCGACAGGTAAAGATCCATACCACGTCAAACTTAAAGTTTGTAAAGGAGATGTAAACAAACTAGCTCCTCCGGAGTTAGTGGCCAAAGGTGACTATGAAGAGAAAGAATTCTTCATTTTTAAAGAAGATGATCCTTTCTTTGGAAATAGTGACAATAGATGGCAAAAAGGTATTGATGAATGGGTAGCTACCCAAAGTGATTCGCGTTATCACCCGCCTACAGAGTATTGCGAAACTAATGAAGAAGTAGTAGTGAGGTTCGATAAACCAAATGATCATGAAGAGTTGTCTAACGAGTTTGAGGTAAGGCTGCGTATTGGTACGAGTAGTGACATTGATAAAATTGAACTTTTTGCTAATGACGAAAAGATAAGTACTGTTAAAGATAAACCTTACAAGACTACAGTAAGGCTTGATGATGGAGTTTATGACCTTAAAGCCAAAGCATATACAACTAATGGTAAAACCGGAGAGCACACAATAAAGATTGGGGTAAATAAGCCCTGGGATTGGACTGAGCCAACTCCAAGTCCTTCTCCTACTGCTACTCCTACTTCTGAGCCAGATGAAGACTAACGGCATTAAAATTATTTGAGGTAAAAGCCTAGAATTTATTCCGGCGTCTCATGAAGATCCCCGAGATCCAGGCTCACTTAAAAAGGTGCTTCTTAAGAAGATGGATATCAGAAAAGGCCGGCTTCAGATGATAAACTGGTCATTTTTGCCTCCAGGCAAGTCTTTTTCAGCTCACTACCATGAAGATATGGATGAGATTTTTATCATAATTTCTGGAAAGGCGGAAATACATGTTGGTGAAGAAAAAACTATTTTAAAGAAAGGTGATGCTGTCATTATTCCGGCCAAGGCTGTTCATGTAATGGAAGCTTTATCAGGCAAAGCTGTAGAATACATTGCTTTAGGTATATCCCAAGAAAAGAGTGGTAAAACAATAGTTACCTAATCCTTTCTCACCGCGTATCCAACCAATTTCTTGCCGAAATCTTACCTCCCTCTAATTGAACTTTTAACTGGTTTCTCTATGTTATGAGAAAAGGTCAGTGTAGAGCGAAAGGTGGTGATAACGTATGGATGACAGAGAAGAACGTAGAGAAGAATTAAAAGAGGAACGTAGAGAGAATGAAAGAGGGAGAAAAGGTGGAGCAGCGACTATTACTGGAGAAATGGCTACAGCCCAAGGGCAAGCTATTACTGCCAGTGGTTTGAATTTAGTAGCAGGTATTTGGTTAATTCTTGCCCCTTTTATTCTGGGGTATGGTGGTACAGTAGCGGCTCTTAACGATCTTGTTGTTGGAATTGTAGTAGGTATAGTTGCTCTAGTGAGAATGTTTAGTGCACTTCGGACAAATTGGTTGAGTTGGGTTAATGCTGTGGCCGGTCTTTGGCTCATTTTTGCACCATCAATTTTGGACTATACTACAGCAGTCGCTCGAACCAATGATATTGTTTTAGGGATAATAATTTTAGCGTTGAGTATTTGGAGTGCGCTTTCTGACCGGATTCGTTAAGGTTGAGAGTTGCTCTGCAGGATTAAGCCAAGTTTCTCCAAAGACACAACAATTTGCTGTCTTAGTGGCAGAATATCTTCAGTTGCAAGGTTTTTCTTTGGACTTTGATATGTGATCCGGAGAGAAATCTTGTTTTCAAAAACACCAATGATTTCAACTCTACGAACAATAGGGTCTATTGAAGTTACTGCTTGCAGGATATTTGCGGCAGGAATCCTTGCCTCATTGAAGAAGGTCATGTCTTCAATAATGGGGGGGTATTTGGGAATAGGCACATAGATTTTGTTTTTACTGGCCAAAGATGATAGGTTTTCAAAATTGAGCTGGGCAACTACAACAGCCTCTTTTAGATTAAACGCTTTTTGAATTTGATGAGAAAGTTGGCCGATATAGCCTATCTTCTTTTTGTTTACAAAAATTTCTGCCTGGATTTGTGTATCTAAGATCGGGTTTGAGACTACAGGCTTGAAGTTTATCCTAACCCCAAGCTCACTAGCCAATCCCTCAATATCTCCTTTAAGTTGAAGGTATTGTTTACCTAAACGTACTAAGGCGAGGTGCATAATTTCTTGAGGTAACTCCTCCTTTTGAGGTAGGTATATGTTTGCCATTTCAAATAGTTGTAACCTTTCTCTTTTATCCTGATTATTGGTTAAGGACTGCAGAAGAGATGGAATTAGTGACTGACGTAAGAATCTCCACTCTAGAGTGAGCGGATTTCGTAATTCCAAATAGTTCTTTGTATCTTTCCCGATTTTCTCAATTAACTCTTCAGATATCAGAGAATATGTGTAGTTTTCTGTATACCCCCAGTATTTTAAAGCAGTTTTGGCAATATCTTCCCAGTAAAACTGATCTGTTTGAGGGCTGGATTTAGGAAACTCTCCAGTAGGAAGTAAGCTTGGCAACTTGAAATACCCGTAGATACGAGCTACTTCTTCAACAATGTCTTCCGGTATTTGGACATCATGGTTTCTCCAAGAGGGCACCTTTACTGTCAGAGGGTGTGATTTGTTATGACTAGTGACTTTAAAACCAAGTGAAGTAAGAATATCTCTTACATAACTTTCGTTGACCTTTTTCCCCAGTCTCTCTGAGATGAAATCAAGAGATACTTTAATTAATCGAATTGGAGGTTTTTTCAGGTAAATATCATACAGTTTGCTGGCGACTTTAGCTTTACAGATCATTCTATAAAGTTCAATTCCTCGAAGAAGTGCAGCTTCTCCCAGTTCAGGATCAACCTGTTTCTCATTTAAGGTAGCGGCTACTGTACGGATCCCCAAAGTCATGGAAGTATTGCGCATTAGAATAGGGTCGTTGTTGTCAATAAAGAAAATGATCCGCTTGGTTTTCTTGGTTACCACGCTGTTAGCTGTTCCCATAATCCCCGGCAAGTCAATAATGGTGCCACTACTATCTTCAATAACACTATCATTACCCGGAAGCACATAAGTTTTTTCATCTAGTGTAGTTACCTTCTCCCCTTTCTTTGATAACCTAAATTGCAAACTGTGAGATTTAATACGGTCATAATCAAAAACATGAGTTGGGTGACCGATTTCAGTCATGACATAGTTAGTAACGTCAATGACTGTATTAAGTGAACGTATGCCTGCCGCTTCGAGTCTTTGCTTTATCCAAGCCGGGGATTCTCCTATCTCAACATTGTCCATGATTACTGCCATTACCCTGTTAGTGAGTTCTTTCTTTGTTTTAATTGCCAGAGGAAAAGTTTTTTCTGCATCTTTTTTAAGTAGCTTTTCCCGGTTTAAGGTTAGAGGTTTTAGTTTGGTTTTGTAGCCAAATTGAGGCAAAATAGCAGCGGCTTCTCGGGCAATACCATATACACTCATCATATCGACCCGGTTAGTGGTGATTTCAATATCGTAGAGCCAATCTTTTCCGTGTTTTTCAACTTTCTCTACAGAGGGTCCGCAAAGAGCCAATTTCTCACCGATAACCGGTGCTGAAGCATCGGTTTCAAGGTACTCTGTTAACCAGGAATGAAGAATTTGTATATTCACATTGTTGATTTAACTTTATTACAGTAAACAGTCGAAATAAAACTAGTTAAAACTGTTCCAAAAACCGTACATCATTTTCATAAAGAATGCGGATATCTTCTATTCTTACATCAGAACGCATCATATATACCCTCTCGACTCCCCAGCCAAAAGCAAACCCAGTGTATTTGTTTGGATCAATTCCTCCGGCCTTTAGGACATTAGGATGAACCATCCCAGCACCTCCCAGTTCAAGCCAGCCTTGTTTGCAGGTCCGGCACTTTTTGCCGTTAACCATACCTGTGCCAAGACAAACTGCGCAGTTAATATCCACTTCAAACGATGGTTCTGTAAACTGAAAATGAAAAGGCCGTAGTCTGGTTTTGCGGTTAGGTCCATAAAAAGACCGGGCAAAATAATCTAATGTGCCTTTAAGGTGGGCAATCGAAATGCCTTTATCAATGACTAGTCCTTCAAACTGATGAAACATAATGGCGTGAGTTATATCCTGTTGCCTTCTGTAGCACTTGGCAATGTTAATCATTCTGATAGGAGGTTTTCCTACCCGCTGCATTTCCCTTACTTGGCCGCTGGAAGTATGAGGAGTCAGCACCATTTTGCCATATTTAGGATGAGGCTTAGTTTCCACAAACAGAGTCTCCCATTCATCTCTAGCTGGATGGTTTTTGGGCATATTTAGTGCCTCGAAAGCGAACCAATCCCACTCTACTTCCGGGTATCTTACTCTGACAAAACCAACTTTTTCAAAAATATCGGCTATCTCTTTAATTGCTTGAGTAACTAAATGAAGATGTCCTTCAGGTGGTTTTATGCCCGGCATCGTTACATCTACCCACTCTTTCTTTGCTGGAGCTTTTGAAAACTGCCGAAGTTTTCGGTTTAAAGCCTCTTCAATCTCCTGTTTTACTTGATTGGCGGTTCTTCCAAAAGCCGCTCTTTTTTCAGGGGGAAGAATGGTTACCTCTTTCATTGCTTCCTTTAAGATCCCTTTTTTCCCTAAAAACCGGATTCTAATCCCTTCGAGTTCTTCGGGATTTTGAGCGTCTTCAATAGCGGCTATAGTTTGGAGTTTTAAGACAAGAAGGTCTTGCATATCATTAATCTTATCAAATTGTTACAAAAAAACCCACCTTACAGTGGGTCATATTTTTTATAAAAATCCAACCCACTTAATGGCGGGTAAAGAAAAAAAATGAAACAGTGCTTAGTGACTCAATCATATTATTTACTTAGCTTGTGCCTTTTTAACAACTTCAGCAAAAACTTCTGGATTATTAACCGCTAAATCTGCCAGCATCTTTCGATTAAGTTTAATACCAGTCTTTTTGAGGTCATAGATGAACGTTTTATATCCGACTCCAAGTTCTTTTAAAGCTGCATTAATTCGTTGAATCCAAAGCCTTCTAAAGTCGCTTTTGCGATCTTTCCTACCTGCAAAAGCATACTCTCCGGCATGAAGTTCAGCTTGTTTGGCTAATTTAAAGCGCTTGCGAATACTCATACGCATCCCTTTAGCCTTACCCAATACTTGCTTGTGCTTGTGATGCCGGACTGTCCCGGTTTTGACTCTCATAGTTTATCCTTCTAAAACCTTTTTTAATTTTTTAGCAACTGTTCCGGTCACATAGTTAACCTGTTTTTGCCGGCGGCTCTGTTTTTTAGACTTGCTAGCTTTAAGGTGTCTCATGCCTATCGTTCGGCGCAGAATCTTACCGGATTTTGTTAACTTAAAGCGCTTTGATATTGATTTTCGAGTTTTTTGCTTTGGCACAATAAAAAATTAAAATTCAAGACACCAAGACAGACTTGTAGCTTGAATTTTAGACTCACTTACTTTTTTGGTTTGATGACCATTCCCAGCATCTTTCCTTGTAGAGTCGGTTCAGATTCTACTTTGGCAATATCTTCTACCGCTTGTAGAGCTTCGCCCATGATGCGGTCACCAAAATCTTTTCGAGTAATTTGTCTTCCGACAAATTTGACAGTTAATTTTACCTTATCTCCTTCTTCAAGAAAAGACCTGATTTTCTTTACTCTGCTTTCAAAATCAGACCTTCCGATAAAAGGGGTAAACCTAACCTCTTTAATATCCTGAGCTCTCCCCTTCTTTTTCCCTGCCTGATCCTTTTTTTGTTCCTTATACCTAAACTTGCGAAAGTCAATGATACGGCAGACAGGTGGATTAGCTTTATCTGTTACCTCAACTAGGTCAAGGCCTTTTTGTTTAGCCTTAAATAAAGCCTCCTCAGTTCGTAAGACTCCCAAGTTCTCCCCATCAGCATCTATGACTCTGACCTCCGGAACTCTAATATTCTGGTTTACTCTGTAATACTTCTTAATGGCTCAATAAAAATACAGAAAGATTAGTAACAGGCATTCCTTCTGTATCTTTCTCTGGATTTTATCAAAACTCCAGGCAATATGCAATTTACCAGTTTTCTTTACTTTCTATCTCTTTGTTTATTCTCTGTTTAAAGGTATCTATTCCCATACCTCCCAGGTCCTTTCTTCCTCGCTGGCGTACTGCGACTGTACTGCTCTGTTCTTCTTTTTCACCCACAACCAGCATGTAGGGAATCTTTTGCTTTTCAGCACTTCGTATCCTTTTCTGCATAGATTCTTCCCGGCTATCAAGCTCAACTCTTGCACCGATTTCTGTCAGTTGACCTACAATTTTTTCTCCGTACTTTGTAAATTTCTCAGAAATTGGGATAACAACTACCTGTATAGGAGAAAGCCATAATGGAAAAGCTCCAGCGTAGTGTTCAATGAGAATAGCTAATGATCTCTCGATGGAACCTAAAAGCGCTCGGTGGAGCATAATTGGCTGAACTTTTTTACCCTCCTGATCTATGTATTCCATCTTAAACTTAAAAGGCATATTAAAATCTACCTGAACTGTGGAGCACTGCCATTTTCGCCCCAGCGAATCTGAGAAAAGAAAATCAATCTTAGGTCCGTAAAAAGCCGCTTCTCCGGGATATCTTTTATAAGGCACCTTTTCTTCAATTAGGGCTTTTTCGAGAGCATCTTCCGCTAATTTCCAGTGTTCTTCATCACCTAAGTACTTTTCTCTTTTCTCAGAGTCTCCTACAGACAGACTAACCTCAAAATCAGTGAGACCTAGCGTTCCCCAAATAAACTTAATTAACTTAATTGTGTTAACTAATTCTTCGTGAAGCTGGTCCGGCCTACAAAAAATGTGAGCATCGTCCTGAGTGAAGCCGCGGACTCTCGTTAGACCACTCAATTCTCCAGTCTTTTCATATCGATACACAGTGCCCATCTCGGTATACCTAACAGGAAGGTCTCTATAGCTGTGGCTTTGACTTTGGTACATCTTGATATGAAAAGGACAATTCATTGGTTTTAAAAGATACTGTTCGTCTTCGATTCCAAATGGTTGGTAAAGGCTATCTTTGTAAAAAAACCAGTGACCCGAAGTCTCCCATAAAGATTGACTACCAATGTGTGGAGTTGCTACTTGTTTGTATCCTCTTTCTAGATATGTGTTTAACGCAAAATCCATAAGTGTTTTTCTAAGTGTTGCACCTTTAGGTAGCCATAAGGGTAAACCCTTCCCAATCTCTTCATCAATTAAAAATAGTCCTAGTTCCTGGCCAAGTTTTCGGTGATCACGTTTTCTGGCCTCTTCAAGCATATGCAAATAATCCTGAAGTTCTTCTTTTGTCTCAAAAGCAGTGCCGTAGATGCGAGTGAGCATTTTATTTTTCTCATCTCCTCTCCAGTAGGCTCCGGCAAGAGACAGAAGTTTAACAGTGCCAATTTCAGACGTGTTGGTAACATGGGGACCACTGCAAAGATCAACAAACTCATCTTTGTTGCCTTTGCCAATCCAGTAGATTGTAACCTTTTCTCCTTTTGCTTCAATTTCATCAAGCCACTCTTGTTTATACTCGTTGCCTTCAAAGAGTTTTCTGGCCTCTTTTACAGAAATCTCTTCTCCTTCTATAGGAAGCTTCTTATTGATGATTCGGTACATCTCCCTCTCAAGTTTGCTAAAATCATCTTCGGTAATTTTTTGGTCTTCCAAATCAACATCAAAATAAAAGCCATCGGACGTAGCCGGTCCCATTGCCATTTTCATGCGAGGAAAAAATGTGCGCATAGCCATAGTTAGGACATGTTCTGCACTATGCCGTATAGCTAAAAGGTGTTGTTCTTTTTCAGAAAGGTTATTCAAGTTTTCATTTACTTTTGACATATCTTTTTACCAATGAGTATTACTCTTTGGTTTTCAAACTTTATAAGCTGTTATAAAAAAAACCGCCTATTTTTCACAAGAGGCGGTTACGCGGTTCCACTCTTTCTTATACTTATTTAACCCCGTTTAGGCTGGTTTGCCCTCAGCTTGCAGGTTGGTGAGGTCTGCTCTGGCGCTGAGATAAAACATCATTATTGTACCAACAAAATCATTTAAAAACAAACAAGACATTCGTTTATTATATATATGGTGTGTTTGCTTTTGCACTTAATTGCTGCTTCGGGTAGAATTGGTGCAAATCAGGTTAAAAATTCAGGAGATGTATATGTCTGACAATCAAAGTCCTAAGCCCTCACTGCTTACAGGTATTCTAGTTAGCCTTTTAGTTATTGCTGCTTTCTTTGTGGGTAGACTCTCGGCTCAAGTCCAACAGCTTGAAAAAAATGAAACAGTGGCTGGAGAACAAGCAAAAGTAGAAGAGACAGCACCACAGCAGCAACCTTCTATTTCTGAGGGACTGGAAACAGTTGCTCCTACAGCAGCAGGTATTGCCACATTTATGGAGAAAAAAGATGCTGAAATCTGTAAAGAAGACGGAAAGCCTCTAGTTTACCTTTTTTCAACCACTAGATGTCCTCATTGTGTATGGATTGCAGATACGTTTGATGAAGTAGTCGCTCCATTTATGAATGCGGGTCAGATAGCTGCCTATCATTGGGAATTCGATACAAAGGATAATACTGTAACTTCTGAAATTGAAACAGCCGTTCCTCCCCAACATGAGAATACTTACTTTGAATTTAATCCTGAAGGTACTGTTCCAACATTTGTAGTTGGTTGTAAGTACTTTAGAGTCGGAAATGCATACGAGCGTGAAGGAGAATCTGGTAAAGCAAAAGAAGCGGCAGAGCTAAAAGCTGCGATAGAAGATGTACTGAAGTAAACGACCTAAGTATAGTGAAAAGCGGCAGGCATTTTGTCCGCCGCTTTTTTGTTGGGAAAATATCACCCATTTTCTAAACTTTTTCACAAGAGTAACCTATATACTCATTATATGGGAAGGAAGAGTTAGTTATATCCTTAAAAAGCCTGGTAGTTTTTCGGGTTGCACCTTCCCCAATACAGTTGTAAACTCTTTACTTGTAGTTAAAAAACCTACTTATATGAACTCTAGTATAAACATTAAAATCGGCGGTAAAGCAGGTGAAGGTATAAAAGTCACAGGACTTATTCTTTCCAAAATTTTCTCACGCTCCGGGTTTTCTATTTTCTCTTACGACGAGTATCCTTCTTTGGTCCGTGGCGGTCACAATACGTTCCAAGTTTTTGCAGGCAAAGAAAAAGTTTACTCTCAGCATAGGAAACTAGACATTCTCATAGCCTTGGATGATGAAACGATTAGAATGCACGAAGATGAACTTTCTAAAGAATCTTTAGTTTTATACGATCCACAAAGAGTAACTACCCCAACCAAAGCAGTAGCGGTTGAAATACCCTGGGCAAAGCTTGCTGAAGATGCAGGCGGCATGGCTATTATGTCGAATATGGTTTCTCTCGGTGCTATTTGTTGTCTTTGTAGTTTGGATATCCAGGTTCTTTACGAAATTATTGTCGATACTTTTAGCGATAAAGGTAGTAACGTCGTAGAGGCAAATAAAAAGGCTGCAGAAGCAGGATTTAATTATATAAAGCAGCAATTTAATGAATTAAAGATAGGGCTTGAAAAACCTCAAGAAAAAGAACAGATAGTTCTTACAGGCAATGAAGCGATTAGTGTGGGGGCTATTGCTGGAGGATTAAAGTACTATGCCGCTTATCCAATGACACCGGCAACCTCAATACTCCATACTCTTGCAGCGCAAGATAGAAACTTTAGTATCGTGGTTAACCATACGGAAAATGAAGTTGGAGCCATAAACTCCGCTATCGGAGCTGCTGCCGCTGGTGTGAGAACTATGACTGCTAGTGCTGGTGGTGGATTTTCCTTAATGGTAGAGGCTTTAGGTTTTGCAGGAATTGGAGAAGTACCTGTCGTGATAGTAATTTCTATGAGACCGGGACCAGCTACAGGATTACCAACATGGACGGGACAGGGGGATATGAAATTTGCTATCAATGCATCCCAAGATGAATTTCCTAGGCTTGTTTTTACTCCGGGAGATATCCAAGAATGCTTTGAATTGACTCGTAAAGCTTTAGAATTGTCAGAAAAGTATCAGATGCCTGCACTTATTCTTGTAGACAAGGTTTTGAGTGAAAGTTACCAAAGTACAACACCCTTCGAGAATTTGGTGAAAAACAAACGGTACGGGTTTGCTAGTGGTGGCCTTTACAAGGAGTATAGACGTTATAAACTTACTGATACCGGTGTTTCTCCAAGACCAGTTTTAGGGCAGGTAAACAGGGCATCGCTTATCGCCAATAGTTATGAACACGGCGAAGACTCTTTGGTTACTGAGGACCCTAAAGAAAGAGTTCAGCAAATGGATAAACGGTTGCAAAAACTGGAAACAGTAAAGCAGGACCTTTGGGAACTACCATTATACGGCGATAAAGAGGCTGGAACTGTTATTGTTGGTTTTGGGAGTACGATGGGATCTGTGCGTGAGGCCCTTAAAGAGCTTGAGAACACAAGCTACCTTCACTTTAACTATGTCTGGCCATTTCCAAAGAAGCAAGTTACTAAAGTCCTTAAGGCTGCAAAAAGAGTGATATGTGTAGAGGGTAATAAATTAGGGCAACTCGAGTCTCTTATCCGTGAACAAACAGGGATTGAGATGGCTGCTTCCTTGCGAAGGTATGATGGGCGACCATTCTACCCTGAAGATATAGTAACTTGGATTAGAAATCTTAAATAAACGCATGACTACTCAACAAGACTATAACTCAAGAATTGTACCTACCTGGTGTCCTGGTTGTGGTAACTTTGGAGTCTGGTCGGCTCTTAAAAATGCCTTTACTAGACTAAACTTCACTAAAGATGATGTGTGTATGGTTTATGATGTTGGCTGCTCGAGTAATATGGCAGACTTTCTCAGTACGTATGGTATTCACGGGCTGCATGGCCGCGCTATCTCAACAGCTATTGGGGTTCATCTGGCTCACCACCAGTTTCCGGTTGTTGCTATTGGTGGTGATGGCGGTTTATATGGGGAAGGCGTAGAGCATTTTATTGAAGCAGTACGGGGGAATTTCAATATTACTGCGATTGTACATAATAACCGGCTATACAGTTTAACTACCGGCCAGCGCTCACCCGTTGCCTTTCAGGGCGCAAAGACAAAGTCCACCCCATTTGGAGTCATCGAGATCCCTTTCCAACCCCTCAAAACTGCAGTTCTTCATGATGCAGGTTTTGTTGCCAGAGGTTTTGCAGTAGATCCCCAGCAATTAACAGACCTTATTGAAGCAGCTATTAAGCATAAAGGCTTTTCTCTAGTAGAAGTCCTCCAGCCGTGCCCATCATTTAATAAAGATATGGATGTTGCTTGGTACAAGGAAAGAATACATAAACTTGAAAATGGTAATGGTCTGTCAAAGGACGAGGCTCTAAAAGTCTTAGATGAAGAGCCGGAAAAACTGGCAACAGGAGTTATTTATAAATCAAATAGACCTGCCTATAGTTCCTTCCTGCCACAGCTAAAAACTACTCCTCTTCTCAATCAATCTATAGAAATGATTGATATTGGAGAATTAGTTGCTTCTTTCAAGTAAGATCAATTTATGACTAAAATGAATCTATGTTTGGGCTCAGGCGATCTTCAAAAGGTGCATCAAATAACAAGCGAAAGAAACTTGGTTTGGTTTTAGGAAGTGGTGGCGCTAGAGGATTAGCGCACATTGGGGTTATTAAAACTCTCCTCAAACACAACATCCCCATTGACTACATTGCTGGCTCCAGTGCAGGAGCTCTTGTTGGAGGCCTTTTTGCAGCCTGGCAAGACATTGAACGGATCGAGAATCTGGCTAGTGAAATAAACTATCAAAAGTTTTTGTCCGTTTTTTCTGACCTTATTTCTAAGGCGGGGTTGTTTAAAGGCGAAAAAGCAGAGAAATTTTTGCGTGAGCAGCTGGGAAACCAAAAAATTGAAGATCTGTCTGTACCTTTTAGGGCAATAGCAACTAATGTTACAACTGGACAGAGGGAAATTTTAGATAAAGGGTGTTTGGCGACTGCTATTAGGGCAAGTTCCTCTATCCCCTTTTTGTTCCAACCTACGGAAGTGGATGGCCAGCTCTTGGTTGATGGTGGTATTTGCTGCCCTTTACCAGTTGATGTAGTGAGGCAAATGGGAGCTGATGTTGTTGTAGCAGTTAACCTGTATCACTTTTCTCCTCAGAAAACCCCCAAGCTGAACACCTTGTCTGTTGCAGGATCCTCAATAGTGCTCTTGCTTTACTACCTGGCAAAAGAGAATGAAAAAGGTGCAGATATTGTTATTAACCCTCAAATTCCTTATGTTCATTTAACAGAGTTTATGAAAGGACAACGATACATAAAGCAAGGCGAAGTTCAGACTGAAAAAGCGATTGAGAAAATAAGAGCACTGTTATAAAAAGTTATGGAGGAAGTATGTCAAGCGAATGTCCTAAACTAAGGGCTTTAAGAGATGCATTTATTCAGGTTTCCTTAACCACCGAAGGTTTGAGTGCAGGAGATGACGGAAGAGGTTTAGATATAATGGAAGCTTTAGGATTAGCTATACAGTGTGGAAATGGAAGTAATGGTCATTGTGAAACCTGTACTGTGGGAAGTGAGTTTATTCAGCAAGGAGGGGTAGTGTTTGAGGCAAACAGGTAGTAGTAAGATTTTTGTATAAGATCTTATTTAAAAATGTTTTCAGTACCCAAAATCAGCCCAGGGTGGGGTTACAGTTCGGTTAGGTTCGTGGTTAACAGTATCAATTCGTTTCAAATCTTCCTTTGAAAGTTTCCATTTGAGTGAGGCAAAATTATCTTTCAAATGTTTTTCACTTGAGGCTTTGGGAATAGCAATAATGTTTTTCTGCATCAACCAGTTTAAAATGACCTGAGCGACACTTCTATTATGCTTTTGCGCAATTTCCTGAATTACTGGTAAATCCAGATCCTCTCCTCTAGCAAAGGGTGAGTATCCGGTTATGGTAATCCCTTTACTGTCACAAAAGTCTTTTAACTCTCTTTGGTTTAAACTTGGGTGAAACTCAATCTGGTTGTTGGTGATCTCAATACCGGTCTCAAGAGCATCTTTAAGGTGGTTAATAGTAAAGTTTGAGACTCCAATAGCTTTTACTAACCCTTCTTCTTTTAAGGTGTTCATGGCTTCCAGAGTTTCAGTAATGGGAACGCTCCGATTTGGCCAGTGGATAAGATAAAGATCAATGTAGTCAGCCTCTAATTCTTCTAAGGCTCTTTTCCCAGCCTCGATAGCATTTCTAGCGTGCATGTTTGTCCGCCACAGTTTTGTCGTAATAAACAATTCCTTTCTTGGTACTTTGCTCTCTTTAAGAGCTTTGGCAATTTCCTGGTGGTTGCCATAAGCGTCTGCGGTATCGATATGCCTGTAGCCTATTTCCAGAGCCTTTTCTACGATCTCTGTACACTCGGAACCGGTTAGTTCCCAGGTTCCAAGGCCAAGAATTGGAATAGAGGTATTTTCATTAAGTTTAAGAATTTTCATAACTTTAGCTTTTAGTAATTAATATTTATAATGGCAGTGGCGTCAAATCTTATTAAACTATCAGCAGTAACGTTATCTGACTGGTAAGTATGACTCTTTACTATAACGAGCAGTTAATGAATCAGTTATGAAGAAAGTGTTTATCTCTAGTTTTAAGGAATCTGTTTTATCGAAAATTCTTTTTCCTTTAGCAATTTTTTCCTGTATTTACATAGTAGCTAACCTAATTTATTACTCCTGGTCATCTGAAAGAAGCTTACGCTCCGATTTAAAAAATACTACCCGAGTGGTCTCGGAAACAATTTCGTACAAAGAGGGTCTGTGGGATGTGTCAGCGTATGTTAACTCCAAAATTTCCCACTCAGGACCGTTGTATGTTATTACGATTGACGGCTTTGTTATTGATAAGAAGAATATGATTAACGGCTTTCTGGATATTTCAGATTATCGTTTTAGCTCTTCTTTCCAAACTCCACAGATTATAACTACTCCAGTAGGTCAGCGGTGGCAGCTCTTCTCACAGCCGATTTTCAAAGATAACACAGTCGTTGGAGTTATAACGACGGGCTATGCTCAGCCAGAGTTCTCTTCGATTGAAGAAGTTGATGCTCAGTTAAAATATGCAGCGTATGAAATCCTTTCGCAAACAGCCGTATCACAAACAGGGATTGACGTTTCCAAGGTAGATGGAACCAAAGTAAGCAATAAAATCGCTTTCGAAGTGGTAGACAAGTTTAATAAGACACTTTTGAGAAAAGACAACTTACCTTCTTATATTGACAGAAGTTATGTAGCTAAACATCTCAAACAGGGATTTCAAACAATTGAAGATGAGAAAACTAAAGAACCATATTTAGTGTACTTCTACCCTATGTATAAAAGTTCCTCTCAACCTGTGGGTTTGGTTATTAGTGGGTATTCTCTTAAACAAATTAGAGAAAATCTTTATAAGCATGTGGCTTTTTCTTTAACTGCAGGTATCGTTGTTACAGGAATTATGATAGTAAGCGCTAGATGGCTTTTGGGAAAGGATGTTTTACCTTTAGTGACGGTTAGCAAGAAAGAAAAGACTCCTACCCTACTCTTTAATAAAAGTGATAGTGTAATTATTTTCGGAGATAAGCGTCTGAAACTGCCGTACGATTCTAATCAGTACCACGTTTGCAAGGTTTTGTTTTCCAATCCCAAGAAGCGCTGGGAGTACGATGAAATTTTGGAAAAAGGATTTGGTATTGATATCTTTGAGGAAGTAAAGAAAAACTGGCGCAAGGTATATGATGCAGTTAGGGCTGTCAATGAAAAAAGCCGGGAAGTTTTTGGCTTTGAAACCATTATGTTTGAAGCTAAAACTTTCCAGATTTCTCCTGATATCTCTGCAAGAAAAATTGAGTCAAATTGAGTCAACTCCGATTGTTTTACTATGCAACCATTGTTATAAAAGTTACTTGTGTGGAAGGTGGTGAAACACTATGAAAAACAAAGTTATTGCTCTTTTTCTGTTAGTGATTTTAATTTTTACCGGATTGTTTGTAAGTCTCCGTTTTATAGCTGGAGGTAAAGAAGATGTTTGGATTTGTGAAAATGGCCAGTGGGTAGCCCATGGTAAACCTAGCGATCCCAGACCCAGTGGCAGTTGTGGGGAACTTATTAAAAATGGCAATTCACCTGAGGAAATAGTTGAAGCTTTTTACAGTTGGTACTTGCAATACGAAGGCAATGTCATGAGCAGTGGAGCCTACAAGACAAGTGATTACTTAAGCGAAGAATTCCGTACCAAAGTAGATGGCATTATCGCTTCTTTTGATAAAGGTGGCTATGACCCTTTTCTTTGTGCTCAGGATAAGCCTTCCGGTTTCACTGTTGAAACTGATATTGTTTCTGAAGACAAAACGACTGTAACTGTGAACCTTGTTCAAAACTTTTCAGGCAATGGTCGTGTTGTGCCAGTTATAGTCAAAGAAGTTGTTGGTGAGTGGAAAATTACTGATGTGAATTGCCAAGCGGTAGCCCAGAAAGTAGCTCAGCCGAATAACCCAAAAACTGTGGTAGTTTACTTTAATAACTCCAGAAGAAATCAGGAACCAACAGAGTGTGGTATTGTTTTTGGTACGGAAAGAATAGTTCCCGGAACAGAAGATACTATCAAAGCTGCTTTGGAACAGCTCTTTATGGGACCCACACAAAGTGAAAAAGAACAGGGCTATACTTCCTTTTTTTCTGATAAAACCAGAGGGATTTTACAAAGTGTAAGGGTTGAAGGCAGGACTGCCTATGTCGATTTAAAAGATATTAGGAACATTATTCCAAATGCCAGCACTAGCTGTGGTAGTCAAGAATTCTTAGCTCAAGTTGGAGAGACTATAAAGCACTACCGAACTGTAGATAAGGTGATTTATGCAATAAATGGTGATCCGGAAACATTTTATGAGTGGATTCAACTGGGCTGTAGTGAAGAAAATAACAACTGTGACTCTACTCCATTCAAGTAAGCTCGTTACACAAGGAAGTAAAAATCCCACACTTTTGGTGTGGGATTTTTGGTGGGTTCGACAGGACTTGAACCTGTGACCTCTTCGATGTCAACGAAGCGCTCTAGCCAACTGAGCTACGAACCCGAACTAAGATTTTCACTGTCAACGAAGCGCTCTAGCCAACTGATCCATGAGCTTCAATCGGGGCGACTGCCTTGATTGCGAACCACTCTACTGCCTTGACTAAGAACCCAAATGAACGAAGTTAATTATAACATGAAATCTTTACAAAGAAGGCTGGTTCTGGTCTGTAATAATATCCTTAATCCGGCTTACGATTGTCTTCGCGTCTTCATTTTTACTTACAAACATCTTCACATCTCGAAGATACTGGTCAAGATTTCCTTCTTGCTGGAAAAACTCCATGGGCAAAGAAGTGACAAGGACAATAGGAACATTCTTGATTAATTCATCCTTTTTTATTAGTTTTAAGAGTGCTTGACTATCCTCTTTATTGGGAAAGAAAATGTCTAAAATTATGACCTTAAACTTATGTTGATTTGCTAGGTCAAATACATCATTTTTAGTGTGGGCAACATACACTTCAATGCCTAATTTCTGGAGGTGGAATTTTACAATATCTGTAAACTGAGGATCGTCATCAATGACTAATACTTTATCCATATAGAAGATTATATACAATCTAATGATTTATAATACGTATGTCAAGGGAGCGAGTATTATGAAAATAATTAAACTTAGTAAGCGTAACCTAACAGAAGTGCTAATAAAAGCTGTACAAACTTTGGAAAATGGTGGATTGGTAGTTTATCCCACTGAGACGTGCTATGGTCTTGGAGCTGACGCTACTAACCAAGCGGCTATTAATAAACTCTTAAGCTACAAAAGAAGAAGAGAAGGCAAGCCGCTGTCAATTTTGGTAGATAGCGAAAAGGTTGCGAGTAAGTATGTTTACATTAATGAATCAGCTCACAAGCTTTACCAGCGTTTTCTTCCTGGGCCAATGACAATTGTTTCAAAAGCTAAGGAAGAGTTGGCAGAGGGTGTTGCCTCTGAATTGGGGAATATTGGAGTACGAATTTCAAGCCATCCTTTCGCTATGGATTTGGTAAGAAAGTATAGAAGGCCCATCACCGCTACTTCTGCAAACGCTAGCTGGCAAAAGAAACCTTACTCCATCGATGATATCCTCTCCCCTCTTTCAGAATGCCAAAAAGTTAAGCTTGATCTTCTAATAGATGCAGGCCAGTTACCTAAAAGAGAGGCATCAACTGTGGTAGACACTACATTAGTGGATACTATGGTTTTACGTAGGGGTAGTATTGATCTTGGAGAAAAGCAGGTCGAATTACTGTCACACTCCGAAGATGAAACTAAAAAAATGGCACATACTCTTATACTAAAGCATTGGAATGATATAAGGGAAAAGGGATTAGTAGTTGGTCTTATTGGAGAACTTGGAGTTGGTAAAACAATTTTTGTAAAAGGGATTGGGGAGTTTTTAAGAGTTGAGACTACAATAGTTTCTCCTTCTTATACTCTAGTAAACGAGTATCCTTATGAAAGACATTCAGTCAAGGGCATACTTTATCACCTGGATCCTTGGAGGTTAGAGAAGTTTGAAGATCTGTCAAAGCTAGGGTTTAGCACAATGCTGAGAAAAAACAATGTTGTAGCTGTAGAATGGGCTAGCAAGTATCTGGAAGAAATTGAAGCTTACTGCAGGAAAACGGGAGTTCAATTTATTAAAGTACGACTTGAAGACTTGGGAAGCACTAAAAGGAACATCATTGTTTATGTTTAGACCTCAAAATCTGCCAATTTGCTTTTCATTGCTTGTAAGGAAGAGGTTTTTTGTGTATTTTAATACTAATACCTAAATTTCTATGCTTCCTGAATTTAACAACCAGCCAGCCCATCAAGACCAGCCGCCTAACATTATTCAGTCTCTTTCTCCTGAAACAGACAAACTCTTTAAAAAATGGCTACAACTGCAAATCACGCAGTTTTACTGGAATATGGCAATAAAGATTATAGTTTTTATTCTGGTGGTTCTAAGTATTGCCTTTTCAACTTTTACCCTAGCTCCTTTTATTCAGAATCAGTTAAGTATTTTTGAAAATCTCCAGTCTGTGACAAGTAGCGGATCACTAACCTCCACAAGCAAAGACGAATTAAATGATATAATACGGACGTTGAAACCCGAGTCAGAAGGTGAAGTTCAATTTAGTGAGTATCTAGATTCTGAATAAAAGTACAACTCCAAAAGTGGGTATATAACAGAAGGTTTTAATAAGCAGGGGAAGAACACCTCGCAAAACAGTGCATTTCCTTCTCGAGGAGTTTAACAAGTAAATATTTTTTTAAGTATGCGGGAGTGGTTCACCCGCAAAACGGAATATCTCCTAGTAAAATGTTAACAGGCAAAAAGAACTTAAAAGTATGCGGGTGTAGTACACCGGTAGTATATCTCCCTTCCAAGGAGAAGAAGGCGGTTCGATTCCGCTCACCCGCTCAAAATCATTCTGGTTTGAGTTTAAGAAAGATAACTCCTTCTCTCTGTGTCTGCTATACTCTTCTCTGCGCTATTTTTTATAAATAGACTTTTCCATGATTAGCTTAACCCAAGACCAGAACAAGGCGCTTCAAAAACTTTTCGAGTGGGTTAAGGCACCCGTAAAACAACATGTTTCTCTAGGGGGATATGCCGGTACTGGCAAGACTACCCTATTGGGGGTTCTGCGCCAGAAACTTTATGATAATTACCCCAAATTGCGGGTGAGTTTTTGCGCTTTCACTGGTAAAGCTAGCCAGGTACTTCAGCAGAGCTTATCTTCTCAGAAAGCTCTTTTTAAGAATGATAAGGTTGGCACTATTCATAGCCTTATTTACGAGGTTAAAGTGGATGAAAAAGGCCAGATGTTGGGCTGGGTGCGCCGGACTCACGTTCCTTTTGATCTCATTATTGTTGACGAAGCTTCGATGGTCAGTAAAGCTCTTTGGCAAGACCTTTTAAGTTTCCATCTGCCAATCATTGCTGTAGGTGATCATGGTCAGTTGAGTCCCATTAGCGACAATTTTTCCTTAATGAAAACTCCGGATATAACTCTTGAGCAGATCCATAGGCAGGCTGCAGGTAGCCCGATTATCCAACTGTCTCAACATGTTAGAAAAACAGGGAAAATTCCGGTGGGTGTGTATGGGAAAAAGGTAGTCAAACATCACCGCACAGACACAGATATTGGCAACATTATGCAAACACTCCTTGAATCCTGGAACGAAGACTCGCTCTTTTTAGTGGGAATAAACACTATGCGTATCCGACTGAATCAGCAAATTCGGGCGCAAAGAGGTTACTACTCTCTCCATCCGCAGGAAGGAGATCGGGTTATTTGCCTCAAAAACAACTGGCAAAGCGGGATATATAACGGTATGTTGGGGGTAATTAACTCCATTTGCCCGGAATATGACTCAAGTAAAAACCCTCACTGGTACTTGGCGGAAATTGCCATGGATGATGGACTTGTCTATTCTGGAAAAATTTCCACTTATCAGTTTGACAGTCCTTCAACCCTGACTGAAGTGAAGGGACTGGGGTATAAAGATATCGGAGACCTTTTTGATTTTGGTTATGCCATTACTGTACATAAAGCACAGGGAAGCCAAGCCAGGCGCGTGGTTGTTTTTGAGCAGCGCAACCGCCATATGGGAGATGAAGAGTGGAAACGCTGGCTGTATACTGCTGTTACCAGAGCTGAAGAGGAACTGGTAATTATCGGTGACTGAAGTGTAATCTAAAGTTGCTGCCAAATTTCAGAAACAGTACAGTAGCTCATGATTTTTTATAGTAGCTTTGCTATTTTAGAAGTATGGCCCATTTTTCTTCTGTTGTTGAGAACGCAATCCGTTTGTCCAGCTATTGGCATCGGGAACAGCTCCGTCAAAACACAGAGTTTACTTATTTCACACACCTTGCTGCAGTAGCCACCATTCTCGCCAAAGCTGGTTTCTCTGAAGATATTGTGGCGGCAGGGTTTTGTCATGACGTCTTAAATTATACCGACTGCTCTCCGGAAGAACTAAGGGAAGCTTGCGGTGATAAAGTCTTTGGGATTGTGAAAGCTTTGACTTTAGAGACAGGGGCAAAAAGCAAAAATAAGTGGGAGAAACGTAGGCTTCGTCTTGTTAGTACGGTTGAAAAAGCCGGTTGGGAAGTCAAGGCTGTTTGTGTTGCCAATGAACTTCACAATCTACAGATTCTCATGGAGATGGTACAGGAGTACGGCCTGCTCTACTTTAAAAGCTTTTTTATTGGTCCTGAAGAAGTCCTTTGGTATGAAGATCAGGTCTGTATGATGCTGCAGGATACGTGGAAGCACCCCTTGGTCGAAGAATATGACAGTACCATTGACGGGTTTGTGGAATATTTGGAAAAGCTTGATAAGGAAGAGGTTTTGCCAATGAGTGCATTTACTCCTGCAGAAGGAGTGGGTAGACTGGATTTTGATGAACCGGTTAAAGATATTAAGGCAGAAAAACTGAAAGAACTGGAAGAGACTGTAGACTCTGCTCCGACTGCTAACCCTGAAGAAGGCATGTCTAATGGATCCCAATCCAATATGCCGACTCTGGTACGGATTCAGGAAGAAGTTTCAGTTAATGTGGCTGATCCTGCAAAAGAGGAACGCAAGCTTGGCAAGTACTTAACTAACGAAGAGTACCTCCTCCTCTTTCCGGTGGCCCTGCAGCTTGGAATTTCAAAAAACGCTCTAACCACTACCCTGCTTCAGGAGACTCTGAAGGTGAATTACCTGACTGCTTTTAAAATCTTAAAGGAGATGAAGAGACTGCACGTTATTCCCCGAGCGGATAGCTTTAAACCGCGCAAAGTTGATATTGCAATTGCAAAAGAAATTATTGCGGAGATTGAGAATGCTAAGGGCTAAAAACATAATTCTACTAATACTATCTGTGGTGTTTTTAGCTGGCTGCCAGCCAGAGGCAGGAGCTATACCCACTCACGAGGAAGTAGCGGCGAGACGGGTCAGACCAACCCCTGAACAAGCAAAGCGTTACTGTGAAGAGAAGGGCGGTCACTACGAAGATTGGATCGATGAGGATGGGACAAAAAACACCTACTGTATACTTCCGGAAAACTATGGGTGTGATCCGATTCTTTTTGCCCAAGGGCAATGTGGCAAGGGGCTTTAGATTATTTCCTTTTCCGTTTCTTATCGAGCAATGTTTCCAACTTTTCCATCTGTAGATAGAAAGTCTGGTACTCTTCTTTACTAAAAAGACTTCTTCTTCTGGCTTTATCTATCCAGACGAAACTTTCAATTAAGTACTCAGCGGCATCACCTAGAAACAGTATCTGCCTGTTTGAGTCTTTGATTTTACCTGCCTTTGCCAGGTTTATTGAAATGTTATCAAGTGAATTCAGAAGCTGATTACCAACAATTGTTTTGGCAAATACACTCCAGAATTGAACTACATACCAGACTGCTTCTGTAAGATTATTGCAGAGAGTGTAAGCTGATTTAATAGTGTTAGGCATAAGAATAAACAAATCTATTGTAGCAAGTATGAAGAGAAAAAGGGAATTAGAAGGTTAACTATGCCCTTTTTAAGGCTACGCCGACTCCGGCGAGAGTTACTCCCATAACTAGTACCAGAAGAGTGAATTCCTCTCCTCCGGCCTTAGGTAGCTTAGGATTCCAAGTTTTTGAGGCAGATGCGCTGGCTGTTGGGCTAGGAGTAGGATCAGCCTCCTCCTCACTTTCATCCATAAACCCACCTACACCAGCAACCTCTTCTTCCTCATCTTCAATTGTTTCCTGGGTAAAAACGCCGGCTACTTTGCTGGTAGAGGTTTCCGGTTGAACATTCTCGCAAGTACAGGCTGTGTCATTGGGACAGGTTGTATTTACGCATCTTTTCACTCCTTCAATCTCAAGGCACTCCAGGTCATCAGGGCACTGATAACTGTAGTCGCATGCGTCATAGCAGCCAATAATAGTTAAAGCCCTTTGAATAGATTCAGTAGTAACAGATTCAATTTCCGGTGTTTTTGTATCCTCTTTTTCTACTGTAACATCTATAACTTGGTCAGTTTCAGTTACTCCCTCTTCTTCAGGATATGTTTCATTTTCTACTGTAGTTTCTTGGATGTTTTCAGAATTACTGTCTGCCACTAATGTTGGTGCCGGTGTTTCGGAAGTTTTGCTGGTATCAAAAACGTAAAAGATGCCTGTACCTAAAAACAGCAATGTAATTGCTGAGGCAAGTAAGAGATACATTGTCCGGGCAGATAAAGATTGCATACATTTACTATACAAGAAAAAAATAGCGTGTGAAAAGAGGCAGTTTAGTCTGCAGAAAGTATTAAAAAGGCGCAAAAAAAGCAATCTTGCCTAAGGATTGCTTTTTATTTGCTTGTTATGAACCTGTCCTTACGCTCTTGCTGTCGGACCGCGACAGCGGGTCAAAGTGCTTAGAAGCATAACATTTAAGAGAGAGTATTGATAAACGTCAGTAGATCAAGCTTGCACCCGTGAACATTATGAAGATCACGGCACTAGTTGGAATCAGTCTAGTTGGTAATGCCGCTGTCTACTGCATCTGTCAAAGAGTAGTTTCAGTATAAAGGGAAGGAGATGAGCAAGTAGTGAGCCGATTATGAAGTCTTCTTCATTTTTTTAGCTTTTTCTGTTCGGTTTTTTCCTAACTGCCGGAATTGCTTTCTTATAAACGTCCTAACATGAGGACGGTGTACAGTAATTCTATTGGATTTAACACTGGTTTCTTTATTAGATAGGGGTAAGGTGATAATAAATGTTGATCCTTTATGTCGCTGACTGTTAACTTCAATAGTCCCTTTATGGGCTTTAACGAGCGCTGAAGCAATTGAAAGTCCTAGACCTGAACCTTCATCAATGTGGTTCTTGCCTCTATAAAAACGCTCAAATATGTGGGGTAAATCCCTTTTGCTGATTCCTATACCGTTATCTTTGATGATAATTTTAGCCTTGTTTCCGGAAGTGCTGGCTTGAACCCATATTCTGCCATTTTTTATTGAATACTTAACAGCATTTTCCAAAATACTCATAAATATCTGAAACAGTTTTTCCCGATGACCTAGAACATAAATATTAGGGATAATACTAGTTACAACACTAAGGTTTTGTGACTCTCCCATTTGTTGGGTAATTTCTGAAGCTTCTTCCAGGATAATGCTGAGGTTTTGTTTGCTAAAGTGCTGTTCTTGATTGTCGCTAGCAGCCCAGGCAAAGTTCATCATATCTTTAAGAAGATTATTAATACGACTAGTGTCATTGAGAATATCTTTAAGGATGTTTTGATAAGCAACTGGAGTACGGGGTTTGGCAAGCCCAATCTCAATTTCGCTCTGAACAGCGGTTAAAGGGGTTTTTAGCTGATGTGATACGTCATGGATAAGCTGACGTTCTTTGACAAACCCTTTCTGGATACGGTCGAGGAGCTTATTAAAGGCCGTGCTTACCTCACCAATTTCATCTTTTGGATTAAGAGTGTCTACCCTCAGGGATAAATTCTTTGTGGTGATCATGTTCATACGGTTTGCTAGGTCTCTTAACGGGAGTAGCGAAATATCAGCTTCAAGAAAACTGACCAGTATTAGAGGTAGTAGGAATAAGAAGAAAATTAGAGTTAAGGTGTTAAATAACACACTAAAAGCCTCGTCAATTGCTGAAATCGAGTCTCCTACAATCACTGTCCCTAGAAGGCTGTCGTTGCTGTAAAGTGGAGAAATAAAAAAGCGGCTTTTTTCTTGGGTGGTAAACTGAGGAGACTTACTGACAGCGTTAGTGAGATTAACCAGAAGCTTTTCTTCAACCGGAAAAGGTTGTGACTGGACTACAATTTCGTTGTTGCGGTTTAAAATTAAGACAAAGTTAGTTTTTGTAATCTGAAATGTACGCAGGATTAACTCTTTTGAGGCGGGTGAGATAGTCTGGTCCTTAAGAAGAGCACAGATTTCTTCTGACTGAGACTTAATAGCGCTATCAATTTTGGAAAGGAGCAGGTTGCGGGTAACCAGAAAAAAACTGACAAAAGAAAAAGCCATGACCACCATGAAAGACAGAGTATACCAGATAGTCAGTTTGATACGTATGGGAAGCCGGTCAAATTTTACAAATACACTCTTCATGAAGAGGTCTCCAGCTAGTGTTTAGTTGCTGTCTCAAGTTTATATCCTACTCCATGAACGGTATTAATAAGCGGAGTTTTGTTTCCAGCTGATCTTAACTTTTTTCTTAGTGTTTTTATGAAAACATCAACAACGTTTGATAGTCCATCATAGTTGTAGTCCCAGACGTGTTCCAAAATCATGGTTCGGGTAACTACTTCTCCTTGGTGAGCTAGAAGAAATTCCAGTAAAGAAAACTCCTTAGCTGTTAAATTAAGCGTGTCCTTGCCTCTTTTAACTGAGTGTTTAATAGGATCAAGGATTAAATCATCAAGTCTGTATTCAGGAGTTTTTTGCTGGCTGTTTCTGCGGATGAGAGAGCGTATTCTAGCCAGAAGCTCTGAAAAGGCAAATGGTTTGGGAAGATAATCATCAGCTCCTAGGTTTAAACCTTTTACTCTGTCTTCTATTCCGGTTCTGGCAGTAACCATAATGATTGGGGTTTCAACTTTATTTTGTCTAAGTTTACGGCAAATCTGCAGCCCGTCTTTATCAGGAAGATTAAGATCAAGAACGATGGCATCATAGGGATTTTCAGTTGCCATGTACTCTCCCTCTTCTCCGTCATACACTACATCAACTGTAAACCCTTCTTCTTTAAGGCCGCGCTTCATCACGGTTGCGATGCGCTTATCATCTTCAATAATTAAGACTTTCATAGTAAGTCTTTGGAATACCTACATCGTGTATCATAACAAATCTCATTGTATTAAGAAAAGATGAATACATGATGAAGAGCTGGCGGCAACTCATCTAATAAAAGTCACAGTTTAATGTTCGTGTTCGGCTGCATCAGCCTCAGCTTTGGTTTTGTGGATTGTGCCTTCAGGATGTTCGGCTGGCGAATAAACAGTGTAAAGCTTCATTTTTTCTGTTTCTGAAGTATTGATGATATTATGTTCAGTGCCTGCAGGGATGACAATAGCAAAATCATCTTTCACCTCTGTTTCTTCACTGTTTAATATGGCTTTTCCCTGCCCTTTTTCAATCCTGATGAACTGATCAATATCGTCATGAGTTTCCATACCAATCTCTTCTTTAGGTTGGAGAGTCATAACTACAAGTTGGCTATTAGGACCCGTAAACAAAACCTTTCTAAAGTTCTCATTTTCTAGTGTTTGCTTTTCAATATTATCAATGTATCCTGTCATATATCTCCTTTTATAAACATAATTACTAACCAATTTTAGCAAAAGAATGATGAAGATAGAGTGAAAAGTGTTCGCTTAGACTTTTTTACAAAATCCTCAAACACTTTAAGTACTTCCATTGATAGCAGGTAAGACCAACATGCCAGCCTATCCTAAAAATTCCCTTAATTTTCCCAGTTGGTACAAAATACCGCTTTCGTACTCATTTATTTGTTTGGTAAAACTTAAAATCAGGAAAATTCCAAAAATAATTAATTAGTAAGCTAAATAACCTGTTCCAACAATGCTAAATTTACATCTGTGGGGGAAATTTAGTGTTAGGATTAGAGTTCAAGTCTCGGAACCCTTTGCAAGCTATCCAGATTCTTGATGAAATCCTGTTTTTTGTACTGGAAGAAGGCGGCCACTCCTATCATAGCGGCGTTATCTGTGTTTAGCCTTCTTTGAGTTGGGTATAAAAATTGCAGACCTCTCTCTTTACAGTATTTTCGAAGCATTTTTCTAAGTTCCAAATTGGCACTGACTCCTCCACCTACCCATATTGAACGAGGTTTAAAAGCTTCAACTGCTTTACTAAGCTTATAAAGCAGAGTTTTGAAAACTGCTTGCTGGAATGAAGCGGCAAGATCTTCTACATCTTTTTTGGTTAGAGAATTACCAAACTTTTCGATAGTATGGCGCCCTGCAGTTTTCAAGCCCGAGAAACTGTAGTCGAATGTTTTAACTTGGGTCATTGGTAAAGGGAAGGAAAAGCGTGAAGCATCTCCGTTTCTGGCCACTTGCTCCATTGCTGCGGCTCCAGGATAGCCCAAGTCGATCATTCTGGCAAACTTATCTAGAGCTTCTCCTGCAGCATCATCGATTGTCTTGCCAACTACCTCTAAATTCTCCAGGTTTTTTAAAAGAACCAATTCTGTGTGGCCTCCTGAGACTAGCAAAGCTAAAACAGGGAAGTCTTCAGGGCGAACGGATGGTTGGCACTTTCCCTTTGAGTTTACTGCCAGAGGTGAATACAGATGTCCCTTCATATGGTTTACAGCTATAAGGGGTTTTTGTAGGGTTCGGGAAATTTCCTTAGCAAAACCAATACCCACTTCCAGTGCAATAGCCAAACCAGGACCATAGGTTACTGCTACAGCATCAATGTTGTTTTCTTCTACACGTGCCCGTTTAAGTGCTTCAGTATAGGTTGGGTTAATAAATTCGTGATGTGCCAGTTTGGCCTCCAATGGCATGACACCACCGTATTTGCGGTGAATTTCCACTTGAGAGGCAATGACATTTGCGAGAATTTTCATACCTTGTGTAATTGCAACTGAAGTGTCGTCACAACTGGTATCAATAGCAAGAATGGTCGGACATAGTTTTGTTTTTACCTGTTTCATGTCTAATATTATACCTAATTTCATTGTTTCCTAATTTTGCAACTGATAGAATGATAGTATGGAAGACTGTATTTTCTGTAAAATTGCTAAAGGTAAAGTTCCCAGCTATAAAATTTACGAAGACGAACACTACCTGGCATTTCTCGATATTTTCCCTTATGTTGAGGGCCACACATTGGTTATTCCTAAAAAACACTACAGATGGGTGTGGGACCTTCCTGAAGATGCTCATACTTCACCCAACATTGGCGAGTACATGTCAGTATGTAAAAAAGTTGCCAATCACTACAAGAGTCTTTCCGGCATAGATCTGGTTATTAGCATTGTTTTGGGAGAACAAGTGCCTCACGCTCATATCCATTTGCTTCCTAATCTAAACGAAGGAGAAGTCTCTGAGCTTTTTGGGGTTATTGAACAATGCCGGAAACCTAGACTAGAAGAAGACAAAGCAGAAAGATTGGTAAGTAAACTAAAGTTGTCTTAGATTAACTTCGAAAGCAAAACTTCCCATATTAATGTAAAATACATAGTGTTGTATGTCGTGGTGGTGGAACTGATAGATCAAGGGATTTAACAAAAATCCCGTGACTCCGCTTCAGGCGGGGCACGCCGATTGTTAGGTATACAACCGTTTTGATAGTTAGGTAGTTATGCCGCGGTGGTGGAACTGGTAGACACGCGAGACTTAAAATCTCGTGAGGGTAATACCTCGTGGAGGTTCGATTCCTCTCCGCGGCACTGATCTGGCACTACCTCTATACAAAATCAATTCGGGGAGTAGTCAAGTGGTATGATACGCGGTTTGGGACCGTGTGGCGGGAGTTCGATTCTCCCCTCCCCGACAAAAACATTTGAGAAGCTTCATATATTAACTTTATTTTTCACCATCTATAGTCTTTTCCCTATCTTTCTTTATTGCGTATATGAAGAAAATTGTGTGATAATTATCTAATATGAACAATGGAAACGGTATCCAACAAGTAACATCTCAGAGTTTCCAAGAAGAAAATACACCTTCTAATACTGTGATTCAGCAAGAACAGTTTCCACATAAGCCACCAAGGAAAAATGTGTTAATACTTCTTAGTGTACTGCTTGGATTTTTAATATTTGGACTAGTTAGTTACTATCTTGGTATGCAACTGGAAAGCACTAATAAAAAAAATCAGCAAGCTACTAACACACCTATCCTCACTTCTGCGCCAAATTTTCAACAAGCAACTCCTGTTTCTCAAGCTGTTGATATAAATGACTGGCCAGTTTACAAGAGTAGTACCTATGGTTTTTCATTTCATTATCGTCCTGATTTGAAAGTGAAAGAAGGAGAGAAAAGTATATCCTTATTTTACGATGGAGAATTAAACCCGCATGATTTACTTTTTGATACTGACATGTATGTTAATGATAACCCTTTTAACTATTCTCCTGAAGAGTATGCAAAAAAAGAACTATGTAAAAATGCTCTTAAGAACCCTGATAGGAATATTGACAACAAAGACTATTGCACAGAGCTTGTGACAGATAATCTGGAGCCTTATATAAATAATAGAATTCAAGGAATTAAAACAAAATACAACCTCTTTGAGAGCCCAATGTATACTATTGTTTTTCCTTACCAAGAGAATATGATTGTGATAGCATCAACTGGAGAAACTGGAAGTGATCCTACTGAGTTGGGAAAACAGACAATTGATAAAATTTTATCCACCTTCTCTTACTGAATATTTATAGTTAATAACTTGAAAAAGTTGAATTTGTTTCCCATAAGACAGTATTCTGAAGTAGGTTCATTTCTTTAATAATTTCCTATTATTAGTTTTGACCTTCTCTACTTCCTCTACCTCTTTTCTTGTCTCTGTGCCATACTGGTTGTATGGCAGTAGAAATGCTTCGTCAGACCACTGGCGTAGTTGCTCAAGAAAGGCCTGAATTTGCTTCCCTACCTGAGATACTTCCTCAACGAGAACTTCTTGACAGGTACAGCCTTTCTACCTGGAGATCTATAGAAAGACTTACTATTCCTGAGACAGGTTTAATTGCAGATAACATTAATGAACATGAAGAAATTACTATGTATACTTCGCCAACGAACATAGGGTTAAGCCTAATGGGAGTAGTGGTAGCTCGTGAACGTGGAATTATCTCAGGACAAGAAGCTAAATATCGGCTTATCCACACCCTAAAAACTCTCGGAAAGATGGAAAAATGCCATGGATTTTTGTGCAACTGGTACGATCCGGAAACTGGTGGAGTACTTTCACGATGGCCGGCAAATGGGAATCTGCTTAATCCATTTGTTTCTTCTGTTGATAACGGCTGGTTGGCGGCAGGACTTATGGTGGTAAGGGAGGCAGAGTCTGATTGTGCAGAGACAGCTAATAAGTTGCTGAACGATATGGACTTTAGCTTCTTTTATAATCAGAATCTAGGGTTACTTCACGGAGTTTATCGCCCGACCTCAGAAACATTTGAAGCTTGGTGTTATGCTATTCTTAACACTGAAGCAAGAATGGCAAGCTATATAGGTATAGCACAAAAGCAATTGCCAGCCGAACACTACTTCCGGCTTTTCCGTACATTTTTACCAGGCCACAAACAAAAACAGATTCCTAGAGGTCACTTTGAACGGTACCTGGGGGTTGAGGTGTACGAGGGTAACTATGTAGATAAAGATGGTGTTTCTGTTGTTCCCTCTTGGGGAGGGAGCATGTTTGAGGCTCTTATGCCCACACTGCTGGTTCCGGAAGAAGAATGGGGACCAACTAGCTGGGGAATAAATCATCAGCGATATGTACAGGCACAAGTTAACCATGGTGCTAGCTGCCATGACGGTTGGTTTGGATACTCTCCTTGTTGTGACCCAGAAGGTGGATATAGGGAGTTTGGTCTATGGTCTTTAGGCTCTTTTTGTGATGGCTATCCTTGCGGGAGTAAGTATAACCCTATTTGCAACGAAAGGGTGATTACTCCGCATGCTCTCTTTTTAGCGGCCAAATATGCTCCAAATGAGTCGCTTTGGGTACTTACTGACTTAGAAAGGGCATATCCTGAGATTTATTCTTCTAATGGATTTTTTGATGCTATTAACACCTCGGGTAGGGTTGCTAAAACCCAACTTGCCCTCGATCAACTATTAAGCTTTCTTAGTGGTGGGAACGAACTTAGAGCATTTTTTGCCCCACAAGTTGAAGCTGAGCTTAGGCCGCTTATGGAGATGGAAGCTTTTAATCTGTAGTTTACAACTTTCTTGCTTTCTTTCTTAGCATTTCAAAACCTTTGATTACTTGGTACTTCCAGTCTACAGGAAGATCATGAGCTGGAAGATAAGAAATTTCCTTACCACCAAAACCTCTCTTAAAAAGCGAGACGCCTGCAAAGCGATGATCAGGTTGATCCTCCGGAGAAATACCCCAGAAATTATAGCGCTTCATTCCCCGTTTTTTTGCTTCTCGAATTGCCTTCCATTGGCAGGCGTAAGCTCCGGGAAACTTTTGGTTTTCAGGAGTTGAGATGCCGTAGTGATATACAGCTTCTTTATTGTAAAAAATGACGAAAGCCGAAGCTAAAAGTGTGTTCTCTTTGTAAGCGTGAAATAATATTACTTGATTATCAACTAAAAATGACTTAAATTGTTCATGTAAGTACTCGTATGAAAATGGAACAAAACTATGTTTTTTTGCTAGTTCTTTCTGGTGTTTATTGAACTCTTCAATATCATTCGGATCCTGAGACTGTTTGACTACAATTCCCTCTTTTACTGCCTTCCTAATTTCGTAGCGAGTGTTTTTACGCATTTGGGCAAGTAATTTTTCCTCAGAGAGAGATAGATCAAGTTGGAGAGTAAGGTCAGCAGTTAAGTGCATTGGGGCGAGTTTCCACCCATACTGCTCAAGTAACTGTCTATTCTTCTGTGTATCGTGTATTTGCGGCCTCATACGAATAAAAGTACATCCTTCACTTCTGGCTAGCTCTTTTATTTTTGAAAAAATAAACTTGACGTGATCAGGTTTTTCCCAGTTGATGATCGGACCCCCGGGTAATGTAAGATAGATACCTCTTTTGGCAATTTCCTTGATACACTGAACTGCTCCCGCCAATTCTTCGTCTTCAAACAAAGCCATCCTAAAAACATTTTTACCTAATCTTTTATGGAACTTACCCCAGTTCCAGGATTGAAGGAAATTAGCTTCAGGTCTTTTGAGAATAAAAATCTCCCATCTGGCTTTATCTTCGATTAGTTGTATAGATAAGTTTGACATCACCTAAGAAATGCACTGGTTAATAACTTGGATTATTTTACTCGCCTCTTTTTTAGTAATAGATTTATGAGTGGGTAGGTTAATAATAGTAGCGGCCCACTTTTCAGCATTAGGACATTCTCCATTTTTGTATACAGTCTTACAACATAAAGATCCACAATCAACAGCTCTTTTATACCATCTATCTTCAATATAAATATTTTTTACTCTCAAGTACTTTGTAAGACTATCAGGTTGACTAACAGTAACAGGAAAACGCAGATTTGAGGCTTTGGTGAGGGTTTTAAGTTGAATTTGACCACCCCTGAGTTTGACTGCATACAACTTTGCGATAGCTCTTCGGTGCGCTAACTGCTTATCCAATTCATTTAACTGATGCAAAACTAAGGCAGCATAATGTTCTGGCAGAGCAAGTGGCTCTTTAGAATAAGAAACAACTGGTGAGACTATTAGCTTCGTCAACCTTGCGACTTCATGAAGCAATTTTCCTAAGCCTAATAGATATGTTCTTCTAATAACCCAGGTAACTAAAGGATAAAACATGTCTTTAACAACCTGTCCCTCCTCTACCCTTCTTGAGGAAATCTGTATATGATTATGGGATATTTTAATGACACAGCCTCCACCTGATACTCCGTCAAGAATTTTGTCTTTTCCAAAAGATAGGATTACGATGTCTCCGTTAGTTCCGAGAACCTTGTTATCATCCCCTTTCCCTCCGAATGCCTGAGCTAAGTCTTCGATAAGCAATAATTTTTTTCTGTTGCACCACCGCCTAATCTTGCATATCTCTGCAGGAAACCCAAGTGTATGCTGAATTAGTACGGCTTTAGGTTTTTTAGCTTTTCTATAGGCTTTTTCCAGAGTTTCTAGTGTGGGATTGAGACTATTGCTAGCAAGGTCTGCAAACACAGGTGTTGCTCCACTTCTGACAATACTTTCCTCAATGGCATAACAGGTAAATGCTTGGATGATAACACTATCTCCCTTTCTAATACCTACTGCTTTCAAGCTATACTCAATGGCATCCCTTCCTTTGTAGAAAAGGTAACATTTTCCTCCAAACTGTTTTTCTAAGATGCTTTTTAAAGTATCTGAGTCTTTTTGCTTGCCTCTTTTGTTTCTAACTATCTGCCTTAACGCCAGAAAGATGAAAGAGAGAGGATAGTTTGAACCGAGAGAGTTAAAAATTGGTTGCATAATTTATGAAATTCTTTTTATGAGCTCAGGTTTAATATGTCCTTCAATTAATATGACTGTATCTGAGTTCAGACTATCTAAAACCTTATTAATTTTAACTTCTTCTGTTATACAACGATTTCTAAACACTTGCTTAAACTCCTTACTTCCATCTTGGCTGATGTAAAGAACAGTGTCAAAGACTACTTCCGCTTGGCAGGCGAGTTTGTTATGGATATTGCTAGATTCTATTCCTAGATCGACAAGCCCTCCGGTTAGAAGAATTTTACGTGGTTTATCTATCTCTTTAATTAATTGAATAGCAGCTTCAAAGCCTTTGGGGTTTGTAGTATGGCCGTCATCAATCAACAGAGTTCCAGATTTTAGTATTCTACTTTGCACAAACATTGGTGTTGGGGTAAAGGTTTCAAAGCCCTTAGTGATTTTTTTTACTGGCATCTTAAGGTACTTGCTGATAGCAATTACGGCCTCAATGTTAGAAATGTAGTGCTCCCCAACAAGCTTTGTTGACACTCTCTTTCCATCTAGAGAAAACGAAAGATATCCATGTTGGTCAACCTGGATATCTTTTAAAACAGAATTACTGTTTTGGCTTCCAAACGGATAAGAAGTATTATTTGTGCTGGTACACATTCTTCTCACATGAGCATCAGCGCTATTGTAAAAGACAATACCTTGGGGTGGCAAAGCTTTAATGAGTTCTGATTTTGCTTTAATTATCTCTTTAATTGAACCGAAAAGTCCTAAATGTTGAGAAGTAATGCCGGTAACAACTGCCACAGAAGGTGGGAAGTGAAAAGCTAGATGCTTTATTTCTCCTTTGGTATAGGCTCCATATTCCAAAACTACAATGGTCTCACCTTGATAATTGTCGACTATAGCTCTAGCTACTGAGTAAAGAGTGTTATATGACTTTGGAGTGGTAAACACTGGCTGACTTTGAGAAAAGATGTGAGTAAGCAGGTGTTTTGTAGAGCTTTTACCATAGCTTCCAGTAATGCCAATAATAAGTGGATTATGTTGTTTAATTTTCGTCTTTGCACGTTTAAGTGTGATGTGTGTCAGGATTTTACTAACACCAACAGCAGGCACATTAGCTACGTAGATAGCCAGAGGAAGAGATAAATAGGCAAACAAATAGGTCCACCATCTCTGCCTGCTCATATTTGTAAAAACTAGTACCCCGCCTATAAGCAAAAGACTTAACAAGCTGACAACAAAAATTCTCATTGTCCATCTTGGTCTTTTGAAATCCGAGAGATTTGGTAAACGTCTTAATGAAATTGACCAAGGTAAAAAGAAGTCTTTTAGCCCCTCTTTGGTTTTAAGAAAAAGCAGGAGTCTGTCAGACCGATATTCTTTCTGTTGGAAAAGCGCCAGCCATCTCAGCCAGTGTATGAACGTAGCAACAGTAGAAACGATAAGATAAATCATGAACTCTTTACAAACTTAGCAACAATCTCAGCAACTTCCTCTGGACAAGTGAACTGAGGTGAGTGCCGAGCGTTAGCAATATAGTGAAGCGAACTATTGACAACAGCGCTATGAAGTTTACGTGCCATAAACGTAGGTGTGGTTCTATCCTGTCCTCCCCAAATAATCGTAGTAGGACAATGGATGTGTTTAAGATTTTCGGTAACGTCTGTATTTAACACATTGATAAAAGTCTTCCTGAGGATTGGCGAAGCTTTCTCGTAATCGTGTTCTCTGGCAACTTTATACAGAGCTTTACGCAAACTTTCATTACTAAACACTGCTTTGCCAGTTTTAGCTAAGACTAAGAAAACAGTTCGTTTAATAACTGCCTGAGGAGTGTTATTTCTAATACCAGCACTATCAAGAAGAATAAGTTTTTTAACTTTCTCAGGGTATTTAGCCGTAAAGCGGATGCAAATCTGTCCCCCAAAAGAATGTCCCAGAAGAGTAACGGTGGTTTCTTTAGATAGAGCCTTTTTTAACCACTGGACATAATCTTCAAGAGTCCACACCTCCTTAAGCGGTGTTGTCAGGCCTGGAAGTTTCAGAAGCACTGGTTCAATGCCCCGCTTCCTAAGAAGTTTAATAAAAGGCTCCCATTTTTGGGGTGTGTCCTTACTTTGTGTCCAACCATGGAGAAGGAAAATTTTCTGCATTACTCAATTATAACAATGAAACAGAAAGTCAGGAAAAGAAATTAGGATACGTGATAAAGCTACTCGATAACTCTGCAGTTTGTAAGAGTAATAATTCCGGATTCAAAACTGTCAACTATTCCCTGAATTGTGTAAGCTTCATCTTTAGTAAGAGTTGAGTGGTCTTTACTAAAAGAACATTTAAGGACAGTTCCTGCATGTGTGACACTGGGTTTAAGGTAACTATCAATAGTGTCTGGAGTTTCTTCAAGCCGGTAAGCAATCGCGTTAAATTGGATTAATTTGCCCAAGTACTCCTGACTGGCTTTAATATAATCTCTATCAAAAGCTTCAATAAAAACCATTGTGTTTACAAGGATGGTATCTTCTACTGAAAGCACTTCCCCTTGGGTTGTGTTATGGAGACTAGCATTGGAAATAAAAATTACAGCAGTCAGCGCTGCTGTAGTAATAATCCCGGTTAAAACGGGATGTTTAGCAAACCAACTTAGTTTTGCTTGACACCTTGGGCATTTTTCTGTTGAACTATCAATCTTCTGATGGCAATAAGCACAAACTTTTTCGGACATAGGTACTTAAGAATATATCTTATTAGATTATATAATGTTAGTATTTGAAAAACCAGATTCCCCTGATTGGCTTGACATAATTATGGTTGTGGATAGACTAAATTTTGGTTTATACATATTTAAAACACATAATTGAACTTAATTGATAACTCCTCTATAATTACTTTTTGTCAAACTTATTAATATTTTTTAATCAATATGACTATGAATTTTAAGCAAACCAAAATTGTGGCTACTCTAGGTCCAGCTTCTGACAACCCTGAAACAGTTAAGCAACTGATTGAATCAGGGGTAAACGTTTTTCGCTTTAACATGAAACATGCAGATATTGCTTGGCATCATGAGCGGATAAATATGGTACAAAAAGTGGCAGATGAAATGAGGGTTTCAGTAGGTATTCTTATTGACCTTCAGGGGCCAGAAATTCGTATTGAAACTAGAGATCACCAGGATGTTCCGATTAAGCAAGGTGAAAGAGTTGTTTTTGCCGATACCCTTGCAGAGGATGTAAATGTTTGTATTCCTCATGATGTTGTTTTTGGAACGTTAAAGGTTGGCGACACAATTCTAGTTGCAGACGGATTTTTGGAGTTTGCTGTCGTTGAGGTAAGAGATCATAGTGTTGTTGTGGAAGCACAAGGAAATTATGTTATCAAGCATAGAAAAGGAGTGAATCTTCCGGGCAAGAAGATTGATCTGCCTTCTCTTATTGAGGATGATCTTAGAAAACTTGATATGGCTGGGAAAGCAAAAGTCGATATTGTGGCCCTGTCTTTTAGTAGAACTAAAAAAGATATCCAGATTCTGAGACAAGAAATGGAAAAGCGCCATATAGATGCGTTGATTATGGCTAAAATTGAAAGCCAGGAAGCAATTGATCACCTGGATGAACTTATCCAGACTTCTGATGCGATTATGGTGGCCCGAGGAGACTTAGGAATCGAAGTTCCCATTGAACAATTGGCTTACTGGCAGAAGCATATTATTACTGAATGCCGCAAATACAACAAACCTGTGATTACAGCTACACAAATGTTGGAATCTATGATTGAAAACCCCCGCCCTACGCGGGCTGAGGCTGTGGATGTAGCCAACGCTGTTTTTGATGGGACTGATGCAGTTATGCTTTCGGCAGAAAGTGCTTCAGGTAAGTATCCGGTAAAAGCGGTTCAACACATGGCTAGAATTGCTGAGTATACAGAAAAGAAAAGCCGGATTAAATGTAAAGATCATGCTCAGGATGTTACAGGTCTTATAATCCATGCTGCCGAATCAATGCTTGATACTGAGAACCATCCTAAAGTCGATGGGGCGGTTGTGTTTACTGAAACTGGATATACCGCCAGAGTTCTCTCGGCTTGCAGGCCGAAGTTTCCTATTATTGCCGTATCACGTTCACAGAAGACCGTGGAAAAACTAACACTTTCTTATGGGGTTCAACCCTTTTGTATAGATTATCCTCGAGGTGATTACTCCCTGCCAAAAGAAGTATTTGATGAACTTAAGAAAAAAAAGCTTATTGAAAAAGGTCAGAAACTTCTAGTAATTCACGGTCTTAACTGGCAGTACCCCGGAGGAACAAATACGTTAACCTTACTTACAGTTGTCTAAAAAATCACTTCTTTACACATTAGAAAGCCCCGGTTTCCCGGGGCTTTCTTGATTTAATAGTGTTTTTTTCTACAGCCTTACTCAGGTAAAATGTTTGGTTCAGGTATTGGTTGTGGTGACTCGTGAGTAGGGGCTGTAGCGTCCAGATCCAGCTCTTTTACTGTTTCCCAACTTTTCTCATCTAAAACAACCACCTTGTCTTCGGCCAAAATGTAAAGGTAGTTATCAATATAGAGCGCTCTTTTTGCTATAACATCGCTAACCGCTTTTTGCAGTTTAAGCTCGTTACCTTCATAACTAAAAACATACCCTCCTTTTCCGCCTGGAAGGAAAAAGACTTTGTGCTTATCATCCTGAAGGAAAGCATGATGGTTGTTGCCAGCTTCAGACCAGTACTCATCTAGTATGTACTTTGAAATTTCCTCAGGATTTGATGGGTCTTGAACATTAAAGACCGATAACTTCACCTTGTTATCTTCCTCTCCGATGCCCAAGATAACATTTTCCTCTAAAGAATGGAGATAGGAAGAGTATCCGGGAATCTTAAGTTCGCCTTTAACCGTGGGTTGTTTAGGGTTGGAAAGATCCAAAACGTAAAAGGGATCAATTTGTTTAAATGTGACTACGTACCCTCTATCACCAATAAACCTAGTTGAATAAATCCGTTCGCCCTTTCCCAAATCAAGAGCCGAGCCAAGCATTTCTAATTTGCTGTTTAAAACGTAAACATCATTAACACTTTCACTCCCGCCTCTCATGGAAAATCCGCTGGAACTTATTGTTGTTGCAATACGAAGGTTGTCTTCATGTTCGTCAAGCGAAAATTGATTCAAAGGATAGCCCGGCACTTCTCCGTTAGCCTCGACTACAAAAGAGTCAATACCAATTTTTGCAATACCGGTTTTACTCATTTCGCGCATATGGGCTTTACTGTAGTCTTCCATACGGTTTGTCATCTCATTTTCAAATTTGAGAGCCTCATCACTGCTGAGAGATTGCCGATATTCTTCAAGAATTAAGCCTAGCTCCATCTGTTTTGCCTGGCTGCTAATGTCGTACGTTCTTAGTTTATTAATCCTTTCAAGAGTATCTTGAGAAATTAGGTCACTCCCTTTTTCCGTAAAGAAGTTATATGTAAATGCAACCATATCGCCAGTGTATGAGTATGAGACATAGATGGCTTTTGGAGACATGTAAATCACAGAAGCATTTGAAGACCCGACAAAAGCTGTGCTCTTTTCCACTGTACCGCTCTCTACATTAACAGCCATAACAGTGTAAGTGGTATTTACGGGCACTGTAGCAGAGGGGTGATAAATATCATCGCAGGCAATAGTTACAGAATCTGCCAAAGGTTTAACTGGGCAGGGGTTCGAGCGGTCTATATGGGTTTGGGTGATGAGATAGATTGTATTATCAAGTAATCTAGCGGTACTTAGGTAATGGTTATCTTCCAGCTTAAGCTGCCATTTCTCTGTGGGATTCTCCGGGTTTTGAATATCATATCCGTATATTTTATTATCATTACTTATAACTACGAGAACTTTATCAGTTAAAACAAGGTTTCCTCCCACCTTTAGCTGGGTTTTTTCAGCTAGCTCATCAACAGGAAAAGCAGAAATGACTCTAGTCTTACTATTTTCCTCACTGGGCAGGATGGTGTTAGCTGGGACAATATCAGAACGAATTAAACGTTTGAAAACCTGATAGGAAGGAAACAGGGATGAAAAGAAAATCTGCTTTCCATTTGTTTTAACAATATCCGGCTCATCAATACCTTTTACCTGGACATTCGTTTCGGAAACCCGGCTTGCAACTGATTTTTCTAATGCTATTCCCTCATTTAGCGCTCCTGTAGGAGCATTAATAGCCATATCTTCCTGCATGCTTGAACGGGCTGTAGGTATTGCCATATTGAAGGCTGCTGTGTTAGTAGTGGCATCAGCCTTGGAAAGGTATGCCTTAAACTCTTCTATTGAGCTAAATTTTTCCAGCTTTGGTTTTTGATGTTCTAATGGGCTTGGAGAGTTACTTGGCTTTTGCAGCATTGAGCCAAGAAAAGTCTGTGCAAATGAAAAAATGCCAATAACTAGTATGATCAAAGTCAAGTAAGTAAAAGTAGTTTTTATGGGGAAAAGAGACTTTTGAATGGGTTTAGGTGACATATTATCTTTAGAGTTAGTTGGATTAGGTATATGAGAAGTTGGAAAATCCATAGTACATTAGATATTTGGTAATAGAATAATAGTAAGGGGTATAATACTTGCGGTCAAATGTAAGTTAGCATCCAAGTTGTAGTGCATAGAACATAAAAACATGAATACTCAAAAGACATTTGAATATATATTATTCGATTGGGATGGTTGCTTGGGCGACAGCCTTGAACTATGGTATGAAGCGTATCGCAAACTGTTCCAGCAATATGGTGTTGCGCTTACCCGTCATGCTTTTACTGAGAAAGTGTTAGGTGACTGGGAAGGTCCGGCACAACTTGGTATACAAAACCTTACTGATTTCAATGAAAAATTACTAAAGGTCGCTGAAACTAAAGTAATTCAAGCAAACCTAAACAGCAATACCAGTAAAACACTAAAAGTTCTGAAGCAGAGAGGCAAGAAACTAGCCATTGTGACTAACTCAAGCCGACAGGCAGTTGAAAAATCAATTGTTCATAACAGGCTAACTGGAATGTTTGATGTTGTTTTAGGAATTGAAGATGTAAAGCAGGGTAAGCCCCACCCTGAAATTGTTGAAAAAGCAGTTGCTCTTTTAGGTGCAAACAAAAGCCAGACGCTAGTGGTAGGCGATTTAGATAAAGACATTCTGGCTGGGAAAGGTGCGGGAATAACTACCGTCTGGTACAGATCGAAAACCAATAGTTTTCAAAATAATCTTACTTTGACTAAGGTGTCTGCTGATTATGTGATTAACGATTTTAGCGAACTGGTAGAGATTGTTAACTAAATGTATGTCTAAGAGATTTACAAGAACGATTGAAGACTTTATTTGTGAGCACTGCGGTTTTCGGGTTAAGGGGAATGGTTATACAAACCATTGTCCAAAATGCTTGTGGAGTAAACACGTAGATATCAATCCCGGAGATAGACGCTCTGACTGCAAGGGTCTGATGGAACCGGTTGGTATTGATAGTAAGAGAGGAGAATTTACTGTTATCCACTCCTGCATTCGGTGTGGTTGGAAAAAGAGAAATAAAACAAACGAAAATGATGACTTTGACAAAATCATTAAAATTATGAATAGGGGCTAACTATGGCTGGTACTTTAGAACTGACAGGAATTGTTCCTGTTTATAAACCTAAGGGAATTACGTCGCATGATGTTATTGATATCTTACGCAAAAGGACCGGTGTTCGCAGGATCGGACATGCTGGGACTCTTGACCCTCTAGCTTCTGGGGTATTAGTTATTGGTATCGGCCGTGAAGCTACAAAAAAGCTCCATCTGGAAGTTGCAAAAGAAAAAGAGTACCTGGCCGAGGTTACTCTGGGAGTTACAAGCTCAACTGATGATGCGGAGGGAGAAAAGCAATCCCACAAGATTAGTCACCCCCCCACCCTTCCTGAGGTTTCGATGGCAGTTGCCCAATTTAAGGGGGACGTTACACAGGTGCCGCCAATATTCAGCGCCGCAAAACTTAAGGGAGAGGCGGCGTATAAGCTTGCAAGAAAAGGTAAGGTAGTTGAACTTAAACCTCGGAACGTTGAGATAAAAAATATACAAGTGCTCGATTACTCCTGGCCAAAACTAACAATCAAGGTAGTAACTGGTCCCGGTGTTTATATCCGCTCTCTTGCACGGGATATCGGAGAAGTTCTGGGGACAGGTGGGTATGTCAGCGAACTTGAGAGAATTAGAGTTGGAGAATTTACAGTGGAAGATGCTGTAAAACTTAATTAAAATCCCTTTTTTGGACCCTAAGGTTCTGTTCCTCAAATTCACTTTTTCACCAGAGACAGGAGAATTGAATTAACCACCGACAGGAGTAAACTAAAAAGTAGAGCCCACCAGAAGTTGGTGACAGTAAAACCGGCAACTACACTACTCACAATTATTACCATAATTGCATTGATTACAAAGGTAAATAGACCCAAAGTGAGTATATTTATAGGTAATGTGAAAATAAGAAGAATGGGTTTTAAAACAGCATTAGCTAAACCAAGCAGTACTGAAACTAACAAGGCCACAAGATAGTTATCTACTACTACTCCGTCCAAAATATATGCAGTAACAAAAACTGCTAAACCACTAATAAGGAGGTTAGTTAGGAACATACATACACCATAGCAATTCACTGTGACAGGATCAAGTGGCTATGACCCTATCACAAAAACAAGTTAAAGCTTTTCAGAGAGAGATATCTTCATTTTATAAGGAACAAGGTAGAAATTTTCCCTGGAGAAATACGCATGACCTTTATGCAATCTTTGTTTCTGAAATTATGCTCCAGCAGACACAAGCAGATAGAGTTATTCCTAAGTACTGTGAGTTTTTAAGTACGTTTTCGGACTTTACATCTCTCGCGAGCGCTTCTCTTTAAACTGTTTTGAAACACTGGCAAGGATTGGGGTATAACCGCAGGGCTCTTTATCTTAGAGAAGCCGTCAGAGCTGTTGTTTCACAATACTCAGAACAGCTACCTCGTACACTGGAGAAACTAAAGCAGTTGCCTGGAGTGGAGGTCATACACTGTCTGCGCCCTCATGGCTTTTATCTTTAACGAGCCTACAGTTGTTATTGAAACTAACATTCGCACAGTTTACATCCATTATTTCTTTAAAATTATCGTAAACGTTAATGATAAAGACATACTTCAATTAATTGAAGAGACACTTGATTATAACAATCCTCGTATCTGGTATTACGCCCATGTGGACTATGGTGCCAGGCTAAAAAGACTGTCGGCAACCTTGTACAGAAGAGTTCTAGCTACAAGTCCCAATCGCCTTTTACTGGTTCAGATAGACAAATCCGTGGATATATTCTCAGACTACTAACCGAAAGCAGTAAATCCCAAAAAAGATTTACTTGATTTAATTAAAGTATCTCAAGAAAGACTAGCTAGGATACTTAAGAAAATGAAAAACGAACTTCTAACTGAAGAAGAGAAAGATAAGTTTCGAATTGCAGAGTAAGACTTGGGTCTGCTATGGTATAGGTAATAAATTATTTAGGAGGATTATGGTAGAGAACAAACCAAAGCCGTCAATTTCCGTTGATATTAACCCTGAAACTACGCCAATTCTGTATACGGATAACATCATAGTGAGCACTAACCAGAATGGGCTTATCATGGATGTGTGTCAAAGTGTAGGAACAAACCGAATGAAGATTGTTTCGAGAGTGGGAATGAGCCGGATTCATGCCAAGCGATTTGCAGAAGAACTAAGCAAACTTTTGGCGATGACTGAGGGTAAAATTGAAACTGGAAAAAAGCAGAATTAACTTCTAAAGCCTATGCAGACTGCTTCTTTAACTAAGGTATTCAAAAACTTGGATTGGGAGAACTTTACCAGGGAGCTGAGGATTCCTTTTTTAATGTGCCTACTGCTTCTAGTAGGCATGATGCTTTCTCAAAAAATAAATCTTACTACAGCTGATCTAGGAAGACACATTAAAAACGGAGAGTACTTTTTAAATAATCTTAAACCAATAGATACCAACTACTACTCATATACTCAACCTGATCATAAAACCATTAACCATCACTGGGCAACTGGCCCTCTTTTTTACCTGATATGGAAACATGCCGGGTTTGCCGGACTATCTTTAGTCTATGTGCTTACCGGAGTTCTAACCTTTTTTACAGTCTTCAAAACTGCGCAAAGCAAAGCTAATTTTACCCTAGCATCACTACTTTCTCTTCTTGCATTACCTCTACTTACATCAAGGCGTGAGGTTAGGCCGGAAATATTCAGCTACTTATTTGCTGCTGCTTTCTACTATTTTCTTAACAAGTATAAGAGTAGGAAAATTCCATTATCTGTAATTTTGCTTCTATTTTTGTTGCAAGTAGTTTGGGTAAACCTCCATATACTCTTTCCTGTTGGAATTATGCTAGTAGGCTTATTTATGCTGGATAGTTTTGTGTCTAAAAATTCAAAGAGTAGTAAGTTGAGTCTGGGTATTCTTCTTTCTGTGGTATGCACTGCCTGCCTTCTGAATCCTTATGGATTTAGTGGCGCTTTAGTGCCTTTTACCATTTTTATGAACTATGGTTACACACTGGCTGAGAACCAGTCTGTTTTTTTCATGCAGCAAAGATTTCATTTACCTATCTACATCGTTGTTGAAATGTTGGCCGGGTTTCTTTTTGTTACATTTATTCCATTCATTAAAACAAATCCTGGAAAATATTGGCTGCGTTTAGTTTTGGCAGTTGTTTTTACCGCTTTAGCCTTTCATATGGTTCGTAACTTTCCTCTACTAGGACTGTTTTTTATTCCATTGGCTGCTGAAAACATATACCTCTATTTAATAAATAAGGCTTCTGAGGTGAAGCGAATTGTCTATCAAATTGGGGGGGTAGCGGTGGTTGTTATGTTAATTTTTAGTTTTAGCACACAAGACCACATTTATTCAGCTTATGTAAAAAACCAAGGTTTGGGTTTGATGCCGGGAGTTCAAAAATCAGCACAGTTTTTTAAACGGGTGGGGATTAAAGGACCAATATTTAACAACTATGATGTTGGCGGATATCTAATCTTTAACTTGTTCCCCGAGGAAAAGGTATTTATTGATAATCGGCCGGAAGCTTACAGCACCGAGTTTATGCAGGATACCTATATCCAGATGCAGGAAGACGAAAATTTCTGGCAGGAGATGGACGAGAAATATAATTTTAACGTCATTTACTATTACCGGCATGACATGACTCCATGGGGTCAGCCTTTTTTAGTAAAGAGAATAAATGACGATCTTTGGGAACCGGTATTTGTTGATGATTATTGTCTAGTAATGCTGAAGCGAAATGAAAAAAATAAAACATTGATTGAGAAATATGCTCTGCCAAAAACAATGTTTAGAGTACAATAGGAGTTTTAGCCGGTTTGAGTGGCAACAGTTCTTTCGTGAGAGAGCATATACTTGGTGCCGGACTTCTGAACTTGATTCCAATAGTAGGAGCGCTGATTTTTTCGGGAATTAAACATTTCCAGCCAGTGTTTTGACTCAGTTAAACGTTTTCTAACCAGAATTAAAATCCTCTTAATTCTTTGAAAGAAGTTGATTTGGTAAGTACCTACCTCAACTGTAGTGGCCATCAAGCTCTGTTCTGCAGCCATGAACTCAGCAGAAACATCAGTTGTTGATTCAATAATCTTTTTTATTTCCACCTTTATGGCCTCAATTTCTTTTTTTGTTTGCTCTTCCTTTTGGTGAAAAAGTAGGGTTTCGGTTCTGCGCTGCTGCTGAAGAGTTCTTTCCTGCTGACGGATGCGGTTTTCCCGCATTTTCAAAAATTCAGCAAAATTAAACGGCTGCCTATTTACGTCTGGTTGAGTATTTGACTGGTGGCTAGGAGTTGTATCTTGATTTGGAACAGCGCCGCGTAACTGATCTACTGCTGAGTTAGCCACACCAGTGGTTGCAGATTTTGCTTGTTCACGCAAAGCCTCAAGAAAACTGGCAGATTGTTTTGTCTGTTGCTTTTTGCCTGAACCCGTATTCAACTGACCGGGAGCCTTAAATAAGTCATCCATACGATGTTGCTCTACTTGCTGTATTTTTGTTATATAAGTAAACGATCCAATTTGCAAGCAAAGCTGTTTATTTAGCTGTTAAATATACTATAGGCTCTTTAGAAAGTCAATCGTCTTTTGTTTCCGGATAAGTAGTGACAGATAATTCTTTTGTTCAGGTTGTTCAAGCTGCTTTCTGACATTAGGATCTTTTGTATTTTCAATCATCTCGCTGATCTCTTTTTCTGTAACGGTAATCTGGTTTTCCTCAGAAACTTTTGCAATAGCAAATTCAAGCTTTAAAGATTTTTCGGCAAGTGCTCGATACTCCTGTTGTAATTGTTTCTGTTCTTTGCCGTTGGCTTCCAAATACTGCTGAACAGTCATTCCAACTGCATTCACTTGGTCAACGAGGTTGCTTAACATCCGGTTAGTTTCAGCATTTAAAAGCATCTCTGAGATTCCAATTTCTGCGCTGTTAAGCAGTTCTCCCAAAATTTGATCAACTGTTGGACCAGCCGCTTTCTGATCCTTTTCTTCTACCTTCCCTTTTTCAGGTGTCCAAATCGCACTCTTAGCTTTAAGACCCTTAATCGCTTCTTTATAATTTCCTAGTTTTACCTCTGGTGCCTCACAGGAAACTGCTTTGACTTTCCAGTCTTTATTTTCCTCGACTGAAACCGGAGTAATGTTAGGGTGCATAATTGGCCGCAAATTGTGTTGTTTAACAGCATGAAAATAACTTTCGGTAACGATTTCTTGAGCTGTTTGTTCATAAAGCTTCTGTTTACCTACATAGCTTTCTACCATTTGCTTGGGTGCTTTACCTTTTCTAAAGCCTTTAAGGGTGAGGTTTTTAGCAGTACGTTCCAGAACCTCATCGTATGTTTTGGCTACTAGTTCCCAGGGGATAGTAACTTCGAGCTCAAATGTTTTATTCGGTAGCCAGTTAAGTTTTGATTCAACTACTTTGTTTTCTTTTTTTTGAGTAGTTTTTTTTGTAGTTTTTGTGTCTTTTGTTGCCATAGAATGCTCCTTTATACTTTGTTACTTAGTAAACATTTGGAATATTTGGATAGTGTATTATACCCTATAATTAGCCTACTCATACCTCAAGGCTGTGATTGGGTCCAGTTTGGCTGCTTTCCAAGCAGGAACAACGCCAAAGATAACACCAATAACAGAAGAGAATGTGAAAGCAAGAAGAACTGCTGATAGTGTAATCTCAGAAGCAAAAAAACTGCTTAAAACCATTGATCCTCCCATTGCCAGGAGGATACCAATACTGCCGCCAACAAGACTTAGAGTTACTGATTCGATCAAAAACTGAACCAGAATATCTTTCGGTTGAGCTCCAAGAGCTTTTCTTAGTCCAATTTCCCGGGTTCTCTCGGTGACAGTAACAAACATAATGTTCATAATGCCAATGCCACCTACTAGTAAAGAGATAGCCGCAATGCCTCCCAGCCCTGCAGTCATAGCTCCTAAAATTTGGTCAACAGTGCTAAGAAGCTCTTCCTGCCCGACTACTGAGAACTCATCTTCATCATAGTTTTTGAGCATTACTTTTTCGACCTTATTTTTGGCGCTGTCAAGCTCTTCTTTGGTAGCAACACTGGCAAAGACCTGAGAAAGCTTATCTTGATTAAACTGCTTTTTTGCTGTTGTTGTTGGAATAAGAACACTGTCATCAACAGACATACCGACACTCATACCTCCGCCCTTACTCTCAAAAACACCCACTACCCTGTATTTAGTTGATTGAATAAGAATTGTGCGGCCAACAGGGTTATCGTTTTCAAAAAGTTTTTCAGCGGCACCTGGGCCAATAAAAGCAACTCTGGCAGTTTTCTGGACATCAACATCGTTTATAGCTCTTCCCCTTTCAGCTTTATAATTGAGCATCTCAATAGCGGCTTCATCAACACCCATACAGTGCAATGCTTTCTCTACTGATCCATAACGGGCCTTTATGAATGTTTCAAAATTTCCACTTGCGTCTTTTATGGGATAACCAATACGTTTAATGGCTCTAATATCGTTTTCGCTTAAATTGGGCAGCATTCCCATTGGTCCACTTCCCTGGATATCGCCTGGCAAAACATAGATGAGATTTGAGCCTAAACTTTCAAACTGTCCAGTAATGTAGCTTTTCAGTCCGGCTCCAATAGAAATAAGTAAAATAACAGAAGCAACTCCAATGATAATGCCAAGCATGGTCAGAAAAGCACGAAGTTTATTTCGCCACAAAGATTGCCATGCAAGTTCCAGTGTTTCTGAAAAAATAATCATAGCTTACTGACTATTTTGCCGTCTTTAATGTAAATAATTCTCTTTGCATGTTTAGCTACATCTTCTTCATGTGTAACCATAACGATGGTGTTACCCTCTTTATGAAGTTCTTTAAATAGCGCCATAATTTCTTTACCCGTTTTAGAATCCAGATTTCCGGTTGGTTCATCTGCTAGAAGTATGGTAGGTTTGTTAATCAGTGCCCGGGCAATAGCTACACGCTGCTGTTGGCCCCCAGAGAGCTGATTGGGGTGGTTTTTAAGTCTGTCACCTAGCCCTATTTTAACTAACATATTCCGGGCCTTTTCTTCCCGCTCCCTATCATCGCTGACACCTGCGTAAATAAGAGGTACCTCTACATTGTGAAGAGCTGAGGTTTTGGAAAGTAAATTAAATTGCTGAAAGACAAAACCGATTTTTTGGTTGCGGATTATGGCTAGCTCACTCTCAGAAAGCTTGGCAATATTTTCATTGTCAATAAAAACCTCTCCTTCTGTTGGAGTGTCAAGAGCGCCAATGAGGTGCATGAGAGTAGATTTTCCCGATCCCGATGGGCCCATAATAGACACAAACTCACCTTTATTAATTGCTACACTGACATCCAGAAGCGCATTTACAGACACGCCGTCAAGCTTATAGATTTTTGAAACATTCTTGATCTCAAGGAGTGCTTGGGTCATGAGTTATGGAAGAATGATTGTGTCGCCAGCCTGCAAACCTTCCGTGACCTCAAAGTATTCATCGGTTTCCAAGCCGGTAGTAATCACTACTTCTTCTTGCGTTTTATCTTCTCTTAAAATTGTTACTGTTCTAGCTGTTTCTGTTTCCCGGACTGCTTCGACGGGGACTGCAATAACTCCTGATTTTCGGTCAACAACAACCTCGACATCCCCATTCATTCCCAGTAAATAGCGGGAATCTACAGGAATGGGAAAGTTAACAGTAAACGCTGTGTTACCAGTAGTGGTTTGGGTAGCTGTAAACTCAATCTCACCAACGCTACTGGCTACGGAGTTTTCAGGAAACGCATCAAGGTTAATTGTAGCGCTTTGACCAACAGTAATAAGACCAATATCAAGTTCCTCGACATTGGCTGAAAACTGCAAGCTGTTTGGGTCAACGACCACATATTCAGTTGTAGCCAAAGAAATGTTTACCCCGGCATGTTCGTCTGTTGCTTTAATTACAATGCCATCGATCGGCGAATATAGAGTGGCATATTGTTTGGCAAGGTCTGCCAATTCTACATCAACAACTGCCGCATCCAGGGCATTCTGGTTTTTTTGGTAAATTCTTTCAATAGATTCAGTTAGGGCTGTATCTTTGTAGGTTGTTTGGCTGGTTTCGTCAAAATCCATTCTGGTTGAGTTATAAGCCAGCAGAGTTTTTTTGAGGGTTTTTTCAAGCTCACGCTGATCTAAACTTGCAATTGCCTGCCACTTGCGGACCCTATCCCCTTTCTTTACTCCTACCCAGGCAAGCCTCCCACCTGTTTGAAACTTAAGAGAAGCTATGTTTGTAGCCGTAATCCCACCCGAAGCAGTAACAGTTTTTTCAAGGTCCATGGCTTTTACTTCATATGTTTCAAAACCGTTTTGTTTCTTGTGAGAATTCTGCCATGCAAAGTAGCCCCCAAAAATGAAGACTAAGACAAATAAAAACCAGAACCAGCGCTTCTTAAAGATTCCTGGCAACCTTAAATTCATATGTATCCATTCTACAAAGATTTTTCCTTGATTTAAACAATGAAATGTATTATACGTGCCGATTCCAAGCTTTCACAAGCTACAAAAGCATAAGAGATTAGGGTAAGATAGTCCGTATGAACCCAAAAGGTAGTATCGGCATCTTTGATTCAGGTTTAGGCGGGTTGGCGATTCTCAAAGAAATCGTTAAGCTTTTACCTCAGTATGACTATATATATCTGGGAGACAATGCCAGAGTTCCCTACGGCAGCCGCTCGCCTGAACTAATTTATTCCTTTACCCAGAAAGCGGTTGATTACCTCTTTTCCCAAAACTGCCAGCTTGTTGTCCTTGCTTGCAATACGGTGACGGCTGTTGCTTTGCCAAAGATCCAAAAAGAGTACTTACCCAAACACTACCCCACTCGCCGGGTATTAGGCGTTATTCAACCAACCCTGGAAGCAGTTACAAGTAACGGCCACAAACGGATTGGGCTTATTGGTACGAGAGCAACGGTTGCTTCACAAGGATTTATTAAAAAAGTGAAAGAGCTCTCGCCCGACGTAGAGATGTTCCAAAATGCCTCCCCCCTTCTTGTCCCTTATATCGAAGAAGGCAACCGTAACGGTCAAATTCTTGATTTAATTCTGGATGAGTACCTAAAACCTCTCTTAAAACAAAGGATTGATAGCCTCATTTTAGGCTGTACGCACTATGGATTAGTAGCTGGCAAAGTTGCTAAACGGGCAGGAAAAAACGTTACCGTTATTTCCGAAGGGCCGATTGTAGCCGAAAAACTTGCCGACTATCTTAAGCGCCATCCGGAAATTGACAAAAAACTTGGCAAAAATGGTAAACGCAAGTACTTTGTGACAGATTTACCCGAGCGCTATACAGATATGGCACGGATGTTTTTGGGAGAAATGTTTGGGAAAAAGGATGAGTTGGAGTTAGTTGGCTTATAAAGTTGTGTTTCGTCTTTCTTAAGACTCATCAGTATGGGTAGCACCCATAGACACATAAACCCCAACCACAAGAGGATCAAACTCAAAAACTCCGCTTTGGAGCAAAGAATTTGATCCTCTTAGTGGAGAGGGTGTTGTTTTTCTAGGCCTCCTTTTCTTGTGCGGCGAAGTAATTAATAATTCCCTCAATGGGAATTCGCCATGAGCCCCCCACCTTCTTGGCCCCGAATACTTCTTGTCTTACGATTCCCCAAACCGCCTTATATTCAAGTCCCAGGAGTTTTGCCAACTCTGAGATTTTGAGAAATGGACGGTTTTGGTACCGCTTGCGCAGCTCATCCAGGTTAATTGGTGGAATGGTAACAGGACTCGCAGCGAGGGCTTGGGGGGGGGCGGCTCTGGAGTGGGAGATGTAAGATCGACATGAAAATGGTTTTCCAGGACGCAAAGCAATTTCCCTTGCTCTTCCTGGAGCTTCCAATCTTGACCACAAATTTGTCTGACAAACTGCTCAGACTTATTGCGGTCAGCTACTGAAACACGACGCGAAAGAAGCTGACTGAGCAAGTGAGCAAGGCCAAGGGTATTGGCCTCCTCCGGGGAAAGCTGGGCTTTCCCGCATGTCGGGCAGAAGAGGAAATCTTCTGTCACTTCTTTACCGCACTTCCAGCACAACATCGCTGACTCCTTTCTGGATTTACGAGACGCCTAGGGTTTTAAAAGTGCAGTACTTAAGCACAAAAATGCCTAAATACAGATATATTATATCATAAAATAAATTAATATAGGATATACATGCGTAACCAGGCTTTCAGAAGAGAAAAGTAGAAAATTGCTTAAGGGTTATTATTTCTTGTGCCGCGGAGAGGACTTGAACCTCCAAGCCTTTCGGCACACGGTCCTAAGCCGTGCGCGTCTACCAATTCCGCCACCGCGGCAAAATAATAAGCCATCTATATTTCTTATCTTAAAGTAATCGTTTCTATCCTGTTTCGGACTTAATGTCCTTCACAGGATCTTCGGTCACTCACGTGATCTTGATCTCCCAATTCCGCCACTTCGGCAAAACAGTTTATCCCCAATATTTTACCACCTATCCCCTATTTTTGAGCACAAATTCATGGGCCTGGTATTCGAGTTCATCTTCTAGTGATTTAAGTCTAATCTTCTCTTTATACCTATTCTCAAGGGCTCTTGATATGAGGTAGTCAGCAAAGTGCGGGTTTTTGGGTAGGAGTGAACCATGCATATAGGTGCCGATACAGTTTTTGTACACTGCGCCTTCAGTCTTATCTTCTCCGTTGTTGCCAAAACCGGAAAGGACTTCCCCGAGCGGTTTAGTGGAGCTTTCTTGTTTTATAAATGTGTTACCGGAGTGGTTCTCAAAACCCACCAATGTTTTAAGAGATGATAGTGTGGGTAAGCTGTGTCGGATGACTACGTTACTTATCTTCCTTCTGTCTGAGGCAATCGTAGTCGCATCAAACACACCAATGCCGGGAATTTTAGTACCCTCGTGAGTTTTAAAATAATGGCCAAAAAGCTGATAGCTGCCGCAGACGAGCAGAAATACCACTTCTCGTTCCACAGCTTGGTGAATCTCCCTCTTTTTAGTCTGTAGGTCTTTAGCGACTCCCAGTTGACTATTATCCTGACCACCCCCTGCAAAAACGATATCGTACTTCTGGCTGTCAAAGCGACTCCCGATTTCAACTTCATTAACTGTCACGTTAATGCCGTGCCACTGACAACGTCTCACTAAGGCCAAAACATTACCTCTATCTCCATAAATGTTCATGGATTTGGGATAGAGATGGGCAATAGTTAAGCGAGGCTTGGTTTTCATACTTGCTTTCTCAAAAGTTTGCGCAACTCCCACAAGGCAGTATAGGTAGGAAGCAGGAACAATTGTTTTCCCCTAGATTTTAAAAAAGCTTGCACAGCCTTCTCTTTATTTGTGCTGACTAAAAATTGTTTTTTACTGAAGCCGGCATATTTCAATCTTACTGCTAAATCATGCGCTCTGTCGCCTGTAGCAATCACCTTTTTGGTGATTTGTGCCAGTTTCTCAAAATCCACATCCCAGAGCCAGGAAACATCTGTGCCGTCTGCAATTCTATCGTTAATGGCAATGCAGAGAGTAACCTTTTTCTTAAGTGCGTGAAGGGTGTCAATGACCTGGTCAAAGCCGGTAGGATTTTTCACGAGTAAAAGCTTAATCTGTTTATCTTTGACTTCAATCATTTCCTGTCTCCCTGTAACGGGTTTAAAAGTTTTCATTGATTGCAAGATTTTTGGTGTATCCAGCTTAAGGAAAAAAGATAATGCAAAAGCTGCCAGGGCATTATAGGCGTTGTACGTACCCATGAGAGGAACAGTGACTCTCTTCTTTGCCACAGAAAATGTGGCCTTGCTCAAGCTTAACTTAAGATTTGTAGCAGCAAAGTGCGGTTTGGGTCTTGCAAACCCGCAAACACAATTATAACTGCCCAGATGCGAAAACTGAATTGACTTATACCGGAGTTCCCGGTGGCAAATAGGGCAGTAAACAGCATCAGCTGAGTGTTTTAGTTTGACAGTCTCGGTTTTATCGGCTTCTACGCCGAAATAGAAAACATCGTGACGTTTTAGCTGGCTTCCCAGAAAAACCAGATTGGGATCATCGGCATTGAGAAAAATTGTTGCCTTAGGAAGGGTTTTTAGGAGCTTCAGCCATTTGTAAAGCGTAGTATCAATCTCGCCGTAGCGGTCCAGCTGGTCTCTGAATATATTCATGAGAACTATGTGAGTTGGCTGAACCTGGGTAGCAATTGGGATGAGAGCCGCTTCATCTGCCTCCCAGAGAACGGTGTGGGTTGTGGGTTTTAGGCTAAGGAGTGAGGCGGCTATCCCTCTTTCCAGATTCGAACCTGAAGGATTAGTCAAAAAAGAGTGATTTTGTCCCTTAAAAATTGCAGCTATGAGGTTAGTAGTTGTGGTCTTGCCGTTAGTGCCGGATATGATGATTCTTTGTCCAATACCTTCGTGACAACGCCCAATAAACTCAGGATCAAGTTTAAGAGCAACTAAGCCCGGAGCTGCTTCTCCTCTCCCCTTTCGGATTTTACGTACCACAAGTTGCGTTAGTTTGCCTATTGCAAAGGCCAACCTGGTTTTTGTCTGCATATTTCCAACTTTACCATGTTTTGCCTGTATGGCAAACCGGCTCAAGACTTAGTAATATGTCCTAGAATGTAATTATATGTGAAGAGAATGAGGAAAATAATTGGCCAATTTATAAGGGCAAGCGTTGAAATATTTTCTTTATATAGGCTAGTAAAATTGGCATAAAAAAAACCCTCCAGTAATGCCCGGTGAGACAAAACCAAAGGATCTAATTTCGTATTATATACGTATCCTGTAATTTGTCAAGATTTAATATTATAAGTTAGCAAATGACACATTTGCTGCGTACATGAGTAGCTGCAAAAAAAAGAGGAGTACTACATCTGGTTCTTGGTTTCGTTGAGTTTCCCTAGAAAGTGGTTAACGCACTTGGCCCAGGAACCGTTCTTTTCCAGGGCTGGGGGTGTGTACTTAGCCATAATATCCTCCGGATTTTCAAGGCCCTTGTCAAAATATTTATCCCGTAAACCCTTAGCTACAGTTTGATAACCCTCCTGCCATGTGTCAAAACAAAGTGTTCCCCGGCTGTGAATCCCCCATCCGAAGGGATTATGGCAATTTTCAGGCATTTTCTTGCCTAAGTTTGACTCGCACTGGGCAACAGCTACTAAAAAAAGTGGATCAAGGTCATACTTTCTGGCAGCCATAACGAGGTCATTTGAAGTGCTTAGCATCGGTGATTTATGCTTTTTCAGGTAGTTGTATACAAGCTCCGGTATTACATCTTGGGATGAAACATAGAAAGCATTAATGGTTTTTGCCCCCAAAACCTTAGGTAAAGAAGTGTAGAATTTGTAGGGAATAGTGGAAAGAGTTACAGTTTCAGTCTCAGAGGATGTTACTTGAACTCTGGTGTTATAGGTAAGTGTATATCCTAGGGTGAAGACTAAGGTTAAAAGCGTTACTGGCAGCCAAATACAAACAACGAGCAGTTTTTTCATACTCTACTATTCACTGTGACAAAATTCTTCTCAAGTGTCAAGCATACATGCGTAATACGTATTGGCACGCTGGTTATTGGATAATCTCTATATATTTGTTAAAATTACAGAGGTCAAAATGAATGTGAAGCCGAAGTGGCGGAATTGGTAGACACGGAGTCTCGTCAGAGACGAAGATCCTGATTTTTTAGTAAAAATCAGGGACGCGCACAAATCAGGTAAGTTTTTTGACATGGCTGTATTTTGCCGAAGTGGCGGAATTGGTAGACGCGCACGTTTCAGGGACGTGTGGGAGTTCTCCCTTGCAGGTTCAAATCCTGTCTTCGGCACCCTTTAAGTAAGTTGACAAATGAGTTTGTTTGAAAAATTGAGGATGAACAGGTGATCCTGAGCAAAGCTGAAGGATTCTGACCCTGTCTTTAGTACAAAAGAGAATTAATTCCAAGAAGTTGGTATAATTCAAAACTACTCATTTAACATAACGCTATTTTGCCGAGGTGGTGAAATTGGTAGACACGCAGTCTTGAGGAGGCTGTGCCGCAAGGCATGCAGGTTCAAGTCCTGTCCTCGGCACCAGGAAAAGCAAGATGATAAGTGAGTTTTGTTAAAAGGTAGAGGATGGATGGAAAATCCTGAGCAAAGTCGAAGGATTCAAGTCTTGTCCTCGGCGCCAATATAAGTCAAAACTTAATAAGAAGCTAGAGAGCTATTCAATGAATTGTCTTGGGTTCATAGCTCAGCTGGTTAGAGCGTTCGGTTTACATCCGAAAGGTCCCAGGTTCGAATCCTGGTGAGCCCACACAGGAGAGTCCCAAAGGTCGGGAGTTCGATCCCCTCAGCGCCCACAAGACCTATTGGTTTGAATCTGTTATTTTGATAAAATAAAGTTTGTTTATTGCCAAGCTAGCCAATCCTTCGTAACTCAGGATGGCTAGTCTTAGAGAAGCAACTATTGCCAAGCTAGCCAAGGTGGTCACGGCGCGTGTCTGAAAAACACGAGATTGTGGTTCGACTCCACAGCTTGGCACATTTGCTATAATTTAAAACTGAAAAGCGGGTATGGTATATCGGTATTACACTACCTTGCCAAGGTAGATAGACGGGTTCGACTCCCGTTACCCGCTCCAAACAAGATAGATATTCCCAAAATGCACTGACAGCTATATTGCAGTTAACCTTCTAGTCTTCCCACAAGTCACAATTTAGTCTACTGATTGAGCACTGCCCAATTAATAGGGATTACA
>JBMNOG010000022.1:0-11754 GCA_050942955.1 Patescibacteria group bacterium | reverse complement strand
AGCGGAATGCCTCAGCTCTCGCTCTAACTACCCCTTTGTTATCGGGGTAGATTAGGGTAACTGCCTTAGCGTGAGCCATAGGGTTTTCACAGCCATCATGGACTAAGACAACCTCTTTTGGTTTTACTGTCTGCTCAAAGATAGAGTGGATACACTCATCTAAAAACTCCTCTTTGTTATAGCAGGTAATTAGAATACTTAAATCTATTTTTGCCATAGTCTTTCAAAAATATATATAACTCGCTGGTACACTCGTTCAGGTTTAATCTCAATCTCATACCGTCTTGTCTTAGTATATCCGACAAACCCATTAGAAAATAATTCCTCAAATTCCTTAATCCCTTCAATAATAACGATATCTGGTAAACAGTTGTAAACAATCCGCTCAATACTCTCAGAGAGTGTTTTACTCTCTGCTTCTTCGCCTGTTTTCTCATACCCCCCGTACCCCATGACCACTAAGATATCACAGCGTTTAACCATCCTCGCCATCTCCTCGTCGGTTATCTGGTAAAAGACAGCTTTAGAGTGGTGCTGATCAATAGGTAAGATGTCGTTGCCTAAGTAGCGGTGAAAGTCAGGTTCAAGTTTTTTCAGCAGAGGAGCTTTAAGACAGTTTAAGTCAACGATAATCTTGCCCTCTGTCTTGCCCTTTAAGTAGCTAGCAATAATGTCTTCCCTGTCCGTAAACTCATCGAGGTACTGCCAGTTTACTTGAGACATACAAACTCTTTTAGGTAGCAATTTGGTAACGCCTTGTCAACTAAAATAACCTGCTCTGATTCAATCGAAAACCTATCTAAATACTCCCTCACAGTATCCTCCTCAAAGAAGTATTGGTTCGTTGACCGCCACTCCTTCCCTTCATACTTGTTTTTTGTTAACCAGACAACGAGTAAGAGTTGCCCGTTAAACTTTAAAACCCGGTAGTACTCCGAAAAGACAATAGGTAAGTCTTCCTGGGGAACGTGGTCAATAGTTGATAAGTCAACCACAGTATCAAATGATTCATCCTCAAAGTGAAGGTTTCTAATGTCTCCCTGAATGATGTTTAGGTGAGGAAAACGAGCAAGGGCTTTATCAACGTATTCCTGCTCATACTCAACTAAAACCGCCTCTTGGGTAGTAATAATTGGTTCAAGAAAAGCTTCATTGTAGCAGTCTGTCTTGAGTATTTTACCCTTAGCTCGACTAATTAGTTCCTGGTAGTAGGTGTAAACTTCATCATAAGAAACGCACTTCATTTCTTCTTGCCTAGTAAAGCCTTGAGTTCTCGCAAGGTCTTATTAGTGTAGAGAATATTTTCTTTCAAGTTCTCAAGGGCAATCTTTTGCGCATCGAGCTTGGTGTCTATCTCCCTGACTTTGTCTTTAATAAGCGTAATCGCTAACATAGTATCCTTTCTAGCGGGATCTCCCGCTGATTTTTAACTTGCTAGTAACCCACTTTTTTGTTTTGTTTGCCCACGAAGGAGCCTCAAACTGCATATTCTCAAAGACATCAATATTAACGAAGAAAAACTCCATTGAGGTTCTCGGATGGGATGTCCAGTCGTGGATGGGTAGGGCAATCGGGGTGGTTGCTTGGCTCGTTTCTTCCCGCTGCGGGTAACGGGCTGACTTAAACGCTTCATAGGCATACTCAGTTCGGGGGTTAGCGTTTATCTCAATCCCTGCTTGCAGGTAGATTTTTGTCTTTTCCCGCCTAAAGTAGAAGTCGTTTTTGTCAATGCACTGAACGTAAATACCTGCTTTTTCTAATTCCTGGCGGGTTGAGGTTCCCGTTAAGAGAGAGCGTTTCTTTACGTCAGGGTCGCCAAAGTGAATAGCTTTTGGGTAATTGGCAATCTGTGTGATTGCTTTTAAGTCATCATCTGTGTAAGTAAACTTAGAGTCAATCGGTCTGCCAAAGAGGGGGAGGTAGTACTGAATGGGCTTATCTTCATTCATGTAAGCGTCAATCAAGCGGTACTTACCGTTATCTTTGTTCTGTTGCCAAAAAAGGATGGCAACTCCGTCCAAACCAAAATCCCAGGAACACCACAGAGGAGAGTTAGCCAGGAAAGGAAAATCACCAAAAGCAGCGTTTTCAATCTCTGGGTAGACTCTACCTGTAATCGAGGTTTCCCAGTTAATCATGATTTCTCGGTTAAAGTCATCTATTGACCGTCTCTCCCGTTGTTCGTTTAGCCACTTGCGCGTTTTCCTTGGGTCTTCTTTGTACGTTAAGGTGATGACCTTAATCTTTTCCCCGTCTTTGCCAAAACGAAGCCGCTTGGCTTTGGAGGGCTTAATCCCAGGTGTAGTTGCCACAATTCGGCAGTTAGTCGTATCAGCCGTTGACCCCCACACAGCAGTGTTCCCAGCCCATGAAGCTACACCATTTCTCCTCACATAAAGAGAGTGATATGGAGTAGTCACACAATAGGCATAATCATTATAATCAACTATTTGCTTATTAAGGCTGGCTACTCGGGCATGAGGTTTTGTTCCAATATTTAAAAGATAAATCCTTTTCCACTTTTCGTCCCTGTCAACATGTGTAATAGTTGCATGAAGTCCTATTTTTTGGGCTAGCTCCTGAAAATCGTCTGCAAGCTTCTTAGAAGTAGTCGCATACATCATTTTATCTACCCTATCTTTTCTCTTAGTAATACAATCATCGCCAGCCATCAGGGAGTCAAAAAGTGTTTTAAGTAAGTCTTTATTTAAGTTGAGATACTTTCTGGGGATATGTTTTTGATGAGCTTTACCAAGAGAAATTAATTCTTCAAACATTTCTTTCGGCAAATCACTTGCCAAAACCTTAAAACTAGAACCATAATATTTAATCTTCAATCCCATTTTTATTAAAAGGTCTTCAATTTGTTTTTTCCCTTTTTCTTTAACTTGAGATATTTCAATATAATAATGACTGTTTTTATTAGTAAAACACCCTTCTGATATATACCAACCCAAAAACTCCATATAATCTTCTGCATCAAAACCATAAATGGTTTCTGGAGATTCACCCCCAATATAATCAGATACTAAAGGAATGTAGTCGTGTTTTTGATAGTAAACCTCATCAGCCCTACGAAAATACATCTTCCCTGTTGATTGTTCGTATCGAGACTTGTCCTTATTTTTATTAAAAAACTCTCTAGTTCCTTTGGGGGTGTAGCGTTTTTTAAGAAGCAACTTGTGGTTGGGTGTACAAGACAGGTCTACTGATTTGTTCTTGAACTCATAAAGTTTGGGGGCATAAACCTTATGGAGTTTTGTGACCGGCATATACTCAGCATGACCAGTATCTATATTCATAGAATATATTTGGTCATCCATAGTACAATCTTGAAAATTTTTCCAACCCTCCTTGGTTAAAACCTCAGTATCTTTCCTCCAACAGTCGTTATCCCAGAACGCAAACTCGTCTAAAAAGATTGCCCGTTGCCTACCTCCCCTTGAAAAGTTTTGGTTACTTGACTCGCCTGAAATAACATTCCCCATCTCAGGGTTAACCAAAGACATGTAGTTAAAGTGTTTATCAGGGTTATAGCCTTGGGGGAGCATGAACGTAGGCAAGCGGCTTAGCATGTAGTCAATCTTGCCAAATAAAGACTCCTCTTTGTTGCCTGTGGTTCCGCCCCTACGGTTGTCAACGTAGTCTTCTTTGCGTGATCCAATGAGAAAGTTAGAAGCAGGTTCAAATAGCCAAAACCAGATAAACGTAGCTAAGATAGTGTACGTTACCCCCATCTCCCGACACTTATCAATAAAGATGTCTTCTCCATTTTTAATAGCGTAAACCAAGTCTCTGATAAGTCGCTTTTGGAAGGGAAACGTCTTAAACCGTAGGTGGAAAGGTTCTTGCTTTGGATTAAACGTGTAGAGGAAGGTATCAACGAAGTAAACGGGGTCTTCCCTGGCAATTTCCTTCATTTGCTGAAAGGTCTTTTCAAGCTTTTTTAACTCCTTTGGCGGGAGATTTATGCTTGTCCCGTTTGTCATACATATATTTTACACACATAGCAACCATTTTATCAAGCAGAATATTGGTATATAATAATAGATATGAGTACCTTTACCTTCCGAAATGACGATGACCGCAGAGTAATAAAAGAGGTTATCGAAGATAAATGCTATACCCAATGGAATATAGTAAAACTTACAGGAACAATCCTAGACTGTGGCGCACACATTGGAGCTTTTACAAAACTCTGTCTTTTAGAAGGAGTGAATAAGGTAATTGCCGTTGAACCCCACCCTGATAACTTCAATCTCTTACAACAAAACTGCAAAGATAGACGGGTGACGTTTATCAACAAAGCTATCTCAACTAAGCCCCTAAAACTTACTTGTAGTGAACGAAGTGATTTACATAAACTCGGAGATGAGGGGCTTGAAGTTGCCACCATTAGCCTAGATGAACTCTTAACAGAACCCATAGACGTACTTAAAATGGACATTGAGGGTGGAGAGTATGATGCTCTCTACACCGCTAAAAACTTAGATAAAGTAAAACAAATTACGATGGAATACCACAATGGCGGAACAGCGATGGCACACTTACTCATCTTCCTTGAAAAGCAAGGTTTTACCTTAAAGTGGATAGGCGGACAAGAATGGGGACTTATGTACTTACAAAGATGATTTTCTCCAAAGACAAATACCCGTATACGATTGGTGCCTGGACATACGACCAATGCATACGGGAAGATTGTTTTTTGGTGTGTCATAGCCATCCGTGATAGCGGTATATATCATTTTCCGAAGATTTGGGCACACACTTTGTTAAAACAGGCAATACAACTGGTTGTGTAAGGGTAATCTATGTTCAGTTTATGTTTTTCGCTTTTTAGCCAGCCTCTCAGTGTGTCTACCTCTGTTGCAAACTGCCGTGCAAGGTTCTCTCCCATAAGAGTATATGGGTATTTCTCCATCCAAACCTCAGACCAGACAAAAAAGTTATCGTGGCTCCACTCTGTGTTAGCTTCAACTGCCCGTACCTTTGCAAGTAAGCACAATCGCTCATCGTGGACTAAAGGTTGGTAGTTATTTTTCCTGCGATACTCGTTAACTAGGATTTCCAAGACCTCACCGTTTAACGGCTTAGGCGTGATCTCTTCCTCCTGAGAGAAATGCTGTTTAATAATGAGGTAAAAACTCAAGTACCCGATAAGGAGGAAAGAGAAAAAGACGAGAAACCCAAGGAGTGTATTTGTCTTAGTCATCTAAGTATTCTCTTTTTTACCCACTTCATAATAATAGGAAGCCTAGCCAAATTAAAATTACCAAGCAATATCTCTTTTAGTTCATCGGGGGTAATCTCAACCTCATACGAAAAGAGTCCATGTTTAATTCTCATTTTTCCTCCTTTTGTGTAATCTTTACACGTTTTTCTTTATTTTTTATGCACTGTAAGCAGTAGATAAAACCATGTTCACAATAGATAGTCTTCTTCTTTTCTTTCTTTTTCATTTTGCCTCTGACTGCTTCTTATGCTTAGGACACAACCAGCCCTTACTTTTCTGATACTCTCCTGCCTTCTCATCCCAGGCTCCATAAACAGTCCCATACTCAAGCTCTCCGACATAGTTACATCCCAGCCACTGACACTTAACGTGAGGGGCTTTAGTTAAAGGCGCACCCTGTAAAAAATCCTCAACCGACCTTCCTATTTGGTCTTTTTTATTTTTTTGTATAATTTTTTCAGACTTTAGTGATTTTAATTCTGCCCTTAACTGTTTAACTTCTTCTTCTAAGTGTTTAATATATTCCTTATTTAACTCGCACTGTTTACGTAAGTTGCTTTCTTGCGGATTACCATAAAGGGTTACAAAAACCTTTCCATACCTAACTACTTCAATCGGAAGTTCTTTTAACCAGCTAGTATTAGTTTGCAGTTCTCTAAAGGTATATTGCCTCATATAGAAGCAATCATATCATTGTTGCTGTAACATGTCAATAAATGTTGCTGTAACATAGGGGTAAATGTTGCTGTAAACCATAGATATACTTGTACAAGTACCTACATCTGCACGAGGCTTATCTACATCTGTACGAGATTATCTACATCTGTAAAGGGTTATCTACATCTGTAGAAGGCTATCCCTTTACTCACTCTCAGGTTCCATCGGGACTCCCAGCTGGTTTATATGGGGTGGGTGTGGGGGGTACCCTTGACACTGAGATCCTGCACATCTATTTCACACTAACACCACGCTAGACACACACACGCACAATAACAATAGCTTGATGTATAAGGCTTTGTATGTGTGTAATCATTACACATTGACACAGACGGACTATGAGGAGTAGACTGGATATAGCACCTTAACAAGTCGAGACTTTTTATAAACTTTGAACAGAGGGGAGATAATACTAAAAATCAGGGTAGACCTTACTAAAAATCAGGGTAAGCCTTACTAAAACAAGGTAAGCCCTAAAAAACAGGGTAAGCCCTAGTGCTTAGCTATTATCTCTTTACTATATGGTAGATTATAAGCTAGAAGTACTAGAAGAATATGCAGATTTAATGCTAGATATAGATGAGTATCAGGCAGAGTTAGAGGCAATTATTCAAGCAGAGAGCAGCATTGATGAGCCTGATGAGTTTACAGAGTAAGAACACAAAGTCCCGTTATGGTTAGCCCTGACGGGATTTTTCGTTCTCTTTCATAAGTTTTAAAGCATCACTTAAAACATCGGGCGAGATATTCATATAATTATTCTGGGTTAGTTGTTGAGGTTGGTCGCGGTAATCGTGTTTGCTCTTGAGTAAAAACATCGCAAAAACAGGGTTTGCCTGATTATTGATCCCGCGAGTTAGTAAAAATTCCTCTTGCCTTGTGGTTATTGTTTCTACTATGTCCGCTAATTCTGGTAATTCGTTTACTAATTCGTAGAAGCGAGATTTGCTTATCTTAAGTTCTACGAGTAAGCCGCTAATAGTTGGCAGCTGTTTGGTGTTGTTTGTAATTTGTGTGAGGTATTCTTGCGCCTTTTCAACCAGTAATCGTTTATCTATTTTAGTAAGTCTGTTGCTGATTTTTTGCCTTGTTTGCAGGCTTTTTATTGTGCCTTTTGAGGACATAAAAGAAAAGTAAGTAAAGTGTAACAAAAAAGCGGTTAAGTGTGTATTGCATTACACATATAACTATATTTTGCTTATACCTCTTATAGTATAGCATAACAGAGGTAATAAGGTATGTTTTCCCTCTTGCATTTACATACCGTATGTGCTATACTGTATCTAGTTATAGACGCACTTTAACAATTCAAGCATAAGCAGGCTATCTATATAAAGACTACCATTATATGAAACCAGACAAGCAACTATTAGAGATATTTAACAATGCTACTAAGAATAAATATTATTCTTTTGACAATTTTAAATCTGATATAAAACTATTTTCTAAATTTTTCAGATATAGAAAATATAGCAGTAATAATAGAATAGTTTTATCTTGTATTCCTAGTAGGTCGGGAATGTCAAGAATTATGAATTTTTATCCTAAATATATAAACGTACTAGTCAATATATGTATTAAAAATAAGGTATCGTTTGACAGTATGCGAATAGGTGGTTGTGGTATGGATATGATCTGGAATACGTTATATGTTACTTGTTCTCATCTCTTTACAACAAAAGAGATGGAAGAATGGGGCGTAAATAGTAAGTGTAGTGATTACGTAATTTTATAAAAGCTATTGAATGAGGCTCTTATATTTTTAGCCTGCTTATGTTTGGATTGTTAGCACCTTAAAGAACTGGCAATTACTCCCTAATAAGTCAATAGTAGTAACAATATGAGAACAAAAACAATCACACTTTATAAGTTTGAGGAATTATCAGAAGAAGCACAAGAAAAAGCAATTAATAATTTGCGAGATATAAACGTAGATTATAGCTGGTGGGATTTTACCTATGAAGACGCAAGAAACATAGGATTGGAAATAAACAGTTTTGATTTAGACAGAAACAGACACGCTACAGGAAAACTACTTGCAAGCATGACAACAGTTATAGACAAGATACTGCATGCACATGGAGAGACTACAAATACTTACAAACTAGCTAAAGACTATGAGAAAGAAATTGACAGTTTAGCGAGTAAGTATGATATTGAAAATGAAAACGCACCAGAGGAAAACAGAGACAATTATGACAATGAATTTGACGAACTAGAGGAAAATTTTTTAGCTGACTTACTAGAGGAGTATTCCGTAATGCTACAAAATGAAAGTGAATACTTAATGACTGACAAAGCAATTAAAGAGACAATTGAGTTAAATAACTACGAATTTACAGAAAACGGAGAATTAGCGTAATTAAAAACAGGAGACTACTATTGACTTGTTAGGGAGTAATTAAAAAATTTATAAAAGGAGAATATGGACAAAGCAGTTTTAATTAAAAAAATAAAAGAAGATATTGCTACTAGTGCAAGCGAGTATAAACACTATTATAAGCAAACACTAGAAGAATTAGACATAAATCCAGAAATGTCAGGAGAAGCACTCCATTATGAGATTATGAAACTAGACGGAACAGAATTGGAAAATCTATTTTACCATTCTGGTTTTATTGAAGGACTAAAAGAAGTTTTACGAACTATAGAACAAAGTAATTAGCAATTACAAAATTATATTTTAGAAAGTGAGGTGAGTAAAAAATGGAAAAAAGCGAATTATTAGAGTGGTACAAGTGGTATAGGCATTATGTCAATGGATACCATATGGAAAAGTCAGATTGGCAAGAATTAGTCAGACTTAATCACCTTGTAATGGAAGCAGTACATAAGGTGCACAATGACAATATGATGGATAAAAGCAATCCAAATACATTTGCTAGTAGTAGGTAAGCGTATAGCTTGTACCTTAACATATCGGGTATTTAATAGACTATGAATATATATGAAGGTAACACTTACTAAGGAGGAATAATTATGAAACTTACAGATAAGCAAAAAGACGAAATCTATGAAAATGTTTTCAATATATTGTCCTCTACTTATGAGCAAGCAGTAGATGATAGTGGAGAGGCAACTTATACTTTTGATGATGAAGGTAGAGATACCATAATGACAGAATTATAGTGAGATGTTGAAAAAAAATCCAAAATCTAAAATTTGGATTAAAGAAAAAAAAGAAATAATAAAAACATTAAGAGAATTCTATCCAGATATGTTCTGGAATTAAAAAAATAACAGGATACCCTCTGCCTATCACTATTGCAATCCTGTGGTAGTGGTAGGCAAAGGGGAAAATATGAAACAAATAAATAAAGAACAAATAGTAAAAGTTTTACAAGGAGAGTTTTCAGACTGTGAGTATGCCCAAAAAGTAATGAGCTTAATCTAAGCTTGTATTTACATACGGAATGTGCTATACTACTCTTATTAATAAAACATACCTATGAAAACCCTTAAAGCCAGTTATATTGCCAGCGTGTTAGCCAATGATGAAGTCTCAACTGATAGCGAACTAATCTATCTATTTATGCAACAGGTAGGCATTAACGAAGCCCAAGCTAACGAGATACTGGGGCTGCGGGATGACTTTCTTACCCGGATAAACCCAGCTTACGCTAAAAAAGCCCTATTACAAATTTTAAAAAAGTAACTATGGATACTACCCAAATATTCAAAGAACGAATTGAACAAGATGAAGACTTATATAAGCTAGCTGAAACAATTAAACGACTTGAGTATGTATTTAACTTTCCCCGAGAAAAATCAATCAAGATTATTACAAACTATCTAAAGGAGCGCAAATGATAGATAAAATTATCCAAGTAATAGCACGACCAGCCGAAGAACCCAAATACGAAAATGAAACGGTTATCTACGGACTCTCTGAAAAAGGCAATCTTTACTTTCTGGCAGAATGGAACAACCCAGAAAGCTGGCACTTACTTACCACCAGTCCGGAGGAAAAATGATTACAATTAACACCTTAGTTTATGGCTTGCTATTACTAACTATTTTTCTCTTAATTCTATGCTAGTTGATAACGCCATTACCCGATTTATAGATACTAACCTAATTGAAGAAGACAAGCTGGAGAGGGATAACCACGTTTCATCAGGCAAGCTTTCCGCAAATTACCTCTATAAGCCTAAACGCTTTCAGCTTTTAAAATACTTAGGTGTAGCAGGTAAGCCCGCAGATTGTTTTTCCTTGCGCAAGTTTGCCAGAGGTCGAGCTGTTGAGGATTACTACGTTGAAAAGCTGGAGAAAATGGGAATTGTAGTTGAGACACAAAAAGAAGTAAGTTATAGGGATACAGTAGGCAAAGTTGATGTGGTGGTTGACTCAAAAACACTTGACTTTAAACTAGGCATAATTCCCCACGAAGTCAAGTCGGTAACAAACCGTAACTTTAAATGGATTAAAGACAATGGTGAAATTAGTGAACACTACCACTTGCAAGCCTGTCTGTATGCGTTAGCGATGGAAAGTGAGTACTACGCTTTAGACTTTATTGCCTCAGATGATTTACGGGAGTACGTTACCATTCACGAAACAAAGCACTACAAAAAGGAAGTTGACAGGATTATTACTGAATACAACGAAATGATTAGAGCTTTTCAGGAACACGCAACTATTCCCGAGTGGAAGGTAAACTATAAGTGGCAGGAAAACCCGATGTATATGCCCTTTGATGAGTTTTGGGCAAAGTGTACTGCCAAAGAGTTTATTGACAAACTAAAAGAGTTAGGGGCGTTTGTTGTAAAGGACTAGTTGACACATCACAAGCGGTGTGTTACAATACCCTTATTATCAAGTTACTCAAAGGAGTATATGAAGTCAAATAAACAAGAATTTGAGCTAGTCCAAGCCCTCACCAATGCAGGGATGTCTGCTAAAAAAATCAAGCGGATTACCAACCTAACAACCTCAAAAATTGGCTGGTACAAGCGAGCAGAGACCTACGAAAAACTACTGGAAAAACAACGGGAAGTTGTTAAAAAAGCCCACGAAGCGAGAAAGGCAAGACAGCAATCTCAAGACACAAGTGAAGATACGGTTGAAACAGAAATCACTGTCCTAGAGGTGTTACAACAAATCAGCTTTGAAACCCGCGAAACGCACCGCCTCTTAAATGAGATTATAAACTTACTGGAAAACAAGGAGTAAATATGGAACTGCCAAACTGTGTCCCCCAAGACGTTTACCAGCCTGATGAGGCAGAGTACGAACCGCCTACCCCTTCAGACGGAGAAGATTACAAAGAGAACTTTGAAAGAAAATAATATGAACACACTTAGAGACTACTTAAACGACCTGCTTAACGAGTATGAAAAACGGGCAGAGAAAGAAGCAGATAAAGAAGCAGTAAAGATGGATTTAGTCGAAGAATACCTTGTCTATATAACAAACAGGCTTATAGGAGCATAACTAACTTTTCCCTGTCTGATAAGCGAGCCTGGAAAATCTAAACAGAGTATCTGGGCTTGGCTACCAGACAGGGAACAAAAAAAGTAGTTGAGATTATGGGTATGCAAAAAGCGATTATGGGAATGGCAGAAGATGTAGCGATTAATCAACCAAAAACAATCGAGAGTATGAATGACAACGAAATCAATGAGATTTTTAAAGGAGGTGAGTAATCAAATGGACAACAGAACAAAGTTAGTCAAAGAAATCAAAATCATTGTTGCCTTTATTTTAGGGATGTTAGTCACCGGACTTTGTTTACAAGTGACTAAAGCCTACGCCAGTTACGAACAAAAGCAGAGGGAGATTGAAGCCGAAATGAACCTGCTAGG
>JBMNOG010000021.1:0-12125 GCA_050942955.1 Patescibacteria group bacterium | reverse complement strand
CAGAGCAGAAGAGATTCCGCTCCCACCTAATGCAATCGCTGAATCTTTGGCAGTTCTGGAAAAAAGCAGGGCTCTGGTTTTAGAAAAATAGTTGTAAAAGCGCATAGTTTACTCTTATTGTATCGAAAGCAGCTTTATTCTCACAATAGAAGCTACTTTTGGGCAAGAAGGTTACTGAAAACTTTCTCATACTGAGAAGCAATTGTGTCCCAATCAAAGTTTTCAGCTTGTTTTCGTGGAATACTTCGCCATTTAGTTTCCAATGCCTTCTCAAGCTTTGACGCATAGTCCTGACTATTCAAAGGTTCCTTAACATACAAACCGGCTTTGCCAATAATCTCCCGCCGCTGTTCATCATCTGGAGCAACGATCGCTAGGCCCGTGGCCATAGCTTCAAGGTAGGCAATTCCAAAGGCTTCATTTGCCTCAGATATAAGGGTAAAAACATCTGCAGTACGGTAAATACCTGGCATTTGGTTTTGCGAAACTTTTAACTGTTGGAACCGGTCCCCCAAAAGTCTTTTTCCATATTTTTCTGTCTCACTACTACCGCCAACAACTAACAAAGATGCGTTTGGTAGTAATTTAGCAGCGTTAATTGTTGCATCTATCCGTTTATACTTTTCCCCTCCGGCAACACAAAGTATAACTGGCTTTTTTAGTTTAACTTTCTTGCTTTTGTCTCCTGTTTTTTTGTAAAGACTTAGGTCAACTCCGTTAGGAATAACCTCTACCTTTTGCTGAGGTGCCACCGTCCTTACCCAAATAGCATTACGGTTAGTAAGAGCAATAAACAGGTCTGGTTTGCAAAGCAGATTCCATCTTTCATCCCACCCTAAACCCGCTTGGCCTGAAACTACCACAGAGATGTTGGTAAACAACTTTACAAGCAGCGTCTGCCAACTACCATTAACAGGAACAACAATATCTGGGGTTTCTTTATTCAGTATCGGAAGAACCTGAAGGGTAAACGTAAAAATATGTCTGTAGTGGTAATCAAGAAATATTTTCCTTAGAATGCCGGTCGGGTTTATTGGTTTTTCTCTGTAGTTGCTTTCCACAACATATTGATTATAGGTTTTATCCGCTTGCTTTTTCCCAATCTGAAAAACACTAACAGAATGCTTTTTTGCCAACCTCAAAGCCAAAGCATCTACAAACGTCTCAGCCCCACGAAACGTTAATCCTGAATAAAACGACAAAAAAGCAATCTTCATACTACTTTCTGGCTACTACAAATAACTGTGGGCCCCAGTACCTGAAAGGGTAAACACCTAACTTTCCCAGTATGCGGCATACCGTAGTAGTAACGCTATTACTTGGTTTATTAAGTTCCCAAAATGAGGAAAAGGTAACAATCTCTAGTCCCAAACTCCTAAGGAAACTGACTAAGCTACGTAAGTAGGGCTCTGTCACCATATCCTTATTATTTTGATTGCTCTGCTTTCCTAAAGACAATTTAAACTGCTTCCAAGAAAGCTTTCCTGTCCGATTACCTGCTATTAGACATATAGCATCTCCGATAAACCCCGACAGCAGTTTCCAGGTGCGATTGGTTTTTCTCTCAGGAAAGCACCACAGTGGTGCTCCAAAATTTTCATCTACAAAAACAACCAACCCTCGGGTCCTTACCACTCTAATCATTTCCTTAATCACTTTCTCAGGTATAGAAGTTTGGCAAAGCTTAAAACAATAGGCCACATTAAAGTAATTATCAGTAAACGGAAGACTGTCAGGCTCAGCTTCGACAAAGGTATATTCCGGAAACAGACTTTTTGCTTGCCTCATAGCATCTTTAGAAGTATTTGTTCCTGCTAATTCTTCATTATTAGAGCTTACTGCTTTCAGTCTGTTTCCCTTACCACATTCTACTTCAAGTATTGCCCTCTTGTTTCGGACAAGTTTTCTGATATCGCGGAGAACCGGATGGCTTTCTGAAAAGATAGTTTCTGACTTATGATAAAGTTTTTTTTTCATTTAAGTTTGTTCCTTAACAGGCGAAGGCTGTCAGCTACAGTGCCCGCTACCTCAAAACCTATCCCCCTTTTTTCACTTACCTTCTCAACGTACTTTGGTATAGGTCCCAGGAGAACTTCCGGAATATCCTTTTTAGGCATTGTTATCCCCTTTGCAATTGTTCGTCTCCGCTTACTAAAAAGTCCGTTATCTGTACGCTCTGAGGAACGTCTAAGATGGGTTGCATGCAGGTACCAAGCATCAGAAAAAACAAGATTGTCAGATGAAGTTAGGGGTTGCCCGTTTAAGAGGTACGACTCTCCAGGATAAATTCTTGTTACAGTATAATCTTGATTTCTTAGAAGTCTAATATTTAAATGCCCCATTCTCCCAAGTAATTCATATTTGCCAAAAGATTCAGGCAGGTAATGCCATATGTCTCCAACACAGTTTATGGTTCGGTTTACAACTCCGATTGTTTTTTCCGGTAATGTCTTTGTTAACTCAAGTAGTTTAAGTAATTCTTTTTCCGGCCAAATCTCATCTCCATCCAACACTAGAAACCAAAGTGTATTTGTCATTTGAACTTGTTTTTCCCGAAGCTCTCCATATTCGTTTGGGGTTTTAACTGGAAATTCACTAAATTCAAGGTTGGGGTGCTCGTTTGCAAGTATTTTAACAATCTGAGCAGTCTTATCAGTAGAGCCAGTATCAAAAACTAGAGCTCTTTCTACATAAGGTAAAACACTCTTTAGAGTGTACCAAATAAAGCGATCTTCGTTTTTTACAACAGTATGGACAGTTACGGGATATATTGGCATGGCGTATATTTAGTGTATAGCAATGTTAGTAGTAATACCATGGATTTGTAAAAGAGTCACGTCTAAACAAATAATAAAGCATCAAGTTTGACACTTTCCGGATACAAACTTTATATACATGCAGCACTGCTATAAAATGAAGCTATGAGAAACAGCACGTTTTTATATATTCTTGTTCCCTGCTTCATTATCGCAATTGTATTTTTTACCACCATCTGGCAGCATAAATCGGTTTTTCAGAAAAAAACTGACTACCAAAGTCTTAAGCATCTTTATGAAAACTCCCAGTACGCACCAGATCCCTCTAACCGAAGAGAGATTATTCAGGACTGGGACTTATACTCCTACGCTGGCATAACGTACCTTACTGAAGGCAGATTAGATGAAGTAAATTATGAGCACCCTCCTTTGGGAAAGTACCTGTTCGGACTTTTTTATCTTGTATGCCAAAATACTGTAATACTGCAAATTATTCTTGGACTATTGCTGCTTGTCCTAATTTTTCAAATCGGCCAAAGAATCCTGGGAAACACTTGGATTACTCTTCTTCCACCTCTATTGCTTTCTCAAGAAAAGCTATTTATCGAGCAAGTTACGCATAGTCTACTAGATCTTTTGCAGGTAACCGCTATCTGCCTTTTCATGCTAGTAGCAACATTAAAAAAACAGTCGGGAAAACATGTAGTTACTCTAGGAGTTCTCTTAGGAATAGTAGCAGCTACCAAATTCCCTACAGTAGCTCTACTGCTAGGAGCAAGCTACGGCGTTACCCTTATTCTGAAACGGAACAAACATGCACTTAAACAGTTTGCTACTGTAACAACAGTCGGAATTCTTTTCTACCTCGGAACATACCTACCACTTGCCTTAACTAAGGGACCTGATAGCATTATTACCACTCACATAAAAGCTTTAAGGTTCCATCTATCTCATGTACCCGAGTACCCGCCCTTAGCCCCAACTAAAGTAATGTTTCTAAACCAGTGGCCGGTTTGGTTTGATATAGCTAATCCGATTCATTCCGTGGCTGAGTGGAATATCCTCTGGCCTGCTTTAGGTATTTCAATAGTAGTCCTTCCGCTTGTTTATTTGCTAAGACGCAAAATAGGCAGAGAAAGTATAGTAAGCATCTTTACCTTTATATATTTTCTTTTTATAAACACACGGTTGTTTTTCCCACGCTACTTAGTCCTGATACTTCCATTTTTATATGTATTGCTTTTGTGGGAAATAACACTTATCGTGCAAAGGGTGAAAAAAACTCCACATCCTTAGGATCTTCATCCAGAAAATACGTTGGAATCATATAGATATGGTAGACACTTCCGTAGGGATGATAAGGAAAGTGGCTGTACGTGTCTGTATACGTCCAAAGAAGTTTTCTTTCCGGCAAGCGCGACATCACTCTTTCACTCCTGGCACTCTCATAGAAAGTCGTTAAACTATTGCTTTTAGCATTAATAATAATCGCGCCATTAAAAGCATCTTCTGTTAACATTCTAATAGGTATTCTAAAGTAGTAAGAAAGCAGTTCTGAGTTAAGGGTTGTATATACGGGTAAGTAGAGGTTAGTTTCACGCACAGTATCCACTTGCGTTTTTAGCTCTCTACCTACTACATGGGCAGTTGCAAACCAGACAGGATATGTGTACGGAATTGCCAGCAAAATCAGTAGTAGCACCGCTTTTCTAGAAAAAAAATGCTTCCAGCCAAAAGCAGCCAGAAAAACAAAAAGAGGTGAAATTAGCAAGAAATGCTTCGGATTAAATGAAAGGAAGCATAAAGTTAAAAATACAAATGGAAAGAAAATTATAAGCCACTGTCTGACTACCCCAAACTCCACTTCCGACACATCTTTCTGAACCTTGAGACTTCTAGGTAAAACACCAATCTTACCTACTAATACTCTGGCAATATATACAATTAAACCAATACCTACTAGTAAAGCTAAAGGCCAGGAAATATACCAAAAGATCTTCTTAAGATAGTACGGAGAAGAAAAATATGTCTGCCTCTCAAGAATAAAGAAGTCAAAATCCAAAATATATGAAAGCAGCCTGACAGCAAGCAGAGAAATACTAAAGCTTGCTTCATTCCATTTCAGTTTCTCCCGATAGTCTTTATTGTGAAAATGCCAATAAACCAACATCCCGATATTGAGCGCTAAAACGTCAAAGTATACGCTTGCCGCCAAAAACATCAAAATACCACTAACAACTCCCTTAATACGTCTCCTGCGTTTACCACTGTCCTCCATGAGGACAAAAGCAACCATATCCAACCCCAAAGCAAGCATTGCCGGTACACCAATTCTTGAGTAAAAACCGAGATCGGCATGAGCCAGAAAATAAGAGCAGATACCAGTCCAATATCTTTTTTATTTTTTTGCAACCAGAACACATACATAGCCCCACCAACCAGTAAACCTCCAATAATAGAAAGTATCCTTACACCAACAAAAGAACCAGGCCCGTTAAACAACGTTGTAGGAATAAATGATAGTAAAGAAAAAGTGTTTAGATTTAAGCCAGGATAAGCATCCGGAGTAGTAACCAACGTGGCTGCCGCCTGATACTTTATCTCTTCAGATTCATATATGTGAAAGTCTGAATCCAGTAAAATAAATCGGCTGACTACGTAGCTACAAACAAGAAGAATAAGAATTCGATGAGCTTTTATAAAAGGAACTAAGCCGGCAGTATATTTACAATTATTCAATAACATAAAGAAGTTTCCACTTCCAGTCTCTCACAAAAAGAGCTATCTTTCAAAGCCAATATCCAGTTTTAATTGTTTTCCACGATTAAACCAAAGATGCCTTAAAAACTTAAATGTAAAAATTAAAGTGCTTGCCATAAACAATCCCACCCAAATAAACCACCACCAACCTTTGAAAATTGCCGGTTTATACTGGCTAGCCTGTATAATAAAACTAGATGCAGACGACAAATCATAGTACGTTGCTGCTAATGTATGTAACCCAACTAATTGTAAAATCACCCACCACCCGCCTAAGGCTCCTAGTAAAAAGTTTTCATCCTTTTTGAAAAATCGTATCAGTTGCCTTACTCCAATTAAGATAAGCCCCATGTGAGCCGCTATAACCGGAAAGAAGTACCTTCCCTGAAGTCCGAAAGAGACACCATGTTCCCTGTAGTGACTATAATCCCAGAAAACCAAGCTCAAGTAGTAGATAACTGAAGCAAACAAAAAGAAGAGAGCTGATTGCTGGGAGTAGGTAAGTCCTTGTTTTTTCCTAAACCTTATAACAACATCAAAAATTTGCATGCCAACACCTGTCAGTGATGCTGCCACAAGCCCCATCAGCAAGCGGTTAGTCCACCTTGGTAAGGTAACATGCATCCAGCGAAATGTTCCCCAATACCAAGGTAAAATCTCTCTGTAGGTTTTTATTAACGTAGCAGAGACATAAACCGGAAGATCTGGAGAAAACAGATTGCTTAACAATCTCTCAACCCCGCTAATGCCTACAAAAGTAAACAACCGGCCAATGTTTCCAAGATAACCTACTGAAACAAGGATTAAGAAAGAAACAAGTGAATATAAAATAACTTTCCTCTTTTCCCAATGTTTTCTTTTACTCTTTGTAGTAGCGTGCAAGGCAAGAGGTAGGGCTACGAGAAAACCTATAGCCATCTGCTGTTTTGTTACCATTCCAAGAATTAGGCTACCAGCAATAAAAACCCACCCTTTAACCCTATTAAGGTTTAACACTAAAAGACACCCGTAGATTAAGAGAGTAAACAGCAACACTAACAAGTTGTCACTGTTTACAGCCGCTCCCATATAAGAAACCATTGGTTGAAATGAAACGAGCAATGCCAAACACAAAGCCCATGAAGATTTCTTGCCAAACACAATTTCTCCGATTTTATAGCTTAACCACACAGTTGCTAAAAATATCAGCACTGAAACAAAACGCATGGCAAAAACTCTGGTTATAAGATTGGCGCTTTTGAGGGGAAAATACCCCAGCCCCGATAGGCCATAGTATAAAAAGGGATAATCTGTAATAAGTTTAAGCTGATTGCTGGGAGAAAACCCTTTTGGCAGATTCTTAATTTCATCTTCATACAAACCTTTGAGAGTGCGTGAGTATTGAATTTTGTGTTCAGGGTTGGTTACAAACGTATTTATGTTTTTCTGGTTATGGTTTAATCCCAGAAGTTTGTCTGATATAGCAATTTCTTTACTCGTTACCTTAGGATAATTCAACCCAAATTCCACAGTATTCTGGATCTGGGCAAAGTGAGACTCTTCGTCGGGAAAGTGCCAGAGGGGGGTAAGGCCCATCCACAATATTTGCTTGAACAATGAAGCCAAAAATAAACTGTATATACCAAGTTTTATTAAGATGAGTTTTTTACTGTTTTTTGACATGCCGCTGTCCAACTCTTACCTTTTTAGGACTACTTCTAATCAAAAGCATATACCAGCAGTAAAAAACTGATATCTCAATAGCTACTATTCCAAACCAGGTAAACCACCAATTTCCTTTAAAGATTGCTGGCTTATACTGACTTACCTGTAAAAGAAACGTTTGAAAAGAAGAAGTCTCGAAATAGGCTTGAGACAATGTATACAATCCAACAAAATGAATTATTATCCACCAACTTACTAAAATTCCTGCGACTATACCTACCCTCTTTGCTATCAACTCTCCCCATTTTTTGAAGCTAAACGCAATCAAAGCCATATGTGCAGAAATTGCCGGGAAAAAATATCTCCCTTGAAGCCCAAAACTGCCCCCATAATACGTACTAAATCGCCAATCCCAAAATATAATTGCAAAATAGTATATAAAACTAACGTAACATAAAAACAAAACTAGTTTCCCCTCTGTATGAATTTTTTTACTTTTTATACACTGAACAGAAAACAGCCACAGATAGTGGAATAACCCTAGTACTGTTATAAGTAGTATCGACATTTGGACACGGTTTACTGATCTTGGCAGAGTAACTCCAAGCCACTTATATGCACCCCAATACCATGGTAGGAGAAGCCTGTATGTATGAATCAAAGACTCTTTTAGGTAAGAAAAAAAATGCTCAATGTTTGCTCCACTGTCAGTGTTTACCGCAATATAGCTCATAGCAAAGTTGAGATATCCTCCCCGAAACCCTATGGCAATCAAAAAGATAAGGAAAGTAAAAATTGCAGATACTGCTAAAATATTTGATTTAATGAACGTGATACAGGATTTTGACTTTAATACTAGTATTGTCGGTAGTATCAGAAAACTGACTATCATTTGAGGTTTGGTAGCAAAACCTGCTGCCATACTACCTACTACAATAGCAAGAGACTTACCATTACTTCTTGATATCATTCTCAAACATCCATAGATAAAAACCGTAAATAGAAAGTTAAATAAAGAATCACTGTTAACAGCAGCCCCAACAAATGAAAGCATTGGATGAAATGCTACTAGCGAAGCCAACGCGATTGCCCAAACTTTTTCCTTAAAGAGTTCCATGCCTATAAGAAAACTCACCCAAACTGTTAAAGTAAACAAAATTACGGCCAGAAAACGTACAGCAAAGACCCTGGTGATCAAATCAGAATAGTAAAAGACATTGTAAAAAAAGCTTGAAAAAAGGTAGTATAAAAATGGGTAATCTGCAGGCTCTTTTAAGCCTTCTTCAAATTTTTGTCTTCCGACAGCATTCTTTATTTCCCTTTCATGCAATCCATAATATGTAGCAGTATATTCAATGTTAAATCCCGGATTAAACGAATACTTATTTAGACCCTGTTCATCAGGATACGTTCCAAGCATTTTATGGGAAAAAGCAATTTCATCACTAGAATAACTAGGCTTTTTTAACCCAAACTCAGAAATATTCTGTACGTACGCAAAATGGGCTGACTCATCGGGAAACTGCCAAATAGGAACTATTCCTAACCATAAAATCTGCTTAAATAAAGCTGTACATATAAGCCAAAGAAAAACAGAAAGGTACTCTTTTTTCATAGTTTGTGCTACCTAGTTTTATAAGAAGTATGTAGTAAGTCTCCCCGAAATACTATATTAAGCTTTGAGTTTTACTAGCAATACGATTATACTTACAAAATATATGGCCAACAAATCAATTCTCATAACTGGCGGGGCGGGGCTTATCGGCTCTCACCTTACTGAAAACCTAATTGACGAATACCAAGTAACTTGTGTGGACAACTTTACTACCGGCAGTAAAGATAATATTAAACACTTATTAGACCATCCTAATTATAAATTTATAGAGGCAGACGCCTCACAACCCCCATCTTCATACTTAACACCTAACACCCAGTACAATTTTATCTTTCACCTTGCTTCCCCTGCATCTCCAGTAGGGTACCAGCAAAATCCGATAGAAACATACAAAGTTAATGCTTTCGGCACTCATTACTTGCTCGAGTATGCTCGTAAGATTGGCGCTAGGTTTCTTTTTGCTTCGACATCAGAAATCTATGGAGACCCAGAAGTTCACCCACAACCTGAAACTTACTGGGGAAACGTTAATCCCAATGGCATCAGGTCTTGCTATGATGAATCCAAGCGCTTCGGTGAGATGGTCTGTATGACGTTTTCTAGAAAACATAATACTGATATCAGAATTGTCAGGATTTTTAACACCTACGGGCCTAGAAATGACCCCAATGACGGCCGGGTTGTGCCCAGCTTTATTATGCAGGCACTGCAGAATAAAGCTATTACTGTATATGGCGATGGCAGTCAAACCCGAAGTTTTTGTTATGTTTCGGATCTAGTCGAAGGCATAAAAAAGGCAATGTTTACTGAAGGCCAGTCTGGTTTAGTGGTTAACCTTGGTAATCCTCATGAATTTAAGATTGTTGACTTTGCCAATCTAATTAGGCAAATAACAAACTCCACTTCAGAAATTGAGTTTAAGCCTCTTCCAGACGATGATCCTAAGCAAAGGCAACCAGATATTACCAAGGCCAAAACTACTTTAGGCTGGGAGCCAAAAGTGAGCATTGAAGAAGGCCTTAAACCCACTGTTGAGTACTTTAAAAAGGTGCTAAGTGCCAAGAGCTAAGTACTAAGTAGTATGGATTTTAGAAAACTGAAAATATTTCAAAAGAGTCATGAGTTGACGCTAGACATATATAATGAGACAAACAAATTTCCAGAAACCGAAAAGTTTGGGATTGTTTCACAACTCAGAAGGGCTGCTTATTCAGTTCCTTCAAATATTGCAGAAGGGTATGGTAGAGCAACAAAAAAAGAATTTACTAATTTTCTTGTAATTGCCCGTGCATCTGTGGAAGAAGTAAGATACTTTCTACTTCTGGCAAAAGATTTAAAGTATATAAATGAGAAGGATTACTGCAATCTAGATAAAGAGTACACAAATCTTAAGTATAGTATTCATGCATTTATTAACACTTTAAGTAATAAAAATGGGAAATAAACTTAGCACATCGCACTCAGCACATCGCACTGTTCTAGTAACCGGTGGGGCGGGATTTATTGGTTCAAGTTTAATTGCCAAAATTCTGCCTACATATAAAGTTATCTGTGTTGATGACTTTAATGACTACTACTCTCCTGCCTGGAAAGAGGAAAATGTAAAACCTTTTCATGGGAACAAAAATTTTACTCTTTATAAGGCTGACATTCGTAACCTAGAAATGTTGGAGCAGATTTTCAAAAACCACAAGCCAAACAAGATTATTCACCTTGCTGCCAGAGCAGGTGTTAGACCTTCAATAAAAGAACCTCACTTGTACGAGGAGACCAATGTTAAAGGTACCCTCAACCTCTTAGAACTAGCTAGAATGTACGCTGTACCCCATTTCATCTTTGCTTCAAGTTCTTCCGTGTATGGCAACCAAGAAAAGATTCCTTTTTCAGAAACTGATCCGGTCAATGAACCGGTTTCTCCCTATGCTGCTACTAAAAAAGCCGGGGAAATGCTGTGCTACACCTATGCGCATCTCTATAAAATCAAGACCACCTGCTTGAGATTTTTTACTGTTTATGGGCCAAAAGGTAGACCCGACATGGCTCCCTATCTTTTTACAGAGGCAGCTTTAAGCGGCAGACCCATAACCAGATTTGGAGATGGGGCAACCAAGCGCGACTACACCTACATTGACGATATTGTTGAAGGTGTTTTTAAAGCCATTGAAAAGCCATTTGACTTTGAAATCATCAACCTTGGTAACAATAAACCTATTACTCTTAACAAGTTTATTGAAATCCTTGAGAAAGCTACAGAGAGAAAAATTAACTTGATGACACTACCTATTCAACCAGGGGATGTTAACCAAACCTATGCTGATATTGAGAAAGCAAAAAAACTCTTAAACTGGCAGCCCAAAATACCCCTAGAAGAAGGCTTGAAGCAATTCGTCTCCTGGTATAAAGTAAATCGATTAGAGTAAATCATACAGTTTCTATGAACACATCATTTTGGAAAAATAAGAAGGTTCTTGTCACAGGTGGACACGGATTTTTAGGAAGCCACTTAGTTGATGAGCTAAAAAAACTTAAGCCAGCTGCACTCCTCTACCCAACCTCTAAAGAGTGCAATTTAACTGAACTTAAAGAGTGTAAGCGAATTGTTAAGGACATCGACCTTGTTATTCACCTAGCTGCAGTTGTCGGCGGTATTGGGTACAACCAGCAAATTCCAGGGCAGATGTTTTATGAAAACTTGATAATGGGAACACAGCTTATGGAAGAAGCCCGAAAAGCTAATGTTAAGAAATTCGTGGCCATTGGCACTATCTGTGCTTACCCCAAGTTTACCCCCATCCCTTTTAAGGAAGAAAACCTGTGGGACGGATATCCGGAAGAGACCAATGCTCCCTACGGCCTTGCTAAAAAGATGCTTCTGGTCCAGTCCCAAGCCTACCGCCAACAGTACGGTTTTAACTCAATTTACCTCCTACCCGTAAACCTTTACGGGCCAAGGGATAACTTTAACCCAAAATCTTCTCATGTTATTCCAGCACTGCTTAAGAAATTTGTAGATGCCAAAAAGAATAATCAAAAAACAGTAACTGTATGGGGTACTGGCAAACCAACAAGAGAATTTCTGTACGTTACAGACGCAGCTAAGGCTATCATTCTTGCAAGTGAGAAGTATAACAAACCTGATCCAGTTAACATCGGCAGTAGTTTTGAGATTTCCATACTAGAACTGGCGGAAACTATCCGAGAGGTTACAGGATTTCACGGAGAGATCATCTGGGACAGCTCAAAACCAGATGGTCAGCCTAGAAGAAAACTGGATACATCAAAAGCTAAAGAGGAGTTTGGGTTTGAATCTACTACCACTTTTAAGACTGGGCTTAGAAAAACTCTTGACT
>JBMNOG010000020.1:0-12134 GCA_050942955.1 Patescibacteria group bacterium | reverse complement strand
AGTTTGTGAGCGGTGTAAAACCCCTGTGGAGCGCAAAAACATGAGCCAGTGGTTCTTTAAGATTACAGACTATGCTGAGAGACTGCTGGAGAACACCTATAAACTCAACTGGTCAGAAAAAGTATTAGCAACGCAGCGTAATTGGATAGGTAAATCTAAGGGGGCGGAGATTGTTTTTGAGTTAGAAGGATCTGATAAAAAGGTTACTGTATTTACTACTAGGCCTGACACCTTATATGGGTGTACTTTCTTCTGTCTAGCTCCCGAACATCCGCTAGTAAATGAGATCACCCCTATAAGTTATAAGGATAAAGTTAGCGCTTATAGAGAAAACTCACTCGGTAAAACCGAACAAGAGAGAAAGGTTGGTGATAAAGATAAAACAGGAGAATTTACAGGTGCCTATGTTATCAATCCTGTGAATGGGAAAAGAGTGCCGGTTTGGGTGGCAGACTATGTCTTGATGGAATATGGTGAAGGGGCAGTTATGGGTGTTCCGGCACATGATGAGAGAGATTTTGCCTTTGCACAAAAATATGGTTTGGAAATAGTTCCGGTGATTGACCCTCAGTTTCCACAGGATTCTGATGTGAAAGCTGATAAAACTACTTGGAGAGAAGAAGCTTTAAAAGGAAAGAACTTCTGGACAGGACCAGGAAGACTTATTAATTCTCAAGAATGGAATGGCTTAGTCTATCCTAATGATCTAGATAAGGTAATTGAGTATCTAGAAGACAGGGAGATTGGTAAAAGAAGAACTACATACAAGCTCAGAGATTGGTGTATTTCCCGCCAGAGATACTGGGGACCGCCTATTCCCATGATTTATTGTCCAGCTTGTGCTAAGAAAGGTAAGTCATGGTTTAGTATACACAAAGGGAAAGATGAAAAACAGGAAGCGAAATCTAGCCGAGATGGGTCTGTTAGTGTGGTGGGGTGGTATCCGGAACCTGAAGAAAATTTACCTGTTGAGTTGCCTGAAATTGAAGACTATCTTCCTGATGGATCTGGCAAATCCCCGTTGGCACGGCACGAAGACTTCTATAAAACAACCTGCCCTCACTGCGGAGGAGAAGCTTACCGCGAAACTGATGTATCAGATACTTTCTTGGACAGTTCTTGGTACTTTCTGCGCTATCCCTCTACCAATGGTGGCGATGTTTCAAAAGAGCGTAGTCAAAAACATGCTTTTGATCCCGAGTTGACACAGAAGTGGTTACCAGTATCCCAGTACTGTGGTGGTGCCGAACACTCGGTGCTTCACCTGCTTTACTCCAGATTTATTACCATGGCTTTGCATGACATGGGACATCTGAACTTTGAAGAGCCATTTCCGAACTTTTATGCACATGGTCTCATAATTAAAGACGGAGCCAAAATGAGTAAGAGTAGGGGAAATGTAGTTAATCCTGATGAATATATACAGCGTTACGGAACTGATGTCCTGCGGATGTACTTATCTTTTATTGGTCCTTACAGTGATGGTGGTGACTTTCGTGACACCGGAATTGCTGGTATGGAGCGGTTTGTCAGACGGGTATGGAGACTGATAACAACAGATAAAAAAATTGAAATTAATGGAGATGAGGAGAGAAAATCTTTAGAATCATCCAAACATAGTACTATCAAGCGGGTAACAGAGGGAATAGAGAGGTTTAAATATAACACCAGCATTGCTGCTCTAATGGAATATGTTAACTATTTAGAAGACCTTGGAAAGCACAACAATAGTGGAGGTACAAGAAAAATTGGAAACACTAAAATAACTAGCAGTACTTATAAAGAAGCGCTAAATACTCTGATATTATTAATTGCTCCTTTTGCTCCTCATTTAAGTGAAGAAGCTTGGCAAAAATTAAATGGAAGTGCTAATACTAATGAGTTTGTATCTGTTCATACTCTTCCATGGCCAAAATATGAGAAGGAAAGAATAAGTGCTGACATAATAACTATTGCTGTCCAGGTAAACGGTAAATTACGAAGTACTGTAGATATTCCCTCTGAGAAAAGTAGTGACAAAGAATTTATGCTTGCGAAAGCAAAGGAAGACAAGAGAGTGGAGAGATTTACTGGTGGCAAGAAAATCATTAGAGAAATAGTGATTCCAGGTAAACTAGTAAACCTAGTTGTTTCTTAAACGCTTCTGCTATTTTTTTAGGCAAATAGCGATAAAAAACTCTCTGCTTTCCTATAAAGGTCAAAGTAAGCTTTAAACAACAATTACCTCTGTTGATAATTTTCATAAACTAAGAAAGATACTTCTAGTATTTACAAAGTAAATATGTAATGATTAGTCTATCAGTCAAAAATACTGCATGTATATGGGTAATTCTCAAATCGACCGGCTGCTAGATAATTCGCTAATAGAAGACAAGCCTGTTATTCGAAACAATTCTGTTATACGGATACTCATAGTTATTGGGATGGCGTGTCTAATTTTTAGCATATTTTCGTATTTTTTATATACCAAAGAAGAATCGAAAATAACTGTTATTGAGACAAATACAGTAGATCAAAATACATTAGAAAGTATATTTATAGATATTTCTGGAGCAGTGGTAAAGCCTGGGCTTTACGAACTAGCAAAGGAATCCCGAACTAATGATGCCATCGCTGCTGCCGGTGGTTTTCGTGAGGATGCTGATGCTGAATGGATCCAGAAGGAACTAAACTTAGCTGAACCACTCTTAGATGGTCAAAAAATATATGTTCCTTTTAAAGGGGAGGAAGGAGTAGTTTTATCTGAAAAGAAAGATAATCTTATTAATATTAATAAAGCGGATGCCTCACAACTTGAATCTTTGCCTGGAATTGGACCTGTTACTGCCGCAAAGATTATTGAGTTTAGAGAAGAACGTGGAAAACTCTCTTCAGTTGAAGAACTGCTAGAAATCCAAGGAATCGGACCTCAAACTTTAGAAGAAATTAGAGATTTTATTGTCTTAAACTAGTTCAGTAGCTACTCTCTATTATGAGGCTTGTATACTATTTGATATTTTTAGTTATATTATGTTCTATTTATTTAGTACTTCTTTTCGCGAAATTAGCACATGTTGACCAAAATGCCCACCAAACAGAGTTTGAAGGTACTATTACTGTAGTACCTGAAGTCAAACCTCGTAGTATTCAGTTTAAAGTTGGTGATATCGAGGTTGTAAGCTCAAAAAATGTAGTTGTTGAATTAGGTGATAGGCTCCGGTTGATTGGCAGACCTCAAAAAAGAGTGATAAACAGCATATACAATGAGTATTTATTGATCTATCCAGAGATAATAGTTTTAAAGAAATTCAGCGATTTATCTCTTAAGGAGCGCCTTGTATCCCATCCGTTTTTACTTGCCAAACAACAAGCCTATCTTCTACAAACCAAGATTTCAAGACAGTACAAGCTTCTGTTTTCTAAGACAAATGAATCAATAGTGGCTGGAATGGTTTTAGGTCAAAAAAATAATCTTTCTACCGAGGTATACAACTCGCTTCAAGTCAGTGGTCTCATCCATTTGATTGTTGCTTCCGGCGGCAACGTTGCAATGATTTCTAGTATTCTAATGATTTTACTACACAATTTTGTGTCACATAGATCAAAGTTAGTCATAACATATCTTTTTATATTCTTTTATCTCTTAATAGTAGGTTTTGAGCCTCCGCTTGTTAGAGCCAGTATTCTCGTTGGTTTAACATGGCTGGGGACTTATTTTGGTAGAAAAACTTCTTCATTTTGGGTGTTATGTATAGTTGGTTTAGCAATGCTCATTGTTGAACCTTTGTTGTTGTTTTCTCTTAGCTTCCAGCTCTCATTTGCGGCTACTGTGGGTATAGTAGCTTTCGGGAAAACGATCAATACCTTAATAGGTCACTTTCTTAAACATACGAATCAGTTTTTGATACAGTTTTTGAGTGCAACTGTGAGTCAGACAATTGCTGCTCAAGCTTTTACTATTCCATTATCTATGGCTGTATTTGGGAATTTCAACATTTTCTCGTTTTTAGCTAATGTTTTAGTTGCCCCGGTAGTTGCGCCAATCACGTATGGTGGAGTACTATTATTAATAGTATCCCTCGTTTCTATTGAGGTAGCTTTTTTTATTGCCTGGATCATTACTATACTGCCTGAATATTTACTCTGGATTGCTGAGATTTTCAGTAAAATTCCTATAGGATCAATTAATTTTAATTTGAGTTGGACTGGAGTAATGATCTTATGGATGGGTATAAGCCTTTTTGGGATTACGATTAGCAGGTATGTGGAGAGAATTGAGACCAAGCTATGAAAACTTACTGGATTGTTCTTTCTCTGTCTTTATTAACTACTGTTCTTGCACTCAAATTTGTACTTACTTGGCCCGATAAAAACTTTCGCTATATTCAGTGTGATGTCGGGCAGGGGGATGCGATTTTACTTACTAAAGGTTTTGCGCAAATCCTTGTTGATTCTGGAAGCAGTGATCAAGTTATCACTTGTTTGGAAGAATATATACCGTTTTGGGACAGACACATCGACGTTCTAGTTGCGACTCACAGCGATAAGGATCATATCGGAGGGTTTGATGAAGTCTTAGAGCGCTATGAAGTTGAAAGGTTTGTTTGGAATGAAGTTCAAGCGACGACGGATGAATGGTTGAAGCTAGTTTCCTTGCTGCGCGAGCATGGAATTCTGATGGTTTCAGCTCGAAAAATTTCCAAAATTGAGGTTGCAAACATGCAAATTTACATACTTTGGCCACAACGAGATAATATAAAAGAATTACTATATCAAGATAAACGTGTTTTTGAGGTAGACTATCACTCATCAAATGGAAGTGATAACAAAAATACCAATGAAAACTCAATTGTAAGTCAGCTAAGGTATGGGGAATTTACAGCGCTACTGACTGGAGATATTACTGTTGAAATTGAAAATCAGCTACTTGCGCAACAACAAAACTTGAAGAGTTTAGTGCTGAAAGTAGCTCACCATGGGAGTAAGCACTCAACTTCGGAAGAGTTTTTAACAGAGGTAGAACCACTCTTAGCCACAATCGGAGTTGGTAAAAACAATTATGGACATCCAGCTTCAAAAGTACTTGAAATTTTGGACAAACACAACGTTCAAATACTTCGAACCGATACACACGGACACATTGTAATTGTGTCTAATGGTAATGAATGGTGGGTCGAATGATGAGACAGACGAAGTCCTTTTGCGATTTATTAGCAGTAGCTAATGGTTGGTGCTACAACTAGGCGCTTGAAATTTTTCCAAAAAACACTGCGTGAAAAAGCAAGTAGGCTAATGCACTAATAATAGTTGTCCACATAATTGGGGATAACTTTTCCTCAAAATTAGTATATAAAAAATGCTAATGTAACAGATAAAAAAAACTCCTAAGCCCAAAATATCTTTAGTTTGTACGAGCTGGTTTTCCACATACCTTTTCCAAAATAATTTCGAAAAAAATATCAATTTTTGCAGAAAAAACTTGTAACGAAACCAACTCTTTAAAAGTTATTATGTAGTATAATTTTCACCATGCCGCTATAACCATTATTTTGATAGAATAATGGTTATGCAAACTGATACAACTAAAGGGAATTTATCTACAATTTTTGGTTCGCATTTTGCCTGTGATCTTGCAAGTGTTTTAAAGTCAGTACTTGTTGAAGTGTTACAAGATGATTTTGAAGTTCCTGTTACCCTCAAACATCCAAAAGAAGAGGATCACGGAGATTACGCCTCAAGTGTCGCTTTACAAGTTTATGCCCAGGTGTTGTCTAGAGGAAAATTTAAAACTCCCAGAGAAGTAGCTGAGGTTTTAAAAGAGAAACTTTTACAAAATGAAGAAGTAAATCGGATTTGCCAGAAAGTTGAAGTAGCTAGTCCTGGCTTTTTGAATTTTTACCTCAAAAAAGAAGTTTTAGTTGAAGAGCTGGAAAAAATTTTGGTTAAAGGCGAAGAGTATGGCAAAAATGAGAGGCTTAAAGGATGTAAGGTAATGGTGGAGTATACGGATCCCAATCCGTTTAAAGAGTTTCACATTGGACATCTTTATAGTAATGCTGTCGGAGAATCGTTAGCAAGGCTAGCGGAAAAAAGTAGTGGAGAAGTGAGACGCGCAAACTACCAGGGTGATGTGGGTATGCACGTCGCTAAGTCAATCTGGGGAATGAAGACTAAACTAACTAAAGAACAAAAAACATTAGACGACCTTGAGCAGTTGAGTCTTCAGGAAAAGGCGAAGTTTCTAGGAGCAGCGTACGCACTGGGAGCAACCGCTTTTGAGGAAAATGAAGCAGTCAAAGAAGAAGTTAGAAGGATAAATAAACAAGTGTATGCAAAAGATGAAGCAGTTTTGGATTATTACCAAAGGGGCAGGCAGTGGAGTTTAGACTACTTTGAAACCATCTATAAGCGGCTGGGAACGAAGTTTGACTTTTACTTTTTTGAATCCGTTGTTGGACCTGTGGGAGTTGAGTACATCAGACAAAATCTTAGTAAAGGTGTTTTTGAAAAAAGCGATGAGGCGATAGTTTTTAAAGGTGAACAGTATGGTCTGCATACTCGGGTATTTATCAATTCTCAGGGACTCCCAACGTATGAAGCTAAAGATCTGGGGTTGGCTACAATTAAGTACCAAAAGTACGCTTATGACCGTTCAATTATAGTGACAGCCAACGAGGTTGATGAGTACTTTAAAGTCATTTTAAAAGCTTTGGAGCTAATTAACCCTGAATTGGCAGCAAAAACTACCCACATTTCACACGGGGTAGTGAAGCTGCCCGGAGGCAAGATATCGAGCCGTAAAGGCAATGTGTTAACAGGGGAGTGGCTTCTTGAAGCTGTTAAGGCATTGGTAACTAAAAAAATGGAAGAGAGTGGAGATGCTTACACAAAAGACCTTATAACTATAATCTCGGAGATAGTAGCAGTAGGAGCGGTAAAGTATGCTCTCCTTAAAAGTAGTATTGGTAAAGACATAACATTTGATTTGGAAAAATCAGTTAGTCTGGAAGGTAATTCCGGTCCCTACATTCAGTACACTTACGCCCGTTGTCGGTCGGTTCTTAAGAAGAGTTCTCAAAGTATGGGTGTAAACAGAGGAAGTTTAACAGGATCAAGTTCTTTCAAAGATTACCAGTTAAACCCAGAAGAAACAGCTTTAATCAGATGGATATACCGTTTCCCTGAAGTAGTTTTTGAAGCGAGCGCTAATTTTTCACCCAGTGTAGTATGTACCTTTTTATATGAACTTTGTCAGCGTTTTAATACTTTTTATAACAAGCATCAGATTTTATCAAAAGAAGAAATGCAGACAGTTTTTCGCCTAAGGTTAACTGTCGCTACAGCGCAAATTCTGAAAAACGGCTTGTATGTTTTAGGGATTAAAGCACCTGAAAAAATGTAGGTTGTAATCTTATTGACAGTGCACTATACCTACAGTAAATTAAAAGTACTTCTACTATGGACAGAGAAACGCCAAAAGGCCAGTACAGAAAAAAAATACGCCACCTTCAATACGATGATCCAGGGTATGAAACTTTGCCGACTCTTCCAGCTCAAGAACCTACTTCAAGCAATTGCTCTGTAAGGGGAGTGCTCAAGCAGTGGTTAATCGTTACAGGAGTGTTAACCTTGCCTGTTATTATTATTGCAGCTCTTCAAAGTGGGGGAGATCTATTTCCCCGTCAGATAGTCGAACAGCCTGAGGTTTTATTAACAGAAACAACTACCGATCAGGAAGTTTCTTCAGAATCTAAATTAGTATCGTTTTCCCCTTCTCAAGGTGCAGTCCTACAAGGAGAGCTTTTTAAAGTAAGCCTAGTTATACGTTCGGAAAATATTCTAGACCGGCAAGAAGTTGTAGTAAGGTATCCGATTTCTTCGTTAGCAATTGAAGAAATTCAGTTCGCTGACTTCACGCAGAATAATCAAAAAAAAGTGGATAACCAACGCGGCGAAGTTGAAGTAATCAGTACATTTAGTCCCGGGTTTGCCGGACAGGAAACATGGGCCGAAATTATCTTTAAAGCTGTAGGAGAAGGTATGGCTACTGTTACCCTATTTTCATCTAAGGGGGAAATCTATTCTCAGTATATTGCTAGAATAGTTCAAGAAAGTTTAGGACAACCTGTCATTAATTGTACTCAGACGATGCCTCGGGTACCCGAACAACTGACTGCCCAACCCGGACCGGGCTTAGGAGAAATTACCCTTTCCTGGAAACTACCATTTGAAAGTACGGACGTTACTGTGTTTTATGGTACCAGCTCCGGTTACTATCAGTACGGTATTCCTAGTATAGGTAAAACAGAACGTTTTATTGTCCAACACCTTGAGCCTGGTAAGCAATACTACTTCACAGTTACAGCCAAAAATACTTGCGCTGTTTCCGGTTACAGCCAGGAAGTGAGTGCTAAAGCTGGTTTTGGTGGAATGACGCAGGAAAGTATTCAAAAAAACAATATTGTACCTCCGGTACCTCTGGCATTTATCCCTTCGGAGAAAGTTAGTTCTCCATCTGCTCACTGAGTAACATATACCCCAGAAACTGTAATTAGTTATATTTATTAAAGTATTGTTATTTATGTATAAAAGTAAATAATGAGTATTTTAACTTTTCAAAATGAGGTAATTGCGTATTGACAACCCTAGCAAGGAGTCTTTATGCTGATACATATAGAGAGAAATCAACATTATGGTATCTGTCCATACTGCCCATCAAATCCGCCAAAGCAAAATTAAAATAAGGCAAGAAACCCCTTCGTATAAAAGTATTTTCCATCCAGATCACCTGCCGGCAACAGTCGGGATGTTTGGGTTTATCGTTGCTTTCTCGATGCTTTCACTTCAATTGGCGATAAGTCCATATACAGGACAATCTCTAAAAGAAGCTAGGCACCTGGAGGTGTTTGAGCAATCTGCAAATACGGAAGAAGTAGAAGTGACTATAGGTAAAGCAAAAACAGATGATGTGGCCTATCAAATAAACATGACATCAGAAAATACTCTCCCAATGACGTGTAAACTAGATGATCCTGATTGCTACTATATGACAACAGTGCAATTTATCAATAATACAGACCAACCCCTTTACAGAACCACATTTTATACAGGTGTCTCTTCGCCTCATAAAGACGTAATTCAGTATCAAGATGAGAACGGTAACTGGACGCACGAGCGAACAGAAATTGAAAGGGTAGTAAGAGTAGGCGAGGGAATAACCACGCAACTTAGAATTACTCCTGTACTTGAGGAATATAATCTGACTGCCACTCTATATGTTGATGCCAGAACATGTAATAATAATGTGAATCCTCCAGACTGCTATGCCTATGGCGCTTCGCAAATCGAGATACCTATTAGTTTCACTTCTGTTACTGAAATATCACCAAGTTCTATACCGACTTCCACTCTTTCAGCTACTTTGATATCAACTCCAACCGCTACGCCCAGCTCGACTCCGGAAGTAACTGTTGAGTCTGCGCTTCCCCCTTCACCGGAAATAACAGCTGAGCCTCCATCAACAAATATGCCTTCGCAAGTTTCAAACCTACATGACCTTGATAGTAAAAAATTAGTAAATGTTGACGATATCGACACGTTTTACCAACTATACTCTTCTAGAAGTTTGGAGATTGATTTTAATAAAGATGGTAGAGTGAATGCCTTAGATTATAAGTTAGTTTTAGGTGAAACGGATTCTCCGGAGTCGCCAGTGTCTGAACAGTCACTTCAGTAAAATTGTAATAAAACTATGACAAGCAGTGAACAAAGCTTTACAGAGCATCTAAAAACAGGACTTCTTATTGCAGGTTTCGCTTTCTTTGCCGGTATCAGCCTAACTTGGATGCAGTGGAGGGGGATTGAGGAGCCTGAAGTGTTCCTTATGGGCAGTAGCGATGCCAAAGTTAAGATTGAGTACGAAGATGGAACTTTAGCAGATAACCCTCCCCGGGTAGGGCAGGTTTTTGCGGTAAATGTGGTAGTGGATCCTTCTGAAAACCACTTTTTGGGTTTAGATGCAGCTATTACCTACAGCCCTACTGATCTTGAGTTCCTGAGTGTTAATCCTATGAGTATTGACCCTAAGTTCCCAATGAGATATGTGGGAACTGATATATCTCAACATACCTCTCAAACTAATAAGATTTTAACCTCCATACTGATAAACGTTCAAGACCAAGGTTTTGTGGACGAGAGAAAGGTGCTGCACATTGAGTTCAGACGTTTAACAGCAAATGAAACCAGGCTTATGTTGCTTGGAGATCCAGAAACTGTTGTTGCGGTTGAGGAAGTTGAGGGGAACGCTTTAGGTCAAACTGTAGACCTGACAATTGGAGCTACTGTTGCTGACGATGCTGCTCTTTGTGAGAGTGGGGGTGGAGTGTGGTCTACAATGGTTAATAGTTGTGCAGATCTCTGCGGAAGGGAGGGAATGGCTTGTTTGCAGGTAATAACAGAAGGTTGTGACTGTGGAGATGGGAAATGTTGGAATGGAAGTAAGTGTATCTCGGAGCCTTTAAAACCTGTTTTTCTCACAACTACCTTAAGAGCTGTGTTTAACAACGTAATGGCGATAAGGAGGGTTATTGATGCAGAAGTAATTTTTCGTAGTAATCCCATGAACACTGAACTTACAAGAAGAACGGTGCGGTTTACTGTCAATGAGGAAGGAATATTTGTTAGCGATCCTATAGAAGATATTTTTGTAGAAGGTTTAGTGTATGATCTTATAATTAAAGGACCGAATCATGTTGAAACAGAATTTACACAAGTTGTAGGAGCTAGCGAAATTGATTTAACCTACAAACCTATCCTCTCGCTTCAAGAACAATTTTGTATTAATGCTGGCGGAACATGGAGAACAGACTTTCCAAACACATGTGTTGACAACTGTGGCACGGAGGGAATGATGTGTGGGCAGGCTATAACAGCTGGTTGTGACTGCCCTCATGGTTGCTGGAACAGTACAACACAGAGCTGTGTTGGTGAAGGTGAAGATTCTAATTCTCCTGTTGTTATTCCTGAGGCTACTTTGAGGGTTAAGTTTGCAGGGGTAAATAAAAAACCCGGACTTACGATTAATGCCCGTGTAATTATAAGAAGTCATCCCATGAATACAGAGTTAACCAGGAGAGAGAGTGTGCGTTTCATTGCTGATAGTAACGGAGTTTTTGTCAGTGAACCCCTAACGAATCTTTTCTACCAAAACTTAATTTATGATATTCGTATCAAAGGCCCGAAACACTTTGAAATGGAGTATGAGTATGTGTATGGAGCTTCAGAGATGGATCTGACAAAATATCCAATTCTTCCCGGAGATTTACCTATTACAAAGCTTGAAGATGGTTTATATATTAAAGGGGAACAGGATGGAAGAATTAGCATTGATGATTATTGGGCGATAACAGACCGGTTGAACTCTAGTGCTGCAGAAGATCTTGAGATTGCTGACATAAACTATAGCGGCAAAGTGACCGAAGATGATATTTCGCTCTTTTTAGGAACATTATTTAGAGTAATTGATCCAAGTAGTTTATAGAAGTTAGATGCACATATGAAATTAAAAAGACGGCGATACACCACAATCATTGGCCTAGTTCTTTCCCTTATTGGTTTAGTATTAGTAGGAATAGTGGTCATTGGTATCTCTTTGTATGGTCTAGACAAGAAGGAGAATAAAACCATGCGCCTTGAGCAGTATTCCAGTGAAGGTGAGCAAGTAACCTACTTCAGTCTTCATTTAGAAGAAGTTAGTTTGCAAAAAACTCAGTCAAATGCATTTGAAATTAAGCTTAATACTGAGGAAACTTATGATGTAGCTCGTGTCCTTATTCACTATGATGCTTCAAAAGTTGATCTTGGAACTGTAGAAAACGGAGATATTTTTTCCAGTGTAAGCATACATGCTATAGATGATAACACTGTTGCTGTTGCCGGAGTTCGGGATGATCCTTTGGACACGTATGAAGGTAGTGGAATATTAGCCATACTAAATTTCACTCCAATATCTACAGATAATTCTGTTATAGAAGTTATCTGTGAGACAGAAAATGATAACTCCTCTATTAGTTATCGGGGAAACCAACTGTTAAACTGCTCTGCTAATACAGGTCTTGTTCTTGAGAATATTGCTGATCCAAATGATATGGGAGATG
>JBMNOG010000019.1:0-13514 GCA_050942955.1 Patescibacteria group bacterium | reverse complement strand
CCTTGTCGCTGTATTCTTCAGCAAGTTTATCAATAATCGGAGCGGCCATCTGACAAGGACCGCACCACTCGGCGTAAAAATCAACGATTGCCGGTTTATCGCTTTTAAGCACCTTTTCTTTAAAGTCTTGGGTAGAAAAATGCTGAGCAGACATAGTTGCCTCCTTTTAGGAAAAATTAAGTAATGTTGCAATAATCTTTTCAAATTTTTTGCGGTCTTTTTTAGCCGCTACCTGACAAGACTCACGAGCTAGAATCTTGGTACCAACTGAAACCAAAGCGCTTCTGACTGCCACAATCTGCTGGATGACAGCCAAACAATCTTTGTCCTCTTTAACCATCTTTTCAATCCCTTGCACTTGGCCCTCAATCCGGTGTAATCTGTTTATAAGCGCTTCTTTGCCTTCACTTGATTTTGGATTATTGGCTTTTCCTTTTCTCATATACTCCCCTAGAGTATATTACAGTAAACAAAGTTGTGTCAAGGGGAAGTGAATAATAATATGCAATAGGTAACGGGAATTAAACAGGTAGTGTTCAGTAGAAAGTATTGCGAGCGAGTCGCTTAAGATGAGCGTGGCAATCTCTTCCCACTTTCCTTGGGATTGCCACACTCTCTTCATTCGCTCGCAATGACAAATGGAAGGGGATTGCTTCATCGCTACGTTTCTCGCAATGACTAAGTCTTACATGTCATCGCGAACGTTAGTGTGGCGATCTCTTACGCTTATAAGGGATTGCTTCGGCTCCTCTTACGCTAACACTACGGAAGGATGCCTCGCAATGACAAACTGATGTGTTATGCTGATTGACTTCAGTCTACTAGACGAAGCATCTATGCGCTCAAGCAGAATCGAGAATGCAGAGAGCGACAACCTTTGCTATTCTGAATACTCTCTACCATTAACGTATCACGCATTGGAATTTACTTGAGAATTGGTACTTGGAAAATAAAAATTATTCCCCTTACTTTCCTACTCAATCACTGTTCCCAAAAACTCCCGGCCTTCTAAAACCGCATCAAAGTTCTCAAAATTGTTGCCGTTAATGATAATTACCTTGAGTCCAATCTCTTTGGCTTTAGCCGCCGCAATTGGGTCAAAAGGAACGTTAAGCCCCGGGGTCCAGGTGTCCCCAACAATTGCAATAATCTCATCCCAAGACATCCGGTCAATAGGTTTGGCATCAGAGAACTTTCTGGGGTCCTTGTCATATACCTGGTTAATATTTGAGAGATTAATGACTGTATCAATACCATAGTCTTCTGCCAGAAGTGTAGCGCAAAAATCAGTTGACCACCCAGGTTTCCAACCACCGGCAATTACCAACTTTTCTTCTTTAGCGTTTTTGTCCACCAAATCGTAGTGTTTGATCATATAGGTATACGCCAAATCTCTAAAGAGAGTCTTGATAAGGTGAGCATTAAGCCGGGTCGAGTGAATTCCTAACCAGTCCTTATCAATATCTTTAATCTCGTTTCCCAGCACTGCCGTAGCCGCATCAATGTACTTTCTGGCTGTCGTTCCTCCTCCACAAGTAATAAAAAAACGCATTCCTGCGTTTATTTTTTCTCTAATAAAAGTGTTAAACTTGGAGAGAAATTCTGTATCAAACCCTCCATTTGGAATAATGAGCGAGCCCCCTAAGGAGAGGACGTAGGTTTTGGCATGGCCGTTGTGCATATGCGACTACTCCTTTAAACTTGCTTCATAAAAAAGGCTTTTGCGAAAAAGCCTGTTAGGATTGTACCACAATCCCTACATACCTATTGAAGCACATCTATTTTTTGCTTGCTAGTCTCATTTTAAGAAGAACCAGAAAGCTGCTTAGGAAGAATCCCAAACTCATCCACTGGGCTGTGGTTAGAGTACCTATTTTCCAGGAATCTAATCTTAAAAAATCCAGTGAAAAACGAATAGTACTATACCCTAAAAGGTAGATAACAAAAAGATGGTTTCTGGTTTTTGCGTTTTTACTAGCCTGCCACAGAACAGCAAAAAGCCCCATGTTTAGGATGGCTTCGTAGGCAAAAAGAGGGTGAAAGTGAGTGGCTTGAGCAAAACCTGGAGGCCGACTACTAGGTTCAATATAGAGTCCCCACGGGAGTTTTGTAGGCAGACCAAATAATTCTTCATTAAAATAGTTACCTAGCCTTCCAATAGCCTGAGCCAGAGGCAAGCCTGTCGCTAAAAGATTTAAAAGTTGAAAGAATTGTTTACGTGTTTTTTTATGGAAGCGAACATAGAACCACAAACCTATTACCCCCCCTAATAAAGCTCCGTAAATCCCCAACCCTCCTTGCCACACAAAAATGGTTTGAACAATGTTTACTCGGTAATACTCCCAATAATCAATAACGTGGTACAACCTAGCCCCCAAAAGCCCAAACCCAAACAGCCAAACAAGACTCTTATCAAGATAAAGGTCAGCATACGTTTTGTCCTTTTTTGCTAATCTTTTTTGAGTTTTCTCAGCTATAGTAAGGCCGAGAAACAACCCTAAACCAATTAACAAACCATAAATATGAAAAACCATAGTAATTCTTTTTTATATAATTGTACCTAACTAGACAAGAGGGTAGTACAAAGCCCTAAAGGATAACCATTAAAAAGAAGGTGGTTATCAGAATTGATATTGCCAGGAGATACCACTTTACATCCCGGTCACTTAAGGTGAGATTAAGCTGCCAGAAAAGCCACTGTTTCAGTTTTTCTTTGTCCTTGTTGTACTCCTGCCACTCTTCCAAAAGCAAATGGAGTCCTAACCCCAAGACAAACCCTTGACCAAACAGTTGAAAGGTTGAGGTAACAGTGAATAAAGCCAAAAACACCCAAATAGCTTGGAACAGAACCGAGTGGAAAACAAGCCGTGGTTGAAGGTGCTTGTTCGCTTGAATTACCTGCCACGCTTGGCGATACCACCCCTGAGATACCAACTGTTTGACATACCCAGCTAGTTTGGTGTTAGGGTGAGTAATGTAAATATCAATAATTCGATCAAGCGAAAGCACCACGTACCCAAACATACCCCCTGCCAACCACAAGATTACTGGGAGCCACACTTCCAACCGGTTATATAACTGGCTTTGTAAAATTGGGAGAGCCATCACTAAACCAGAAAGAAAGTAGACCGCTATAAATACGGGCAGCTTAGTAAAAGGCTTCATAGTATAACTGTACCTGATTTAGCCGTCCTTTGGAAGTTTTGTTGTTTTTTTCAGGCTGGAGTCACCAGCTTTATCTTCAGGGGTTTTAAGCTGTTTGAGTTTCCACATAAATAACCTTGATTTATTTTTTACGTTCTTGGCATCTTTTACGAAACACCTGGCAACCTCCAGTATGCTTCTATCTATAGTCTTGGCAAATTTTATGTACATACTCACTCTCTTAACATCGCCCAGCTCTAAAGCCAAGCGGTACCCATAGTCCTGAAACTCTTTAGAAATATAACGAGGAGAGTCATCTAGATCATACTTAAGGAGAATATTGCGTAAACTCTCCATACCCAAAGCTTTCTTTGTCTTTTTCTGAGATGGCTTTGCCATACTACTCCTTGCTTTCCTTTATCTCATAAATATACTCCCGATACCAGTATGGGAGAAATAGTGTTAAAAGACTAGTCGTACCTAAAGCTAAGAAAATTCCTGAAAAATTTTCTGTGAAGAAAAGAATTATAAAAAACAATACTGAAAACAAAGCCATAAAACCGTAACAGATGGTCTGTCTAACCAACCAAAATTCCATAGTGTATTTTTCCGAGCTTTTTGCAAGAAGGAGAGCGGTATGAGGGGTCCATACCATAGTGCTTCCGACAGTATAGCTCGTGTTGGTTATGAATAAACCTGTAGCTGACTGTAAAATGAGTCTTCCCCACCAACTTAAGGCACTGAGAAGTGAACCAAGGTATATCAAATTAAAATTATTCTTGTCAGTAATCCTGCCTACCCCATAGGAAACAATTACCGCAATAAGTAGAGACATTGTTTGCAAAGCCCCTGATGATTCAAAAGAGCCGACAATGACATACAGAAATAGGGGCCAGACAACCATATGAGCTAAGTTATCAAACATGCGCAACCCATAACTAAGGAGATGTTTTTTCATTCCGCTATCTTTAAGCCTTTCGATAATCTCCCTTCCAGAAACATGCATACCCGATTTTTCAAATTCATCTAAAAACGGAAGGAGTGCAGCCAGAACGAGCATCCCTCCGGAAATTGAGTAGAGCCAGCCAAAACCGAGAGTTTTAATTATAATTCCTCCGATTACCGGACCTAGGGCCGAACCGATGTGGGCAATAAGGTTGGAAATGCCGGCAGCATTGCCAAAGTGATGCTTGATGTTTGAAATTTTGCTAATTACGTAGTAGTACGGTAGCCAATCAAAGGGCTGGGCTAAGCCAAAACACAAAGCTGAAAGCCAAAAAAAACTTTGATTTGACTTGGCAAAAATAAGCAGAATAATAAACAATGCTCTGAAAAAAGTGCCAATCACAACTGACCAATCAACCCCAAACCGCCTAATAAACAAAGCCCCCGGATAGTTTGAAACCATGCCTACAAATGCATAAATAAAGTAGTAAACAGGAACAAAGATAAGTTTTCCGGTTACCTGCCAGATGTAGATTGGGATAAATAAACCTACAAAACTTGTAGCTAATCTCCGAAAAAGATCACCAAGATAGATACCCCATAAGCCATGAAGCTTGACCAGAGAAAGGTTCCTGTGGAATCTAAGAAGGGGCAAATGAATAAACATACATCTAAAATACCGGACAAGTGGCACGAGCTGCAACCAAGATTTTTTCAAAGAGTCCAGGCAATTGCTGTTTTTCCTCTAGTGAAAAAGGTTTTAGAACATAGTTTTGAGCCACTGACCCTTCATGCTCTTTAATAGTGCCAAGAAGACTCCCAGCAATACCTATGCGTATATTCCAAAATTCTCCTGTACCCAAATGATTAATCACTGAGTTGACACCATTGTGTATCCTGGGAGATTTGCCCATTTGAATTTTCCAGCTACCAAACTCAATATCAAGATCATCGTACACTAAGACTAAGCTAGTCTTAGGTAGGAGACGGTAGTAGTCGACTATCTTTTTTACAGCCTCGCCAGAAGCATTCATAAAGGTTTGGGGTTTTACGAGCAGCACCTCATTTCCTTTTTGGTTTGTAGTTTTACTAATTTCTGCTTTGAGTTTTTGCTCCAAATTCCAGGAAGCAGTATTTGACCAAACATGACTTAGATGGTCTAGAAACACAAAGCCAGTGTTATGGCGCGTATTCTGATACTGCTTCCCTGGATTACCTAAGCCGACAATAACATTCATCCCTGTTTACTTCCAATAATATTAACTACCTCCTCATCAGTAATCTGAGGAAATGCTTCATAATACTGGCTAATTGCATAAAACATTGGTGGAACTTCAACCACTAAAACAACATCTGCTTCCTTTTCAAGCAGCTTAAGTGTTTCCACGGGACAGACTGGTAGAGCTACAATTACCTGTTTTGGCTTTCTGTTCCAAATTTCGCGTACAGCCGCCACCATGGTTGATCCCGTAGCTGCACCGTCATCAATAATTAGCACTCGCTTATCTGTTAAACGTATTTCTGGCATTTTTTTTCTATACATATTTTCCCGTTCGGCAATTTCTTGCTGCAACTTCTCAATTGTATCGCGTACATAGTTTTGGGAAATTTTCAGACTGGTTACCAAGCGATTGTTTAAATACACACTTCCTTTTGTCTCACCAACAGCCCCAATTGCCAACTCTTTTTCCCCGGAAGACGGAATTTTTTTTGTCACAATTACATCGTGAGGAAGAGAAAGTTTTGTGGCAACTTCATTACCAATTACTACACCTCCGCGAGGAATGCTTAAAACTACAGCATTTTCTCTTGACAGAACACCAATCTCGTCAAGAATTTTTTGAGTTAGTTGTTGGCCTGCATCTACTCTGCTTTTAAACATATACTCTATTTTACAAGAAAAACACAGACTATGAACCACAAAAGGGCGCCCTGGGCGCCCTTTATAAACAAAGTACTAAAAAAGCTATTTTTTTAACTGCTTTTTGACAAACTCACCAATAATAGGTAGCTCAATATCATCACCCTGATAGGTTTTAACAATCAGCACTAACCAAAGAATAAAGCCTAAAATACCTATAAAGGGCGAAAGTATCCAACCGACAACCGGAACAAAACTAATTAACATCAGAACTCCAAAAGTAATAAGGCTCTGCATGGCATGAAAGCGGATTTTGGAATTGTCTTTTTCAATCAATAGGAAGAGTAGTCCACTAATCCAACCGAGAACATACGTTAGAGCTGCTTCTGTGTTCTCAGGAAGGCCAGTGACAGTTTTCGGGCTAGAACTTGCTTGGGGCATAGGTTGATATAAGGATCTCAAATTGAAAACCTTACCTTAAAAAATTTGTTATACTCTAATAATAGCAGAAATTTTCCCTATAAAACAAGTACTTTAGAGCGCTATTGTTAGACGAAAGAGCTGGAGATTGCAGGCTCCCAGGTCGTACTTATACCGTTCGTTTCCTCTCATAAAATCGTAAAGCAGCTTTTTCTTTTCAATAGAAGTTTTTAGCTGGAAAGCTTTGCAGAGAAGTCCAACACTGTAGTATCCAAATTTCGGATCAAAACCAGAGTTGTATAGCAAAACCTGTTTATCGTCTTCAAAAAATAAAACCGAAGCCACTCGTTGACTATTCATTTCTAAAAAACCTAGCTTAATCCGCCAATACTTCTTTTCTGCAAATACTACGTCTTTAAAAAAGGCTGCCATAGCCTTTGACATAAACTTATGTTTCTGGGAATCAGACAAACGATGCAACTTAAAAAAATCTTCCAGGTCATTAGATTGTATGATTTCAAGTATGGTGTAGCTATATTGGGTCTCCTCTAGTCTCCTAAGCTTCCGCCTAAGCTCTTTGCGCCTTTTTCTGGAAAGGCTGTTAAGGTGGTCTTCCCAGGTATTTGGTAGCAAAACATAGGGAGAGACTTCTTGTTTTGAAGTAGCAACTTTAATATGAGTTGTTTTATTGGATAGGGTTTGGTACGTAGAGCTATCCTCTCTCACATAGTCCAGTTGAAGTTTTTTTACACCCAAAGATCTGAAGTAGGTAAAAATCGCTTCCCAGATTCGAACATAGTTACCCTTAAAAATTTGCGTGTCTACTACAATATCGCCGTAGTCAGTAACTTCCTCCTCTCCTAAAACCGGCTTCATACCTAAAAACAGCACTGTTTCTCCCCATCTTTCAAAGCCGCCCCAAGCAATAAGCAAGTTTTCCTGATATATCCCTAGAAGGTAAACATTGTCCTGATTAGAAAAGTGGTTTGAAAAAACTTCTTGGTACGACAGTTCCTGAAAGGGAGATTGAGCGCATTGGGAAAAGTTTCTCAGCTCAAAAGCTGCATGGTTAAAGTCCAAAAAGCGTTTTACGTGTAGTATATGCGAATTATCCATTATAAAAGCTGTAGAGAAATTTGATAAATCAAGAATCAAAGAGATACATTTGCTCTTTTGAGGAAACTTCCTTTGAGCCATCACTCCAGATCTTAACTGTTCCAAAAACTCCATCATACCCCGGCTGAACAAAAATATCCCCAGAGCGCACTTTCTTTACTGCTTCAGCAAGTTTGGTATCATATTCCATAAGGTCTTTAGTCTTTACCTCCATAAGCACTTCCAGCTCTGATCCAAAGCGCTTAACAAGCACATCATAGAGCTTGGTAACAGCTTTAGTTTTTACCCCTTTTTGTAGGGCTTCGGCAACAATTTCCTGCAAGGGTACGAGCATAGCATAGGGCGGCCGTGATGAGTAATGGTAAAACATCACTCCGTTGTTATCTTTCTTCTTCTCAACAATAATTTTCTTTCCTTGAGCAAGTTCTTCCACCCTTCCCAAAACCCCAAGGGTTAAGGGTTTTCCGCAAACATGGCAAGTTTTCCCTTTTTGCCTGGTTTCGTGAGGCAACTGCCATACTCCGCATAACCTGTGTCCATCAACATGGTATTTACCTTCTTCAGGGTAAAACTCTATTGTATACACAATGCGCCACTTACCAGTCCCTTTCAAAGCTCCCGCAAAGCTTTGATACGTTAACTCCGTACTCTGCGAGCTTTCAAATACAGTCAGTTCCCTGCCTAATTTTTCAGGACTATGGGCATCTGAGAAAGAAACAATTGACCGCTTGTTAAGTTCTGCAATCTTCCAATTCATAGCCGGATCAGAAGAAAGCCCCGTTTCAACGGCATAGATTTTTTCCGCATATTTATCGCAGGATTCCCGCAAGCTATCAAACCCCGACTTTGACCCAAGAAGTCCAAACCACGGCGTCCAGATATGAGCCGGAATAACAACAATCTCTTCTGAGATAGAAAAGAGGGTCTCACATAGCTCAATAGCACTTAGCCCAATAATCGGTCTGCCGTCTGAGTTTAGATTGCAACCTTTTTTCTTAAGAGCAAGGTTTATTTTATGTACCGTCTTAAGATTAGGAGCAAACACCAAAAGATGGATCCGTCTCCCTTTTCCTCCTTGCGTAAAAATACAGGAAATTTCTGTCCCCAAAATATACCGCACATTTTCCGCAGTATTCCCGATCTTGTACATACCTGAAGCCACTTCCTCAAGACAACTATCTAACTCTTTTACCCATTCGGGGTGGGTAAAATCTCCGGTAGAAAGGAGGTTTATACCTTTAATCTGTGCGTACTCAGCCATTATCGGTAAAGTCATTTTTGAAGATACCGCCCGAGAATACTTGGAATGAAGGTGAAGGTCGGCAACTACTTTCATATAAAACCGTATTGTACTAAATATACTCCACTAAAATCTCCCTCAACTGTTCTGGGGCGTTAAGGGGAATGAGGTGGTTTTCTTCAAGCAGCAGCAGCTTTGAGTTAGGTAGAAGTGTAGCTAAATACTCTTGTGTCTTTGGAGGAAAGATAACATCTTTTTTACCACCAATGATAAGAGTTGGAACCTTAAGGGTTTTTAATTTACTCTGGCTCTTCCAACTTAAAGCGGAGTGCAGGAGAAAACTGTAACTGCAACTACCCACGTGAGATAAATCAGAGGCTAATCTAAATAAATTAAGATCACCTGTTCCCCGATAGTAAGAAAAGTCAACGTGCGCGTACTTTGGTGAAATCAGCTTTGGTTGCCTCCAGGAAAGTACTTTGCTAAACCATTTTCCCCAAGAAGGTGCAGCAGGACTAGTGTTTATTAGGGCTAGTTGGTTAATGTTTTTTGGAAAACACAGATCAGTTTCGAGAGCCACCATCCCTCCAAAACAGTGTCCTACTAGAGTTATTTTTTTCAGTCTTTTAACGTCAATTACTGTCTTAACCGCATCGGCAAGGTCTCTCACGGTAGTAAATTTGTTTAACCTCTCAGATAAACCATGCCCGGGTAGGTCGACAGCAATAAAACTATACCCCTTACTTACCACGGGCTTTTCCATAAATTCCCAAATGCCCCCATCACCTCCAAGACCATGTAAAAAAATACAAATACCCTTACAGGGGTTAGCTTCAGTAAGATGGTAGTATATCTTCAAACCCTGAGAGAAAGTAAACATGGTAAAATTCTTTCAAGCAAAGTTGTCTTTGTCAATTAATTAGTTTATGGATACAGCACCCTTTTTCTCTATTATTATTCCTACACTTAATGAGGAAGAGTATCTCCCTGCTCTTCTTAAAGATATTGCCAAACAAACATTTTCAGGCTTTGAAACGTTTGTAGTTGATGGAAAATCAGAGGATAAAACTCAAAAGGTTGCCAAAAGTTACGAGGGTGTGACTGTAGTTGAGAGCCCGAAGCGCAACGTTGCTTTTCAGCGTAACCTAGGAGGAGAAAAGGCTAGGGGAAAATATCTATTGTTTTTAGATGCTGACACCCGTATTCCTCACTATTTTCTTGATGGTCTTAAGTACCATCTCTCTGTTACCAATGCTGATTTTTTTACCACCTGGATGAGCCAGAAAGAGATCAAACCAGCAGACAGGATCATAATTACTTTTATGAACTTCACTCTCGAAGCTGGTAAGTTATTTGACAATCCCTGGGCACTGGGTGCTATGATGGGATGCAAGCGACAGGCATTTAAAGATGTTGGCGGTTTCGATTCCAATATTTCATATGGAGAAGATTCCGAAATCCTTAAGCGGGCTGCTGAAAAGGGATATAAATTCAAACTTTTTAAAGACCCTAAGTTCTCCTTTTCTCTGCGACGTTTTCGCAAAGAAGGAACACTCCCCTTACTACGAACATATGCTCAGTTAGATTTTGGCATCCTATTAAACGGTCAGTTTCCCCGTAATAGTCACAAAACATATCCAATGGCGGGAGGCGAGTACTACAAAGACAAAAAGGGGTACCCTCAATGGATTAAAACCTTTGACAAAACTTTGGAGAGATTTAAGAAAATTGAAGGTAAACAGCGTCTCCAGAAATTTATGGAGAGCTTCTTTAATGACTAGTAGACCAACCTCAGTTGTAAGAATAAAAACAGCAAGTAAGCTATCACCAAAACTCCACCCTCCCATCTTTGAAGTTTAAGTTTAGTTTTAATAAAAAACCAAAGTAGAAGAAAGCTCAAAAAAAACATTATCAGGGCCTGAAAAACGTACTGCTCTCTTCCTGCTATTGAAACTGGATGTATAAGAGCAGTTAAACCAAGGATAAGAGTAGCATTAGCAACTAGGGAACCTAGTAGGTTTCCAAAAACCATACCTGTTTGGCCGAGCCTAGCCGCCCTTGCCTCAAAAACTAGCTCCGGAAGACTTGTTCCCACTGCAATAAAAAACAAACCTATTATTATTAAGGGTAACCGGAGGTCAACCGCAATACGTGTTGCAACTTCTACTGCAACATCAGCAGAGAATAAAAGCATTACAAGGCCAAAAATGAGCCACAAAAGTTGTTTATTTTTATACGTCCTATTAAATCTACTCAACCACTTTCGAGTACTCCAAAAAGGGGTATTTTCTCTGTAATACCCATACTCACGCTTTTTTTGAAATACCGTAAGATGGTAGAGAATGAATGCGGCAACCAACAGCAGTCCATCAAAAAAACTTAAATTTCCATCAATTAATAGGAATAATGGAAATAGTAAAACTAAAAAAGCTTTTAGAACATCTTTTTTAATAAAATCACCAACTACCCCCAAACTACCACCAATAACTGCCACCATTCCGGCAATAAGAGTGATATTGGCAATATTTGAACCAAGAACGACCCCTAAAACTAGATTTGTATCTCCCATTACTGCCCCTGAAACTGACACAAATAGCTCAGGAAGGTTTGTGGCTGCTGCAGAAAGAACTCCAGCTAGAGCAAATGGTTCAATCTTGTTGGATCGGGACAAATGGCTAATTGAGTGGACAACAATATCAGCAGCTTTTGTTAAAAACACAAGCGCAGTGAACAACACTAAAAAGTCAATAATAGATATAAGGGCAGAAGACATTAATTAATAATACCAAGGAAAAAGATTAATCTTCCAAAAGCTGACCAACTTTTTTCATGAATATTCGTTCTGAAAACTTCTCAGCCTGACCAATAAGGACGTTTCTGGCATACATTTTCTCTGCTTGTTTTTCAATAGCTTTTATCAAACTCTCAACCGAGTATTCTTTAAAAAACTCTCCAGTTTTACTCTCCACTATTGTCTCTTTATACCCTCCACCCCAGTACGCTACAACCGGAGTCCCTGCAGCTTGAGCCTCAACGACAGTCATTCCAAAATCCTCATCTTCAGCTAGTGCTAAAAAGGCTTTGGCTCCAGCGTATAACTTCCACAACTCTTCATCTGAAACCCTACCAAGAAACTCAATAGTGCTTCCTCTTAACTTTTGTAACTTTTTTTCTTCCCAGCGAAGCCCTGCAGTTTCTCCGGCAATTTTGAGGGGTAGCTTAAGTTTGTTGACAGCAGCCATTGCCATGTCAATACCTTTGGCACCAACCACTCTAGAAACTATTAAATAGTAGTTCTGTTTTTTGACTCCCTTTGCCGCTTTTTTAATAGCCTCAACAGCTATTGGAGGGTAAACAACCAGAGCATCTTTTTTGTAAAATTTCCTCACCCGGTTCCTCACGTTTTCTGAATTAACGACAAATTGATCCACTCTTTGGGCAGCAGCAAAGTCGTAGCGGCGCAGAAAAGTATTAACTAGAGTCGCGTACACACGGATTGGCAAGTATCGTTGCCATTCAACAGCTGTCGGATAGCCATACAAAAAGCGGGGTGGCGTATGGCAGTAGCAAATATGCTTAGTGTGTGTAGGAACAATAATCCCTTTAGTGATGTACCAAGAGGCAGAAGAAATTACTACATCATACCCAGAAAAATCGAAACCTTCCCAGATCCAAGGAGCAAGAAAGCGCAGAGGACTATAAAGCTTTTTCCATTTTAAAATAGGTGCCAGCCTGGACTCAATAATGGTCCTGGCTTTAAAGTGTTGCCACGCACTACTCCCCTTAACCGCAAAAGCAGTGTAAATTGGAGCTTCTGGAAACATTTTACACAGTGTTTCTAAAACACGCTCTGCACCACCATACTCGGAGAGATAGTCGTGAACTAAAGCTACTTTCAAGTTTTTATGTCGCATTTATATAAATCGAATTTTTTCTCTTACAGTAAAAGAGTGAAACTATCTCAAGTTAAAACAACTTCATTTGGTTTTTGTTTTCTTCTTCAGACTTTTTTTTAGAACTCTCTGCTTCTTTTACCAAGGTTTCTTCCACCATTTCCTCCCAGGAATCTGAGGGTAGACGTCCGATAAGCGACCTAAACTCCAGTGTTTCAAACAGAGTTATCACCTTTTCTTTATCATATTCTTTTAGCTGGCTAAGGGTTTCATCAAATACAATCGGAACCTGGGTCTCAATTGTGGCAAGTTTCTTGGACAAAAAAGCCATTTCTTTATCTTTTTCAAGTTTCTGCCGAGTAGTAGATGTAATCTCCCCAAGATGCTCGTAGATTTCTTCAACTTCACCAAACCGAGTAATAAGGTCTGTAGCTGTTTTTGGACCAATTCTGGAAACTCCCGGAATTTCATCACTGGCATCACCTGCTAACGCTTTAAAATCAATTAAGAGTTTAGGCTCAAAACCGTATTCATTAATAAACTTTTCTCTATTATAGAGCTGTTCCGGCTTTTTGCCTCTTGAGGGAAAGTAGATGTGGATTTTTTTACTAATAAGTTGAAGCGCATCCTTATCTCCGGTAACAATCACAATCTCGTCAAATCCCTTCATTTCAGCTTGCTTGGCAAGCGTTCCCAAAACATCATCTGCCTCAAATCCGGCTATGGAAAACTGAGGAATATTAAGAGCAGTCACCACCTCTTTAGTTCTCCCAATCTGGTTTGCCAGATCCTCATCCATTTTCGGACGGGAGGCCTTGTATTCCTCATACTGCTGGTGACGAAAAGTAGGGCCTTTTTCATCAAAGGCAACAACTACATGAGATGGTTGAAGTCT
>JBMNOG010000018.1:0-14206 GCA_050942955.1 Patescibacteria group bacterium | reverse complement strand
CTGTAAACACGGATCTGCTGGCTCAGTCAGTGAGGACGTATCTAGCTAATCAGCGCAAAACAACAGCCAAAGCCAAGGCAAGATCTGAAGTTAGTAGAACTACTAAGAAAGTCTACCGCCAGAAAGGTACAGGGGGGGCTAGGCACGGTGATAGGAAAGCTCCTATCTATGTCGGAGGAGGTAAAGCCCATGGTCCGACAGGTGAACAGAACTTTACTCTGACCATGCCTAAAAAGATGAAAGTAGCCGCTCTAAAAAGCGCCCTTTCACTAAAAGCCACTGAAGGAAAAGTGGTTGGAGTTGCCGGTTTGGGAGATATTAAAACACCTAAAACCAAAACTGTTAACACACTTTTGCAAAGCATACTTACAGATAAAGATTTCCGTAAGGTAGCTTTAGTATTAGGACCGGATATGAAAATTGCGGTTAAGGCTTCAAGAAATCTTGCAAAAGCCACGCCTTACAACGTTGATACTCTTACTACTTATGATGTGATTAACAGTCATACATTAGTTGTAAGTGTGGAGGCACTCGAAATACTTACTAAGAGACTAGTTAAATAACTATGAGAACTGACTTAGTCTTAAAACGACCAATTATTACTGAAAAATCTATGGTTGCCGCTCAAGCTGGCAAGTACACCTTTGAAGTAGATAGAACTGCCAACAAGCATGCAATTGCTGAAGCAGTTGAAAATCAGTTTAAAGTTAACGTTATCAATGTTTCGACAACAAAGATAAAAGGGAAAACAAGACGATTTGGTGCTAGGAGACAGCCGGTACAGATGACTGATTCAAAAAAGGCAATAGTAGAACTGAAAAAAGGTCAAAAAATTGAGTTATTTGAAATTAAAGAGGAAAAATAACCTATGGCTATACAGAATGTTAGACCAGTAACAAACGGACAACGTCACCAGAATCTGCTTAAAACTAAGGCTAATACAAACAGTAATCCTGAGAAAAGTTTGACGAAAATTCTAAAGAAGCATTCAGGTAGAAATAATACTGGCAGAATAACGGTGCGTCATCAGGGTGGAAGGCATAAGCGCTTCTATCGAGAAATTGATTTTAAGCGTAGTAAGAAAGATATTCCGGCCACAGTTGCTTCTATTGAATATGATCCCAATAGAACAGCCAATATTGCCCTTTTACACTATAAAGACGGTGAAAAAAGATACATCCTAGCACCAGAAGGTTTAAAAGTAGGTGCTACAGTTTTGGCTGGTGAGAATGCAGACTTTAATGTTGGTAATGCTCTTCCTATGGAAAAAATTCCCCTGGGAATGCCAATCCACAATATTGAACTCAGGCCTGGTAAAGGTGGTCAGATGATTAAAAGTGCCGGATCACAGGCAATTATTCAATCCAAAGAAGGTGGATACGCAAATATCTTACTGCCTTCAGGTGAAGTAAGACTAGTTACGGTTAAAGCCTATGCTACTATCGGTCAAGTTAGCAACACAGACTGGCAAAATATATCACTTGGTAAAGCTGGGAGAAAAAGACACATGGGTGTGCGGCCGAGTGTGAGAGGTGTAGCTATGGCTCCAAACGGCCACCCACATGGAGGAGGAGAAGGTCGATCAGGAATTGGTATGCCTTCACCTAAGTCTCCTTGGGGGAAGAAAACGTTAGGCGTAAAGACAAGAAAACGCAGAAAGTATTCAGATAATATGATTATTAAAAGAAGAAAAGGCAAGTAGTTTACATGCAATGTAAACTAGAATTTGTATGTCAAGAAGTTTAAAAAAAGGACCATATATTGATGAAAAACTTTTGAAGAAAGTCATGAAGCAAAAGCAAGAGGGCAAAAAGGATGTAATTAAGACCTGGGCTCGTGATAGTCAAATCTCACCCGAGTTTGTTGGCCACACTTTTGGTGTCCATAACGGTAGGATTTTTACAGAAGTGTATGTAACTGAGGCTATGATTGGACACAGACTGGGGGAGTTTGCACCGACCAGAACATTCAGAGGCCACGGTAAGATGGTTAAGAGATTGCTAACCAAGACATAAAGAGTATTAGTTAAAAACTTAAAGTTTGAAACACTATGGAAGTAGTAGCATACCAAAAATTTGTTAGAACCAGCCCTAGAAAACTGCGGTTAGTGGCAGATTCGGTAAGAGGCTTGCATCCTACAAAAGCTTTGATAAACTTACAGTTTATGCACAAACGAGCCGCAGAAACATTGAGAAAAGTGATGAAGCAAGCGGTGAGTAATGCAGTCAACAACATGAATATAAACGAGCAGAATTTGAAAACCAAACATATTTTGGTTGAAGAAGGACCGGTGTACAAAAGATTTCGTGCTGCTTCCAGAGGAAGAGCTCGAATGATTATGAAGCGAACTAGCCATATTAAGGTAGTATTAGAAGGCAAAGAGGAAGTAAAAAAGACTAAGCAAGTTAAAAAAGCATAATAGGAGTTAGTAGAATATATGGGTAAAAAAGTCCATCCATACGCATTTAGATTAGGGCCACTATACATATGGAAATCCAGGTGGTTTGCTAATAAAAAAGACTATCAGAAGTTTTTGCTTGAAGATATTGATCTAAGAAACTTCCTTATGGAAAGACTACGCTCAGCAGGGGTAGTAGATATCAATATTGAAAGATCCATAAAAACGATTAAAATAACTATTTTTGTGTCCCGACCTGGTGTGGTGATCGGACGTGGAGGATCTGGACTTGAAACCCTAAACAAAGAAATAAAGAAAAGATTACACATTAAAGAGAACGATTCTAAAGCTGAAAAACTGGATATCAAAGTTGAAGAGGTTAAAAATCCTGATGTTCAGGCTCAACTAGTGGCGCGGAGAATTGCCGACCAATTAGTTGGTCGCTACCCTCACCGAAGAGCAGTCAATCAGGCCCTAGATCGTGCTATGGAAGCCGGAGCTAAGGGAATTAAAATCCAGCTTTCAGGCAGAATTGGTGGAGCCGAAATTGGTAGAACAGAAAAATACTCAAGGAAGAATATTCCGACTCAGAGTTTGCGATCTGACATTGATTATGCAGAAGTGCCATCTCTGACAAAATCAGGGTATGTGGGTGTTAAAGTGTGGATTTATAAAGGGGAAAAACAGTTACGCTAGTTTTGAACTTAGCCTATGATGCAACCTAAAAGAACTAAATATCGGAAACAATTCAGAGGTAAAAGAGCTGGAAAAGCAGTAAATGGTTCAGAAATCTCTTTTGGAGAGTTTGGTTTAAAATCTTTAGATCGAGGTTGGATAACCAGCCAGCAAATAGAAGCAGCTCGTAAAGCTATTGCCAGTTATACCAAAAGAACGGGGAAAACCTGGATTCGTATTTTTCCAGATAAACCCTACACCAAAAGAGCTGCAGGTGCCAGAATGGGTGGAGGCAAGGGTGATATTGAGGGCTATGTAGCTGTTATAAAGCCGGGAAGAGTGCTATTTGAGTTGACCGGTGTTCCGAAAGAAGTGGCTCAGGAAGCTCTGAGAAGAGCAGGTAGAAAAATTGGCCTTAAAACTAGATTTGAAGAAAAACAAACAATTAGTGACTAAAACTATGGCAGATTTAAAACATGCTACTAATGAGATGAAAAAAAGAGTCAGATCAATGAGTGAAGCTGAACTTGCTAAGCATGTTGTTAAGCTTACTCAAGATATGGCTGCTACTAAAATTAAACTGGCTTCAGGAGAAGTAAAGAATGTCCATGAAGTCAAAACCTTAAGAAGAGAATTGGCATTTACTAAATTAATGCTCAGCCAGCACATGCAGGAGAGTGTTAAACCAGAAACACAAGAGTCAAATAATAATTATGAAAACACTAACAGGTAAAATCGTATCAAACAAAATGGATAAGACCGTAGTGGTTTTAGTTGAGAGTCTGTGGGCTCATCCTTTATATCAAAAACGCATTAGGAGAAGTAAAAAGTACTTTGCCCATACTGAAGAAAAATTAAAAGAAGGTCAAACTGTAAAGATTGGTGAGACCAGGCCGGTTAGTAAAAATAAACAATGGAAAGTTATTGAAGTAGTTAAGAAGTAAGAGAACTTATGATCCAATTAAGAAGTGTTTTACAACTAGCAGATAATTCAGGGGCTAAACTGATCAGGGTTATATTAGTCCATGGAGGCAGTCGAAGGCGTTTTGGTTCAATTGGAGATATTGTGACTGCCAGTGTTATTAAGGCTAATCCTAACGGTATGGTAAAGACTGGAGATAAAGTTAAGGCTGTTGTTGTCAGAACCAAAAAAGAGGTTCGTCGAAAAGATGGTTCATACATTAGATTTGACGATAACGCAGCCGTAATTATTGACAGTGTCACAGGTAAGACTCCGATCGCTACCCGCATCTTTGGTCCGATTGCTCGTGAAGTAAGAGATGCCGGATTTACTAAGATTGCTTCTCTGGCAAAGGAAGTATTGTAAAAACTGAGAGAGTAAAAACTATGGCTACCATAAAAGTAAAATTACATCCAGGTGACACAGTTGCCGTCACAAAAGGAAAAGATTTGGGTAAAAAGGGCAAGATAGAAAAGGTGTATCCGGAAAAACAGACAGTCTTAGTTGAGAATGTTAACCTGGTGAAAAAACATATCAAACCCAGAGGACAGCAGGCAGGTGGTATAGTTACGGTTAACAAACCTATTGCTATTGCCAATGTCCAACTTGTTTGTCCGGCTTGCAATAAACAAACCAGAGTAGGTATCGAGATTAAAGGTGGAGAAAGACAACGTGTTTGTAAGAAATGTGGCGCTGTAATTACAACTAAAGCTGAAAAGAAATAATGATTATGAATAGATTAAAACAACATTATCAGGAAAAGGTTATTCCCTATCTCATGGAGGAACTAAAGATCAGTAACAAAATGGCTGTTCCCCATGTAGAGAAGGTTGTTATTAACATGGGGATTGGCGATGTATCAAAAGATAAGACTAACCGGGAAAAGGTTATGGAGTATATTGGCAGAATTGCTGGCCAGAAACCTCAGGTAAGGCAGACAAAAAAATCAATTGCTGAGTTTGGAATTCGACAAGGCGATCCGGTAGGAGTGAGAGTAACACTTAGAGGTGAGAGGATGTATGAATTTTTAGATAAGCTGTTTTCTATAGTCTTACCTAGAGTCCGTGACTTTCAGGGAGTAAAGATTGATGCTTTTGATGAGCAAGGCAACTATAACCTAGGAATTTCAGAACAAATTGTTTTTCCTGAAGTAGATTATGATAAAATCGACCGGATCCGTGGATTGCAGATTACTATAAAGACCGTATCTGCAAATAAAGAAAGTGCTTACTTACTGCTTAAAGCGCTAGGTATGCCATTTGAGAAAAAAGAACAACAATAAAGGAGTTTTAGAGTATGTCAACAACAGCAAAATTTGTTAAAGATACACAAAAGAAACCAAAATACGTAACCAGAAGAAAAAATCGATGTCAGCTTTGCGGCCGGCCAAGAGGGTATATCAGAATGTTCGGTTTGTGCAGACTATGCTTTTTGAAATTAGCAAGAAAAGGTGAGTTACCAGGAGTAACAAAAGCTAGTTGGTAAAAATGAAATTATGGAAGTGGAGTTTAAAAATAAATTCCATCAAAGAGTATGCTAAGTGATCCTATTGCAGATATGCTTACCAGAATTAGAAACGGCTATATGGCACAAAAAGAAAGTATAATTGTGCCGCACTCGAAGTTTAAAGAAGAAATTGCCAAGGTTTTAACAGCTAACCGTTTTCTAAAAGAAGTCACTGTTGAGGAAGAAGATAAGAAGAAATTCTTAGTTATTGACCTTTTGTATGTTAACGGCAAGCCGGCAGTGACTGCGGTTGAGAAGATTTCAAAAGCAGGTCGGCGTATGTATCGGGGCCGGAAAAAACTACCTTATGTATTATCGGGGCTAGGTAAGGCGATTATCTCAACATCTAAAGGGGTGATGACAGCTGAAGAGGCAAGAAAGCAGTCACTAGGAGGAGAAGTTATCTGTCAAATTTATTAAGATTATACGTTTATAAGTATGTCAAGAATTGGAAAATTACCAGTCCCAGTCCCAGACAATGTTACCGTTACTCCGCAGGACGGAGTGGTAACAGTCAAAGGCCCAAAAGGGGAGATAAGCCTTAAGGTTAAACCCAGCATCAGTGTTGCTGTTGAAGACGGCAAAGAAGTAGTGGTTACTAGAAAGCGGGAAACCAAGGTTGTTAAGTCCATGCATGGGACAGTGAGAAACCTGATAAATAACGCTATAAAAGGAGTAACAGAAGGGTATAGTAAAACTTTAGAATTGGTGGGTACCGGGTACAGAGTGAGAATGGACGGTAGAAACCTTAATATCTCTATAGGTTTCTCTCACCCTGTTATTGTGGAGCCAGTAGAAGGTGTTACTTTTCAGGTTGATGGTCAGAATAAGATTATAGTTTCAGGTGTGAACAAAGAAACTGTAGGGCAAGTGGCAGCAAACATCCGTGCCATAAGGCCTCCTGAGCCTTATAAAGGTAAGGGAATTAAGTATGAAAACGAAGTTATTATTAAGAAGGCTGGAAAGACCAGCAAGGGAGAGTAGTATGGAAAGTGATAAGAATAACTTAGCACAGCGCCGAAAGATAAGAACAAGGGCTCGTATCAGCCGGTTCAGTGACAGACCAAAACTCTCTGTTTTCAGATCTGGCCAGCATATTTATGCTCAAATCATTGACCAAAATACAGGAAAAGTTTTAGCTGCAGCTTCAGATACTGATATTAAAAACAAACAGACAAAAACAGAAAAGGCTTACGAAGTTGGAAAAAGTATTGGGAAACAAGCCAAAGCTAAAAAAATAACCGCAGTAGTTTTTGATAGAGGTGCATACAAGTTTCATGGTCGGGTCAAAGCAGTCTGCGAAGGTGCAAGAGAAGAAAACTTGAATATTTAAAAGGAGATTTATGGCTTTTAGAAGACAAGCACAATCAGAACAACAAAAAGAGTTTGATGAAAAAGTAGTTGAAATTAAACGTCTTTCAAAAAAAACTAAAGGTGGAAATCAAATCAGTTTCTCAGCTTTAGTAGTGATTGGTGATCACAAAGGTAAAGGTGGTGTAGCCGTTGATAAAGCTAAGGATGTGGTTTCAGCTATTCAGAAAGCTATCCGTTCCGCTAAGAAGAAAATGATTACTATTAATCTGGCTGATGGAACTATTCCTCATGAGATTCTTTACAAAAGAGGAGCTTCGACAATCCTTCTAAAGCCTGCTCCTGAAGGGACTGGGGTTATTGCTGGTGGAGCTGTTAGAGCAGTGGTTGAGGCTTTTGGTGTAAGAAATATTGTTTCCAAATCCTTAGGAACTGCCAATAAAGCTTCTAATGTGTTTGCTACTTTTGAAGCCTTGCAACAAATTAACAGCACTGGATCTAAGATCTTACAGCTTAGGAAATCTGAGAAAAAAGCAGAAATGGAAACCAATGAAAAAACAGAAAAAGGCAAGAAAACCACAAAAAAAGCCGAAAAAAAGACTAGAATTGTTAAAAAATAAGGAGTGATTTAACTTATGGTTAGCCTACATTCATTACCAAAAACCACCGCAAAACCAAAGAAACGCCTCGGACGGGGATATGGTAGCGGAAAAGGCGGACACACATCTTCTAGAGGGCAAAAAGGCCAGAAATCGAGAAGTACTGTCGGTCTTTTCTTTACTGGGACTAAATCTAATAAAGACTTTTTCCGTCGAACCCCAATGCTTAGAGGTAAAGGTAAACTAAAATCCTATCAGGGAAAACCTGTATTAGTTAAGTCTTCAGCTCTGGCAGCATTCAAAGATGGTACAGTGGTTGATGTTAAAGCGCTTGTAAACGCTGGTATTGTGACTCAGGAAGAAGTAGACGTAAGAGGGGTTAAAGTTGTGTTTGACAAAGATCCGGGAAAGAAAATTGATCTTAAGGTACCTGCCTCAAAAACTGTTTATGCAACAGTTAAAGCTTAATGATTTTGCATATTCCACAAAATATTTGTTACAATACAATGACAATATAAAAACGGAGAACTGCTTATGTAGAAGTGTGAGCATGAGCAGTTTTTTAGTTGACTAGTTGAGAACTGTGTATTTTGCTTAATAAGCCAGTAAACCAGACCTCAATCGACTATAATGTTTCAGTTTATTTCATCAGTTTGGCATCAATCAGAAATCCGAAATAAATTCCTTTTCACCTTAGGTATCTTTATACTTTTTCGCTTCATTGCTCATATTCCGTTACCAGGTATAGATAGCAATGCTCTTAGAGCTCTGTTTGCCAGTAATCAACTCTTAGCTATTTTAGATATTTTTTCTGGTGGTACTTTAGCTAGTTTTTCTATCCTGGCTTTAGGAGTTGGTCCATATATTAATGCCTCGATTATCATGCAGCTTCTGACCATGGTAGTTCCCAGACTTGAAGAGCTTTCCAAGGAGGGAGACTATGGGAGAGAAAAGATGAATCAATATACCCGGTTTTTAACTATTCCTCTAGCCATCTTTCAATCTCTTGGAATGATTGCCATTTTACGGTCTCAGCAAAACCCGCCAATTATCACTGACACTAACCCCTTGGGAATGGTTGCTATGGTTATTACCATGACAACCGGGACGATTCTCTTAATGTGGTTGGGGGAACTGATCACTGAGTTTGGTATCGGTAATGGTATCTCTCTTCTTATCTTTGCCGGTATTGTGGGTAGGTTGCCAATATCGCTTTTTCAGACTCTTTCTGTAGCCGAAACCTTTGATCCAATGAATATCCTCATCTTTGCGGCGATGGCAGTACTGGTTATTGCCGGGATTGTTATGGTGAATGAAGCTACTAGAAAAATTCCGATTTCATATGCGCGGCGTATGCGGGGACAAAAAGGGATCGGGAGTATCGATTCCCACATTCCTCTTCGGGTAAATCAGGCAGGAGTCATCCCTATCATCTTTGCTATTGCTCTTGTTCTGGCGCCTTCATGGTTAGGGCGATACCTGCAAACTGTACCCAATCCGAACCTAAGTTCGTTTGGCACAACCCTAAGTACTCTTTTTGATCCCAACAACTGGGTATATAATCTGACATACTTTTTACTGGTAGTCATATTTACTTACTTCTATACAGCTGTCACATTTAATCCGGCAAAAATTGCAGAAGAAGTGAAAAAGCAAGGAGGGTTCATTCCTGGGATTAGGCCTGGACAACCTACGGCCCGTTATCTAAACAGGGTTTTAACTCGTATCACTCTTGCCGGCGGAATCTTCCTAGGAATAATTGCGATTTTACCTTCAGTAGCTCGTGAACTGACCCAAATTAATACCTTAGCCATTGGAGGGACAGGCATACTTATTGTCGTCTCTGTGATTCTGGAGACGAGTAAAGGATTGCAGGCGCAGCTGGTGATGCGAAATTATGATCGCTTTATCTAGTTAAAAAATTTGCAGTCTCAATTTTCAATAAGGCTTACTATTTACTCTCATCCAAAAATCAGGGCCTGTTGAAATGGGAAAAATAACCATGTTTATTATCATCTATGGTCCGGAAGGATCAGGAAAAACTACCCAAGGAAAACTTTTAGCAAAAAAACTAAATCTACCCCACCTTGTTTCTGGAGATCTGGTTCGAAAGTATGCCAAAGAGGATAGTGGCATTATGGGAGAGATATGTAGAAATGCTATTCAAAAAGGGCACTATGTGGCTGACTCAGAAATGTTTGTGTTATGGAAACAGAGATTGAAAGAAAAAGATGTCGAAAAAGGGTTTATTATTGATGGTTTTCCCCGCAATATGGCTCAAGCTCTGTTTCTTGACGACAAGCTCAACAAATATGGCAAGTGTGTGTCTATGGTACTCTACTTGAAGGTTCGAGAGAAAGTTTCCATCGAAAGGCTTCTTAAACGAGGTAGAAGAAACCCAGATGGTTCTTTGGCTGACTCTCCCGAAAATATTAGAGAAAGATTGCGCCGCTATAAGCTGGAAGAAAGAGACGTTTTGGAGTTCTATAAAAAGAAAGGTGTTTTAAAGCAAATTGATGGAGAAAGGTCTATAGAAGCTATTCACGAGGATGTTTTTGCTAAAGCTGAACAGGTAAAACAAGATGAAAATTCTAAAGCCTAACCTGCAAATTGCTATTGATGGACCGGTTGCAGCAGGAAAGGGCACAATTTCAAAGCTTCTTGCAGAAAGACTGGGAGTTTTGTACGTTGATACAGGAGCTATGTATAGGGCGCTGGCGTTTTTTGTTCATGAACAGGGAATTGACTTTAATGAGGAGCAAAAGATTTGTGATGCACTTCAAGAACACAAGCCCGAAGTCTCTCTTCATATGCCATCAGAGGAAGAGAAGGACGGTAGGTTGGTAACTGTTGTTCTTAACGAGGAAGATATTTCCTGGAAGATACGAACAGAGGAAATTAGTCAGGGAGTGTCAATAATTACCCGGTATAAATGCGTCAGAGACTATATGGTTCCCCAGCAGCAAGCATTAGCCCAGAAAACAAGTGTCGTTATGGAAGGTAGAGATATAACTACAAGAGTATTGCCTGATGCCGATCTTAAAATTTACATGGATGCTGCTGAAAAAATTCGGGTAAAGAGACGTTATAACCAACTTCTGGAAAAAGGTGAGTTAATAACATTAAAAGAAGTAGCCAAAAGTCTGCGCGAAAGAGACTATCGTGATATGCATCGGGAAATTGATCCTCTGACTAAGTCTCCTGAAGCGTGGTATTTAGATACCTCAAACTATTCGGTTACGGAAGTTATTGATCTTATTTGTAAGGAATTAAGAGAAAGGAATTTGATTATATGAAGGCTAAACTGAAAAATCCCCAGGAAATAGCTGTTATGCGCGAAGGTGGAGAAAAACTCTCTCAGATTTTGGCTCAACTAGTGGAAAGCAGTAAAGTTGGAGTTACTCTTTTTGATATTGAAACTAGGGCCCAGGATCTAATAAAAAAAACAGGTGGTAAGCCTGGTTTTGCTATGGTGCCGGGGTACCGCTGGGCAACATGTATAAATCTTAATGAGGGAGTAGTTCATGGTATCCCTGGCGAGAGAAAGCTAAGAGATGGGGATGTTGTTTCTATAGATATCGGTATGTTTTACAAGGGATTTCATACCGATATGTCTACCAGCTTTCAGGTTGGAGAGACATCTTTAAAAGAGGAAAGTGAGACATCTAAGTTTTTGAAAGTAGGTAAGAATACCCTAGAAAAGGCCATTAGTGAAGTCAAGCCGGGAAAGCGTATAGGACATATATCTCAAGCAATACAGAAAAATATTGAAAAGGCGGGGTACAGCTGTGTGTACAGTCTAGTAGGTCACGGTATAGGGAGAGATCTTCATGAATATCCCCCAATTCCAGGAGTTTTAGTAGGCTCCTTAGAGCAAACTCCTATGCTAAAAATTGGAATGGCTTTAGCAATTGAAGTAATTTATGCTATGGGTAAACCTGAAACATACACTGATCCTGAGGATGGATGGACAATTGTTACTCAAGATGGTAAAATTGCTGCAGTCTTTGAGAAGACCATCGCTGTAGTTAGCGATGGTTATTTACTAATAACACCATAAGGAGAAAAATACGCCTTTGCGTAGGGCTTTTTTTTTGCTATAATTCACCTCTGTAAATATGGGTAAAAAAGATGTGGTAATAAAGGAAGGTACAGTTGTAGAGGCGTTACCAAACGCAAGTTTTAGAGTAGAATTGGACGAAGATAAACGATTGGTTTTATGCACCTTATCAGGCAAAATGAGAATGTACAGAATACGGGTTTTACCTGGAGACAGGGTGAAAATTGAATTTACTCCGTATGATGAAAACATGGGAAGGATAGTCTACCGTTCTAAGTAGTATTCCCAGAAAAACTCAATTAAGACTAAGAAAGTTATTAATAGCGTAGTGTTACTAGTATGAAAGTACAAGCAAGTGTTAAAAAGATTTGTCGAGACTGCAAGATCGTCAGAAGAAGAGGCAGATTAATTGTAATTTGTAAAAGAAATAAAAAACATAAGCAACGTCAAGGATAATATATGCCAAGAATTGCAGGTGTAGATATACCAGAAAACAAACGTACAGAGATCGCTTTAACTTATGTTTATGGTGTAGGTAGGTCTAATGTTGTCGATATTCTAAGAATTGCTAATGTAGATGGTAATAAACGAGCAAAAGAACTTACTGATCAGGAAGCGGCTCGGATTGTTAAAGCCTTGGAAACTATTCCTGTTGAGGGAGAGCTGCGTAAGATTGTTGCAAATAATATTCAGCGCCTTAAACAAATACGAAGTTACCGAGGTTTGAGACATACAGCCAGACTTCCTGTACGAGGACAACGAACTAGAGTAAATGCTCGGACCAAGCGTGGCAGACGTATGACAGTTGGTGCAATGACGAAAGAAACAGCTCAAAAACTAGATACTGCAAAAAAATAAGTTAAAACATTATGGCTAATAACGTAAAAACAACCTCAAGGACAACTAAACAAATTACCAGTGGTAGATTGTATGTTACTGCAACTTTTAATAATACTCTGGTAACCATTACTGACGATAAAGGTAATGCTGTGTTTTCCGAATCTACCGGCAGTGTTGGGTTTAAGGGGTCAAGAAAATCAACACCTTACGCAGCCACTACGACAATTGATAGCGTGTTGCAAAAAGCTAGACAGGCAGGACTTAGACAACTGAAGGTTTATATAAAAGGTCCGGGAGTAGGTCGGGATGCAACTCTTAGAGTAATTAGAGGTAGTGGTGTCAAAATAACCCAAATTGCTGATGTTACTCCTATTCCACACAATGGCTGCCGTCCCAAAAAACAACGTAAACCGTAAACAAGTTATTTTTTTGTTAAACAACTAATATTATGGCGAGATACACAGGACCAAAAAATCGATTAGCAAGAGCAGTAGCTCGTGATTTAGGATTAAAAACTAATACAGCCAAGCTTGACCGAAAGCTTCAGGTACCTCCAGGACAACACGGCCCTAAAGGCAGAAGGGGTAAGAAGTCAGACTATAGCCAACAGTTGCAGGAAAAGCAAAAAGTTAAGTGGATTTATGGAGTTTTAGAAAAGCAGTTTGCTGGTTATTATGAAAAAGCCTTGAAAAACCCCAAAGCTACAGGTACACGCTTATTGCAGCTTCTGGAGTTAAGACTTGATAATGCTTTGTACCGATTGGGACTGGCACCAACACGAACCGCTGCCAGACAATATGTTACTCATGGACATGTTTTAGTAAATGGCGAAAAAGTTGATGTGCCTTCATATGAGGTAAAACCAGGAGACACAGTAACACTAAAGAGTAGTTTCCTGGAAAACCCTATGATAAAACCCTTACTAGAAAAGAAAAATACAGTTATTCCTAAATGGTTGGAAAGAAAAGGAGCCGTTGGTAAAGTAGCAAGAGAGCCGGAAAGGGAAGAAATTGATGCGGACATTTCCGAACAATTAATTGTAGAGTTTTATTCACGTTAAAAATGTATCTCACGGGATAGGTGCCTAACGGTTACCTGAGTGAGTATAAGGAGTTTCTTATGATGAAACCACAATTTGCAATTAAGCCTCTTATTGAAGAGAGCGACTATGCCAAAGTTTCAATTGAACCACTGGAGCAGGGGTATGGTCATACTATAGGCAATGCTCTTAGAAGAACACTTTTAACTTCAATTAAAGGTGCAGGTGTTGCCCAGGTAAGAATTAATGGCGTAAAACACAAGTTTTCTACTTTAGAGGGTATGAAAGAGGATGTTGTTGACTTCATTCTCCAACTAAAACAGATGAGAGTTAAGTATGATGGTGAAGAAGCGGTAGAACTTAATCTAGATGTTACAGGTAAAGAAGAAGTATTGGCTTCGGATATTGAAACTCCATCAGGAGTGGAGATTATTAACAAAGATTTGGTTTTGGCCCATTTAACTGGTGATAAAGCCCGACTGAAAGCTACTATTACTGTCGATTCAGGCTATGGTTACAAGTTGGCTGAGGAGCGGAAAACCTCAACTCTGGGTGTTATTCCTTTAGATACTGCTTACTCTCCAGTCAGAAGAGTTAAGTACGAAGTAAAAGAAACACGTGTAGGCGGAAGGACGGACCTTGACAATCTAGTTATGGATATCTGGACAGACGGAACCATCTCACCTTCCGAAGCTATTACTGCAGCTGCGGGTACGCTTATGGGTTATTTTGACCAGATCGTAAACCCAGTAGTAACCGAAGAACCTAAAGAGGATGAGGAGAGTCAGCAAGAGTCCGAAGTTATGCGTTTAACAGT
>JBMNOG010000008.1:0-59842 GCA_050942955.1 Patescibacteria group bacterium | reverse complement strand
CGGACACAAGTACCATCCGGAGTATTGTAGTCATCGCCAAAAAGAGTAAACTCCCGATCTTCTAATACTGCTTTCATGATGTTGGGAATAAGGTGGCTTTCGGGATCATGAGACTCCCCCAGTTTTCCTTCAGGCAATGCTCCAGCAGCATTAAAGTAACGGATCGCAATTGAACGCAGGTTGTGAATTTCACTAAACCAGCGAAGCATTTTTTCAACTATCAGTTTTGACTCACCGTAAGGGTTTAGAGGGTTTTGGGGATCATCTTCTGCAATTGGGATTTTTATAGGGTTACCGTACACTCCAGCTGTTGAAGAAAACACAAGTTTATCAACTCTTTCAGAAACCATCGCATTCAGAAGTTGAAGAGTACCATAGACATTGTTGTAAAAATACTTGCCCGGATCCTGCATCGACTCCCCCATCTCAATCCATGCGGCAAAGTGAATTACAGCCTCAATGTGATAAGAACGGAGAGTCTGGGAAATAAGATCAAAGTTAGTTGTATCGCCAACAACTAGGTCCATGCCGTCAATGCGGTGGCGGTCTCCATGCTGGAGATTATCAAAAACGACTACCTCATAACCTGCTTTGACAAGTTCATGAGCAGTAACAGCACCAATATAACCAGCACCTCCGGTAACTAAGATTTTCATATCGTTAACCTTTTATTACTTACACCATTCTATCATTTGAAAAAGATAAAACCGGCAAGCTTTGGATACTTGTTTTTTAAATATGTAAATCTTTTTATTACCAATAAAGCTACTACCACTCCAAGAGTATCGATGACAACATCCCTAACTGTTGGAATCCTACCCGGGGTAAGGCGCTGATGAAATTCGTCAGATATGGCGTAGATAACGGAAAACAATCCGGTTGTAATAAGTAATGTAGATTGATCTTTTATTTTTTTATACGTCCAATGTAAAGCTCTAAAAAGGAGGATAGCTAAGATGGCAAACTCTACAAAGTGGGCCGTTTTTTTAATGAACACATCCCACCAGATAATAAAAGGGGTAGGGATAGTTGGAAGTGACGAAAAGAGAAAGATAACTAAAGCCCACAAGCAAACCGGAAGCCAGGCTAATAATGTTTTTTTCATAATGAAATTATACGTGCAAACGAGGATTGATAACAGAACTACTGGCGAGACTTTATTTTAGCTATATATTCAATTACTTTTGGTTTTATAAAGGGAAAACCTGCCCCTCCCAGCATTATAATTCCTGTTCCGGCAATACCAATCGGCAGGAGCGGAGTCGGCCTTTTGGAAGCTGAAGGTGTGGTAATTTCACTTGCACTTGTTAGCATTCCTAGAGCTTTACCTGACGGGGTGGCAAGCTGGGGTAAATCCCTTCCGTTTTCATCTCCTAACATGTCTTCAGAATTAGCACTCTCATTTTCAAATGCAGACTTTTTTGTTTTAGATGCTGCCCCTAGAACAGATTCAGGACTAGATGAAGGTGAGGAGGAAGGCGAAGGGTTAGCAAGGGTTATACAAGCACCATTATGACCGTTTTTCGTTGGTTTTGACAGACACCACGAACCTGAAATTTTAGCCCACGAATAACCTTTCTCAATTTCTGGATAGTTGTGGACAGCATCTTTCTCCTGCTCATCAGCGTTTAGCAGAATCACACTATCGCCATTGTTGTTCAGCAAACCCGAACTAAAGTTAAATGTTGCATATGATTTTCCGGGAATAGTGAAGTTATCTATCCTTTTTTTGTTGCCGGCACCATCTTTTATATACCAGCTGTTAAGGTTAGCCTCCCCGTCATTATTATTATAAATTTCCACCCACTCCTCTTCATCTTCTCCATCGCCTTTAGGGGAAGGGTAGATTTCTGTGATCGTAATGTTGTCATAGTTATGGGTAGGAGCCGGAGTGGTTGTTGGCATGGGGGTAGGCGTGGGAGTGGGAGTAGGAGTAGGATCTGGTGTAAGTATAGTAATTACAACAGGTGAAGAGTCTAAACTATACTCAGTATCAGTACTTTTAACTCTTACTTGCAGTTCTGTGTTGCCAACAGTTGTTCCCTGTTTAATCCTGAACATTACTGCTTGGTTATCTGTTTTTATCCGTCCATCTTCACCTGTTTCAAGCTGAGGGAATTCGGTCCATGCAGATTTATCACCAAGCCACTTATTACTACTGGAATTAAACGTTTCTGCTGTACTCTTAGAATCTCCGGCTCTTACTTTATAGTAATAAGTACTATTAGGTTCAAGAACCGCACTAAATGAAAGACTTTCTTCATCTCCAATTTTGATTTCTGTAGGAAAATCTTTAACCGTAACCGCTTTTTGATCTTCTGCAACTACAATCTGTATACCTAAAGATAAACTAAGAAAGATAAATACTAGCAATGTAACAATTATCCTTTTCATTACTCTCATGGTAGAAGTAAAAGATGAGCTGATCAAGAAGATATTTTGTTACTTTATATAGTTTACGTGAAGGTAATAGGTAGCTATATCAGTATCTTTGTGTTCAACCTTAACATAGCGCAGGGTTCCGCCACCGCAAGGAATACTACCCCTATAAAGAATCCCTTCTCTTACTGCAAGAATAGACAAGTCATCTGCCACAAGATCAATTCCTGTATGAGGACCACCTCCATATGCCCCTGATCGGGAATAGGCTGTCGATCCATACCCTTGAGTAATTCTTGGCCTACCGTTTACAGGCCATCGCCATGAACCTGTAAAGCCAAATGTGTCATCACAACCGTACCAACCACATAAGTCCCAATCAACATCCTGCGACAAAAGCCAGGAGGCAGGATTTGTATGGGCTCCGTTCTGGACAACTTCAAAGTGAAGATGTGTCCCCGTCGAACAAGCAGATTTTCCACTAATAATTGAGGCAATTTTTTCCCCTTCAGAAACCCCACCGATCTCTGTTTCATCTCCGTTCCCAGCAAGAATAGATTGAATAGCTTGATACTCAGCTTTTGCCTGAGCCAGAAGTGCCTGAAATCTCTTCTCATCATTCTTAGTAATTCTAAGTAACTCTTCTTTGCCAGCCTTTTGTTGGGCTAAAACTGCATTTTGACTTTCTAAAAATGCTTCCAATTCTTCTAACTCTGTCTGTTTTTCTTCTTTTAAGATTTTTTGTTTATCAAAGTTTTGCTTAGCCTCTTCCATAGAAAACATCAGTTCCTTGTCATGTTTTTGAGCAGTCTGCAAGTATTTAACCCGGGTAAAAAAGTCTGAGAAATTGTGGGAAACAAACAGCAATTGTATTGAAGGGAAAAACGAGCGCTTGTATGTTTCTTCTATTCTTTCGTTTAATACATTCGAAGTAACATCAAGGTATTTATCCAGCTGGGTAATTTTGGTGGACAAATCCTCAATCTGAGCTTGAAGGTTAACAATCTCACTTTTAGTCTTTGAAATTCTAACCCCGGTCAGATAGATCTGGTTATTCAGAACTTCAATCGTAGAAGCTAGGGTTTTCTGCTGACCTTGGGCTTCTTTAATCTTATTCTCATATTCTGCAATCTTATCTAACCAGTACTGGGGTGATTGATTGTTATCACTCTCTTCAGCATGTAGGTTTAAGGGAGTAAAAATAAAATTATTAGCCAAGAAAAACAACAAGACAGCTAGAAGGATATTCCTCAGAAGACTGCTTCCAAAAGTAAGTTGGGCTAGTTTTGACATGGTTAGACGCGAGAAAACCTTCTGACAGCTACTAAACTACTGAAAGCACCAATCACCATTCCGCCTAAAACCATACCAACGAGAAGAACCAATAAAAATACCATATCAATTGGGAAGGTGATAATTTCCTGGAGCCAATCAACTATCATTGGGGTGCTGTACTGAAGAACAGTAAAAGCCCCCAGCCAACCGAAAAAGGCACCAAATGAGCCATAAATCATCCCCTCCAGGAGAAATGGCCCATGAATATACCATTTTGAGGCTCCGAGCAGACGCATAATTTCAATTTCACGGCGCTTGTTTTTCACTTTCATACTGATAATAACCACTAACAGCAATACTGAAAGGAGTAGTAAAAAGCCTACCATCCCTAACCCTAAATAGCGGATATTCTGGATCCAAACAGAAAGTTGGCCGACAATATCTTCATAAAAAGCAATATCTGTAACCAAAGGTTCCGCAGCCAAAATATCTTTTAATTCTCCTAGAGCCGAAATCTCAACAGCTGAAATTTCAATTGAAGGCGGTAGGATTTTATAGTCAACGAGTTCATTAAGGAGAGGGTCGTTTTTATTTTTCTCTTTATATATCTGCTCAGCTTGCCTGGTAGAAACATACTCAAAAGAAGACAGCTTGCCTGTAGCTTCAAGGCGATTGCGGATACGTGATATATCCTCATCTGAAAGGTCTTTTCCTTTTTCAAAGAAGGCGATTACTTGAGGAGCAGCCTCAAAATATTTCAGAACCTGATGTGACCCGGCCGAGATAAGAGAAAAAACAGCTACCGCAAAAAAAGATAAACTGAGAATAATAGTAGCCACTAAAGCCTGGTATGGAGTACGCCTGATTTGATGAAGTGTAGTTCTAATTGTTTTTGACATAGGCTATTTCTTTTTTGTTTCTTTTTTTTCTTTCTTTGTTTTAGTATCCTCCACCAGCTTCCCTTTTTCTAAACGTAAAACTCTTTCTCCCATGGAGGCTACTACTTCAGCGTTATGAGTAGCAACAATAGTAGTTTTACCACTGCGGTTGATTTCTTTAACTAGTGAAATAATTTTCCACATAGCCTCTTCATCAAGGTTAGCTGTTGGTTCATCAGCAAAAATGATAATGGGATCACCTACAACTGCCCTTGCAATCCCTGCCCTTTGAATCTCGCCACCGGATAGCTGAGCCGGAAACATCTCAGCTTTATCAGACAAACCAACCAAATCCAGTACAGCCTGGACGGATTCTTTTATCTCGCTGCTTTTCTTTCCTACAATTTCCATGGATAACGCAATGTTTTCTTCAATTGTTCTGTCTAGCAGTAATTTTGAGTCCTGAAAAGAAGCTCCGATTTTGCGCCTGGCTTTTTCTGTTGATACTCCCTTTTTCTTACTTACCTCTTCCCCATCGAGCAATATTTTTCCCTGAGTGGGTAAAATTTCCCTAAGCAACAAACGGAGCAGTGTAGTTTTCCCAGACCCAGAAGGACCAACCAAAAAAATAAATTCTCCTTCGTCAACTACGAAAGAAACTCTATCAACTGCTTTGGTTCCGTTAGGAAAAGTGTAGGTAACGTTGTCAAATACTATCTGAGACATACAGAAGGCTACTTTTAGTATATTCAGTTATTATTTTATTTTCCACTATGCACCAAGTAATGTAAATATGTTCAGATCTGGCTCTGAACTTCGAAGGCAATTTACTCCAGGACTTCCAGTTTGCCCACATCCATAAGCCAGCCAGCTTTCTGAGCACCAATAGTCTCACCCCAAACTTTTACTTTTCTACCAATAAACTGGTCTAAATCAATAACAGACGAGGTAATGTAAATTGTCTGAGAATCTCCGCCTGGCCTCACCAGGTGGTGAGATCCCTCTCCATCTATGCCACCCTTTTGCAGCATACCTTCGCCGCTGTCTTTAAATGTACTTTCATCTCTAACGCCAACTTTGGTCCCAACAGTAATCTCTTCTTTTGAAACCTCTCTCTTAAGCCCTGGTTCATATCCAAGACCACCGGAAGTACCTGCCATCGTTACTGATAGAAAATAACCACTGCCAATTCCGAGAAGTACTACTAAAAAAAGTCCTACAATTACTAGTTTATTCATAGGTTTACCTCTTTCATTAGTTTCTGTAACTGGGTCATCTGTAACCGGTTTTAGAATTGAAGATTTCTGAACTTTAGGTTCGATTACAACCTGATCGGAATTTACCGGAGACGGACTGGGGGTTGTATTAGTATCAACGGAATTACTAGGAGCAGGTTGTGCTTGTACCATATACATGAAAGCAACTATATAATGCGAATGCGTTCACTATATCATTGACACAGTAGCAAACACAAGCGTAGAAAGACACCACTTACAGAGATTAAAGTCTGATTTCCGCCTGTACAAACTTCTCCAAATCGCCGTTTAAAACACCTTCAGTGTCTGAGGTTTCCACATCCGTACGAAGGTCTTTAACCATTTGATAAGGATGGAGCACATACGACCTAATCTGATTACCCCAGCCATGAACTTTATGATCTCCTTTAATATCTGCCAGCTTTTCTTTTCGTTTAGCCTCTTCAATTTCCCAAAGTTTAGCTTGAAGCAACTGCATAGCTATCTTGCGGTTTTGTACTTGCGTTCTCTCAGCCTGGCATTCCACAGTAATTCCTGTTGGAATGTGTTTTAGGCGTACAGCTGTTGAAACTTTGTTAACATTCTGGCCGCCATGACCACCTGAACGGAAAGCCTCAAATTCGATATCCTCATCCTTAATATTCAATTCTGTTGACTCATCCAGTAAAGGTAAAACCTCGACTCCTGCAAAAGAAGTCTGACGCAGATTGTCAGCGTTAAACGGTGACAGACGGACAAGTCTGTGAGTTCCCTTCTCGCCTTTAAGGTAACCAAAAGCAAACCGGCCTTGCACCAAATAGGTTACACTTTTAATGCCAGCCTCATCTCCGGGTCTTTCGTCAACTAAAGTGGTTTTCCAACCTTTATTCTCAAAGTATTTAAGGTACATACGCTGTAGCATAGAAGCCCAGTCGCAGGCTTCTGTTCCCCCCTGTCCCGCGTGAATTGAGAAAATGGCGTTCTTGTTATCGTACGGAGAGGAAAGGTATGTTTGTAGTTCGAGTTTAGCCAGAAGGCTACTGGCAGTTTCATAATCCTTTTCAAGTACGGCTACTTCTTCATTGGATAAATTGCCGTTAAAAAGCTCCAAGGTCTGGCGACTTTCCTCACTAATCTTTTTAAGTCTTTCCACTGCCTCAATATCTTCTTTAAGCTGGCTCAGTCTCTGCATTTTATCCTGAGCTGCTTGAGGATTATTCCAAAATTCGGGTTGGGCAGCTTCATTTTCAAGCCCGGCAATTTCCGCTTTTTTCTCATTGATGTTAAGCTTTTCTGAAAGAGCGACAACCTTGTTATTCAACTGGTCAAATTTTTCTTTTATTTCTTGCATACACCTATTGTAACAAAAAATCCAAAAATCAGGCCTGGGACCTAAATAATTTAGGTTGTAAAAACAATATTTTAGGAAAGAATAACTAGTTTGTTTCAGCACTACTAGTACTCTCTAACTCTTCCCAATTCTGACATACCTGGCTGTACATTTCTTTTCTAAGCTCGCTTTTTAATTTTTCTACGGCATGCTCAGGTAAATCTTTAACAGAATTAACCTTTTCATCAATACTTTTTTCAATGATATCAGAGATGGTCTCACCCGGTTTCTCGCTTTTGGTAATATTTTCAATCGTCTCGTTAAGAGGTAAATTGACATGTTCTACTTTATCTGAGAACTCCACAGTCTTTTGGGTAATAACCGGAGGGATTGTTCCGGCCCTCTCCCACGTAGTTCCTAAAACTTGACCCACTAGAGGCAATTCTTTGGCTGGAGAGATAACACCATTTTCCACAATCTTAGGAAAGAAAAATCTGCCTAAAACCAGAAAAATTATAAAAATGATTAAGCCCTTTTTAAGAAGAAACAACAGTATTTTTATCATTATCTAAGCTTAGCACCTAAAGGCTATCCTGTCATTGTTGTAGTCTTACACCTGAATACTTACTCTCCACCCAACCAAAAAGCCGGTGCATTCCCGATTACATCAAGAGGAGTAATTGATTTGGTTGTGAGATTCAAAATACCGGTAACTGGTTCGCAGTGGTCTTTGTCTCGATATATTATTAAAACCTCAGAACTGTCTGGTGAGAATAAGTACTGAGAGCGGTTTAGAGGAAAGACAGCAGCATATTCATCTGACTTGACTCTACTCACTTCACCTAGTTCTCCATCTTCATATGCGACAAAAACAAGAGTGTTGTTTTGTATAAATTCCCTAGAGTCCTCTAAACCACAACTTTCAATAAAAGTAAGGTTGCTGGAGTCAATTTCTTCCTCAATAGCTAAAACACCATCCGGGCTTGCGCCACGCAAAACCCCACCATCAAGACTATCTGTTATCTTACCTTTACTAAGGTCAAATACAGCCGGACCTTGCTGGGCTGTGAGATAGATAAGTTTGTTGTCAGAAGAAAAGGCAATAGAAACATTGTTAACTTGAATCTTCGGATAAAGGTTAACAGTTTTTGTCTCAGTTACCACAATTCCCAAAGCTTTCGGACTGGCACCCTTGCTTGACTCAATATTCTGAAAAGTAAAGCCTATGTAATCAGTGCTGGGACTGATAAATATTTCATACACAGTCATAACAGTGTTGTCGGTTAATTTAGAAAGTTCTAATTTTTCTAAATCATATTTATAGAGAGCCCGGCGGTAGTAGTTATCAACCGCTTCCCGATCTGAAGCAAAGATTACAAATTTTCCGCTTGAAGCCACAATTGGCGGCGTGCCTACCCCTAAACTGCCGTCTTTGGGTTCAATAGGAATATGAAATCTCTCAAATATCTTTCCTTTTTGAAGATAAAGCCTTGAGTAGACCCCTGCTTCTTCCTGCCAGAAATAGACTCTCCCATCCTCGAGCACCCCGGGATGCTCTACTATCGGTTTGCTAACCAGCTCCGTGACTTCGTTGGACTCAGGATCCAATACAAACAATTTCTTATCTTTCACAAACATGATCTGACCTGAAATATTAACATCACTTACTGAAACTTCAGTATCTTCTCTTTTAGCAGGTTCTTTTTCAGTATTCAGTTTTATTTGTTTGGAAGCAGTGTCCGTATACCCTTTCCAGTTAAAAATGGCTACTGTTACAGCAAACAGAGAAAGAGCGATCAAAACTCCAAGATTTTGCTTTGTAATGTATTTGTGTTTCATAGTTCTTGTTAGTCGCAAGCAGCTACTACTATAAAGTAACTCACTCTTTCAAAAAGGTAAACCTCTTTTCTTGGATACTTGTCCATACTAAACCCACAGTAAGCACTGTTAAACCTATATGATACACTGCAACTGCAGTCAGCGACCAGATATACAAGAGGCACGGCAGATACCCCCACAGTAAGATTATTGCCGAGTGTCTACTGCCGCCAATTTTTCTACCTAAAAAATAAGTGCCAACAATTTGCCCTAGAAATAGAGCAAAAAACAGAACTGAAAGCAGTATAAACCCTAAAGGTATACCGACAATGGTAGTAAAAGATAAAACCATCATCCCAAGAATACCTAATGTTATCAGCAGCCCTCTTAGTACAATCTGAACGCCTTTTTTAAACTCAACCAGCTCCTCAAATAGTTTTGGAGATAAATGTAAAATAAAAAGGCCGATTCCAAAACTAACAAGACAGTAACAAAAATAGGCTTTTGCCAGCACCCTTTTTAAAGAAACTACAAAGGGAAGGCTTTCAATACCCTCCTGAACATGTACAACACCAACAGAGGCAAGTGCCTTCTCAATTTTTGCAGAATGAGGTGAGTGATATGTTAGAGTGCTCTCACTGCTAAAGCCCTCACCTAACGCAAGTTCATTACTCCAAATCTTCCAAGGAGAAGCAACTGTAGCGTTAAGTAAGGCAGTTCCAGTTACACCCGTAACTAAACCCTCTACCTTACCTTCGACATAAAGAGTGCTAGCTGCAAGCGTGACGTTTTTATGAAGTAAGGACCTTTTACCCAGTTTAACTTCACCACCAACAAGACTTACGTTGCCTAGAATCTCTCCGTTAATTTCAATTACTCTTCCTACTACCCTTAAATCCTGATGCACCAGACTATCAACAACAACTCTGTCCCCAATTATAATAAGGTCGCCTTTTACTTCATTTTGCGTTCTCACTTTCGAGGCAACTAGAAGTGTATCGTCGGTCACTTTTTTCCCAATAAGATTAATATCCTTTCCCATATCTACCATAATTCCCTCGTGCGTATTTACCGGATTTTCATCAACACTAACAGACATGTGTTGGGCAGTAACCGGTTTACTTAAAAAGATTGAGGCAAATAAGACTATTATGAGAACTTTTACCATAGAGAGTAACTACTTAAATTCAAATATCTGATCCCTATCTATTAATCTTTTAGTTTGCTGAATATTCCCATTAGTATTGTAGTCCAAGGTATACCAGTATGGAGCGAGTCCGGACTGTTTCTGTATATATATTTGATACCCTTCATCAGTTGTTCCGGGAAGTACGTAAGCAAATTTTACGTTTACTTCCTGTAAATGAGGAACTTCAACAAAAAAACCATACTCTTTGAGCTGGGAAGATTCCCTTAGTTTTACCTCAACTTCTTTGTTCCCAAGCTCTCTATCATTGATAGTCAAACTTTTAAGCTGAGCCGTCTTAGGAAGCAAAATCCTAAGATAGTTACGGTAGTCACCGCCCCAGAATTTTGGCGGCCTTGCCCTCTCTACAGGACTTTGGTTAGTAAACATGATCTCTGTTTCAACTCTAAAAGCCTCGGGTCCGGTCACAACCTTCTGATATACCTCTCTAGCAACACAGCAATTAGCTTTGTTGGAGCTAAGGTTTGACTCTACTAGATACAGGTAATCTTTGGTTATAGCCTCAGCAATAGCAGGTACAATTCTCCCTGACCAACCATGGTTGGTAATAATCTCCTGAACAGTTTGGTCTTCAAAATAAAACTGAATTCCCTTATTTTCCAGATGTTTACCCAGTACCCCCAGCAATTGTGTCAATTGATCCAAGCTAAGTTCTTCAACATGCAGCAGTAGATAGTTAGCTAGAGAGTTAAGAAAGTTTCTTTTTTGGGTAGATCCAGGGAAAAAGTCGCGCTCTGCTTCATACTGAGCTATAGCATATAGGTTTTCTTTTGAAACTTCCTGACCATAATCAGGAAGATTAATTTCTCCCAGTATAGCTAGCATATCTTCAACCACAGCTAGATTAATGGCAATAACTCCATCACCCACATCCACTCCTCCTTTTTCAAAAAACCAGCTTATTGTCTCTACCGCCTTAGGAAAATCCGGATCCCAGTTACTGTCTCTCAATCTCCACCACCCTTGTTTGAATGCCTGTTGGATAGGCGGCGGCGGATTAACATGCCCTATAATGGCACCATCAGGAACATAAATGTCCTCCACCAGATAGTTTTTTAGCCCACCTTTCTCAAAAAAAATCTGAGCATAAGAACCCATAAAACCACCGGTCGGCCGTATCTCCATATTGTTCTGAAGAAGAATAGTGTAGTGTGTACTACCGTTAACTCCAACTACTTGAGGAAAGATAGTTGCTAGAGCAGTAAGCAGATCATGATTTTGAGTTAACTTGTTTAGGACATTGTTAATCTTAGTCAAATCTTGTTCTTTACCGGCAAGCTTTGCCAGTTTTCCAATTGAGTCTGAAGAAAGAGTGGTTTGTAACTCTTGAGCATGCGTAAGTAAAACAGGCAATTTACTGCTAACTTCACTCCAATTAGTTGAAAACCGTTCTGAATCATTTTTCAGTAAACCCTGAAATGTGGCCAACCCTTTTTGAGACAAATTTGAAGCCTCTAGTACAAGGAGTGAGCCCTGTCTTAAAGCTCTTACTGGAAGTAACACCCTACAAAAACCTGATGAATCAGAGTACAACATGTCCTGCCACTGGGTTAAAAAGGTAATATTTTTAGAGGCTTGAATAGTTTTTCTCAAATCTCTGTCTTTTAATCCCTGAACTAAATTCACGAAGTTAGCTCCCAATAGACCAAAGTAGCAAATACTACTAATAAATATGACGCTTACTGCTGCTAATACCAGCTTAGTTATTCTCATAATTCAAACTTCCAGGTTAGACCAAGTAAGTTTTATGATATCATTCTCTTACTATGGTTAAGGCAGTTCTTACATTTTTCAGAGAGGTTTTCCGCAAGGTAATTTCCATTATTAGAACTCTGCTTCTTTACACGATCGTAATCACAATACTACTCACCATTCTTTCTCTTGTAAGCGGCTTTGTCTTTAACGGAGATGGCAACGAGAACTACATTAAAGAAAGGGTTATAAGAAACGAAGGCGGCCAGGATAAAATCGTTATAGCTCAACTCTCAGGCCTCATTCTTTCAGACAGCAATCAGACTGTTCTTGGAACTACTAACACAATTATCTCACCCGATAAGTTCCAGCGGATTTTCGCCCAGATAAAAAGAGATCCTTTAGTTAAAGCTCTAATAATTGATATCAACTCACCCGGAGGCTCCCCGGTAGCTTCTGATCGTATCTTCGAGATGATCACTAATTTTAAGAGAGAGACAGGTATTCCTGTTGTTTTCCTTATGGGAGATATGACAACTTCGGGCGGTTACTATATTGCCTCAGCCGCTAACCACATTGTTGCTAACCCCGCCACTCTTACCGGTTCTATTGGAGTTATCATGGAAACCTACAATCTTGAGAAGCTCTATGAAAAACTGGGAGTTAGCAAGACTACATTTAAAAAGGGGGAGTATAAAGATATCTTAAATGAATCCCGGCCTATCACTGAAGAAGAAAATGAGATTATTGAAACTCTTAACGAAAATACTTACAACCTGTTTATTTCCCGTGTAGCTTCCGGCAGAAACCTTCCGGAAGAAAACATTAGAAACATTGCCAACGGACAAATTTATTCAGGGAGACAAGCAAAAGATCTTCAACTGGTTGATAGCCTTGGTAATCAAGATGAAGCCCTTTATCAGGCAAAACTACTGGCAAACCTGGAACGTTTTCAAGTGGTTGAGTATAAGTTCAGCTCGCTTTTCACTGATCTCTTTGGCGAAACTAACGGCTCTCTTTCATTTTCTTCTCTGCTTAGAGTCATCCTGCAACCAAAGAACCTTTACCAGCAGTACTAGGCTATATATATGAATAAGGTAAGGTTGTATTTTCTATTAGCAGGCTATTTCCAATTCTGGGCAAAAATAGTTTTAAAGAGGTGGAAACCTTTAGTTATCACCATTATTGGCAGTGCCGGAAAAACTACTACCCTTTCACTATTAAAAGCTATTCTGCAAACTAAAGCTTCTGTTAAAGTTGCTCACAAAGCTAACGCCGTTACTTCTATCCCACTTGATATTTTAGGCTTAAAGCAGCAATCTTTTAGCCTAATCGAATGGCTTAAACTCATTTTCCTAGCACCTTTTAAGATATGGCAGGTTCCCAGGGAAACTGTATACCTTTGCGAAATGGATTCTGACCGCTGGGGAGAGATGCAAGCCCATACCCGCCTTATTGAACCAGATATCACCTGCTGGGTCAGCGCCCACCCCTGCCATACTGAAAACTTTCCTGGGGAAGATATAAGTACAGTTATTAAACAAATGCTTTTTGATGTCGGTTTTGCAGTTGAGAGAACAAGATGTTTTTCATTGGTGAATGGAGAGGCAAAAGAGATAGAAAGCGAATTAAAACGGGTCAAAGCCCCAATTAGTTTTGTAAGTTTAAATGCAAACCCTGAAGCTGCGGTTAATCTTGTTAAGCATAATATCAATCTTTCCGGGACAGAAACTGTTTTTTCTCTTAACTACAATCAGTTAGCTAAACTTAAAAAGAAACTTCCAACTACTACACCTGGGTTAACACAAAACTACCCTGAAAAGATCACCCTTTCATTCCCCCTAGCTATCCTTACTAAGGCTAATATGTACGGGCTGGGAATGGCTCTGGTGCTTGGGTACCTTTTTAATATTCCCTATGAAACCATTCAAAACACTCTAAAAACCTGGCGGCTTCCACCGGGAAGAATGAGTCTTTTTGCAGGTAAAAAAGCTACAACCATTATTGATAGTTCCTACAACAGTAGCCGTGTGGCAGCTAGTGATGCTTTAACTGCTTTACGCCAACTTGGCGGCAGCAAAACTATTGCAGTCTTAGGTGATATGCGGGAACTGGGAAAGGTAACCCAGAAAGAGCATGAAGCTGTAGCTAATGCAATTATTGAAAACAACATTAGGAGAGTTATTCTTATTGGACCTCAAATGGAGGCTTTTGTTTGGCCAATCCTGATGCAAAATGGTTACAAGGAAAACCGTACTCTTTTTAAAACCCTCGATCCTCAGTGGGCAGCCGACCTTTTAACCTCAGAAGACTTCCTCAGACACGGAGAGACTATCTTGGTAAAAGGTTCCCAAAACACCCTATTTTTAGAAGGAATTGTTGAACAACTCCTGGTAAGCAAAAAGGATGTTGCTTACCTTTGCCGCCGGGAAAAACTCTGGAATAAAGCCCGTCAAAAAATATACTCAAAACTTACGTAATTTCCTCTTATATTTGTTTCTCAGCCAATAAACGTGCAATAATAGCCTTTAGGGGAAAATAGTAAAGTTTAAAGTATGGTTTTTATTGCTAAGTGGTTTTTTATTTGCGTCTATCAACCTATCGCCAATATTCTTCTAACCCTTTATGCTCTAGCCGAAAGGGTTAATCCTGGTTTTGCAGATTTTGGTGTAATCATCATCAGCCTTACGCTACTATTTAGGATTCTCTGGATTCCGGTATCCCTAGCTTCAGGCAAGACCTATAAAGAAAACAAAGAATTGGAGAAAAAAATTAAAGAAATTAAAAAGGCATACCCCGAGGGACCAGTTCGGAAAGAAACTATAAAAAAGGTTTCAAAATTAAGTAAGCCTGCAGCGATCTTTTCCTTTGTGAGTTTTTTTGTGCATTTTTTGATTATCTTAGCTCTAAACCGTTTTTTCAGAGAAGCTGTTTTTCTTCAAGGTCCGGAAATCCTTTACACTTCAACGTTTAAGTTAACTTCAGTAAGTACCCAGTTTGGAGGCAAACATAATCTCACCACTGTTAGCTGGCCCTTAAATTTCACCCTTGCTTTAGTTTTGCTACTATATGAAATAATTACCTCGGTAATGGCGCCCGACCGCAACAAGCAGGACATTAAAATTCAGATTTTTCTACCTTTAATTTCCCTTTTAGTTTCTGCCTTCATTCCTTCAGGAGTAACACTGTTCGTTCTTACTGCAGTTTCATTTTCTATCGTTTTTTCCCTGGTAAAACAGCTCTATTTCTGGAGCAAAGCCCTTAACGAAAGACCTGAAGAAAAACCCGGTAAAAAATAAGACAGTCCTCCCAAAGCTTCAGAAGCTAAAGAGAAGGCCAAATAATATCATAGAGTATAACTTATAGGGATAATCTGTTATAATACGCAGTTGTATTTTTCAGTCGGTTATCAATATAATGACTTAACTATGGAATTTGACAAAATGGTAGTTTCATTCTTTGTGGACGAGGTGGTAGGAGGGTTTTTTATCTCTGTTCCTCCAGGACATATTGCTTGTCTTTACGACCGGGGCCGTGGAGTCCTAAACCGCACCTGGGGACCGGGACTTCACCTAAAAATTCCCTTCTGGCAAATCGCTAAACTGTTTAACGCCCAAATTCTGGAATACAACATCAGTAGTAGCTTTGAGGCCACTCATAAAGAGGCTTTGGGAAGTAAAGCTATTAATGCAATCACAAAAGATGGTGCTGAAATAGAAATTGAAGGATCAATTCTTTTCAAGATCAATAAAAATAAGGCACCGGAAATTTGGGAAAACATTGGTGAAAACTTTATTTCTAAAGTAGTCAGGCCAATTTCAAGCAGTAAGATACTTTCCATAATTTCTGAGGTCACCTACGAGCAACTTACCACCTACCGCTCTCAAATTGAACAGAAGATAAAAGAAGAACTTCAAAGCAATTTTCAGGACAAAGGACTGTTTTGCGAAGGCTTTCTGCTTTCTGAAGTAAGGCGAAAGAATAATCATTCCTTTGAAAACCACAAAAAAGAGGAACATTAGTTCCTCTTTACATGCTTTAAAGATACGTAAGCCAGGTTCTGTTTAAGACAATGATTTCTCTAAGCTCTCTAACTTTGATTCGCCTTGCTTGCGCAAGATCGGGGAAACATCCTTATGCGAATCGGTCGAAGATTGCAGCAAGGAGGATTGCCACTCTTTCATTCAATTAAGAATAAAAGGTCTGACCCTTAGTCAGCGTTTCACCTCTTCAGTTCTTTGCAGAACGAGAGTTCGTCACTGTTGCTCTAACTAGCCGCCTTGTTAAGACGGTGCCTGCTTGCACAGACCACTCTGTTTCCTGCTGCCTGGACTTTCCTCCCTTGGTTTTGCTACGCAAAACCAAGAGCCATTGTCCTATCTTTAAAGCACCATTATTATATCAGATTATAAAAACAAATACATCTTATTTGTTAATTTATCAACCTTTTATTTTTTACGCTAGGCTTGTTAAACATATAAAATTAAGTATAACCCTTGACTTTATGCCCTATATCTTGAAAAATAATGCTAACTCGGAAAGGGGGTGATTTTTATGAATGGTTCTATGTCTTTACAGGACGCCCTTGTTGGCGCTACCTCAAACATTTTCTCAGTTATCTACAATTTCCTCCCAAACCTCCTGGGAGCAATCTTAGTATTTTTAGTAGGTCTGATTCTGGCTAGCTGGGTTAAAGCTTTAACTATTAGAGTTTTAAACTCAATTAACCTTTCGAAACTGTCAAAAAACACTGATTTTGAGAAGTTTCTAAAAAAAGCTGAAGTAAAGAGTCAGATTGAGGAGATTGTTGGCAACATCTTAAAATGGGTTCTTATCCTTATTTTCACTGTTGCTGCAATTAATATTCTCGGACTACCGACTATCTCCACGGTTCTAAACAACATTTTAGCCTACATCCCTAATGTTGTTTCCGCTATTTTTGTCTTAGCTATAGGGGTACTTTTGGCTGGGTTTATAGAACGGCTAGTTAAGGGAGCTGTAGCGCAGATTGATGCCAGAATGGGGCGTTTGCTTGGTAAAATTGCCAGCTACACCATGATTGTGCTTGCTAGTATGGCAGCCTTTAACGAACTCGGTATTGCTAAAGAATTTATCAATATTCTGTTTATTGGGTTTGTAGCTATGCTCGCTTTAGGCTTAGGTTTGGCTATTGGCTTAGGGGCAAAGGATGTTGTTTCAGAAATTCTAATGCAGTGGTATAAACGGTTCCGGGACGAAGTAAAAGGAAAGTAACAACTATTTGTATATCTTACTATAGGGGCACATGAATTGTGTTCCTATAGTTTTTATCGGTGACACTTACTCAAGTATTACTTTTGGGGGTACTGCAAGGTTTGACTGAGTTCCTACCCATCTCATCCTCAGGCCACTTGGGGCTGGTACAGAATCTTTTAAACGTTACTGAAAACGTTGTTACGTTTGATATTGTCTTGCACCTGGGAACACTTTTGGCAGTCCTCATTTTTTTTAGAAAAAAACTGTTAGAACTTTTATATACTACTGCTGCAGCATTATATAAAAGAAAGCCGGCAGAAATCCCCTCATTAGTTACCTATATTGCTATCGGAACTGTGCCGGCTGTAGTTGTAGGCTTATTTTTAAAAGATTATGTTGACACTGTTTTTGTTTCTCTAACCTTTATTGGACTAGGATTTTTAGTTACCGCTACTATCCTTTTAGTAACCGACAAGTATCTTGCTTTTCACAAACCTAAAAATAGTATGAGTTGGAAAGATGGTTTGCTTGTAGGGCTTGGGCAGGCTTTTGCTATTGTGCCCGGCATCTCAAGGTCAGGGTCGACGGTAGGAATAGGCATTATGAGAAACCTTAGTCGCGAGGAAGCGTTTAATTTTTCATTTCTCCTAGCAATTCCGGCGATAGCTGGAGCCTTAATATTGGATATAGGTAATATTGTGAACATCTCAGGAGCTGAAGCTGTAAACTATCTCTTAGGCTTTACTACTGCCTTTTTAAGCGGATATGCAGCTCTGGGAGTATTTCGCAAAATTATTTTAAAAAACAAACTCTCTTTGTTTGGTTACTACTGCCTGTTTTTAGGAATAGCGACCCTAGTTTTCTTTGATTAAATGCTCAACCTTCAACTTCTTAGAAAATATCAGGAAAAGTACACTACTATACTCATCGCATTACTTGTCTTTTTGATTTATCTAACTACCGTTTCTGCATACCCCACAGGATACGCAGATTCAGATGAACTTATTACTACAGGCTATTTTGGCGGGGTGTCCCACCCTCCTGGCTATCCTCTTTTTACCCTCTTGACCTTTTTCTCCACCCATCTGCCCATACCCGGAAGTGTAGCTCTGAGAGCAAATCTTCTCTCAGCACTGCTTCAAGCGCTTAGTCTTGGATTTGTCTACCTTACTGCTTTAATCCTAATAAAGCTGGTATTTAAACGGATTTCACAAACTATCCAACAGCTGGCAGCAGTCATAGGCACACTAACTTTAGGTTTCTCATTTCTCTATTGGAACTATGCTAATCTTCTTGAAGTGTTCTCACTGCATATTTTTTTTACGACAATTTTGTTGTTTTTAACAACTAAAGTAATAGGAAGAAAAAGTGATCCGAAATATTTATTCAAAATATGGCTATTTTTTTCCATAGTTTTAGGATTAGCCATGGCGCATCATCAGACTATTGTTCTCCTCCTGCCAGGGCTATTTCTTTTCTGGCTTCCTTTATTTGTCTCGTTCAAACCTAAGCTGCATTTTCATAATCTCAAAACATTTCTTCTGGGCATTACCACTGCTTTAGTCAGTTTTTTAATGTCTTATACTCTGCTTTTTATCTTTCAAGTATCCGACTCACCAGTTTCCTGGTACTTTAAGCCTACCTTAACCGGATTATGGGAGATGATTACAAGAAAGGATTACGCTGGAATTACCACTGTAGACGGGACAGAAACTCGAGCATACTTAACCGGCTTTTATTTGCCTGAAAACTTTCAGTCTCTAAAGTTGTATCTAACCCACTTCCTCCCTAATCATTTCGGCATACTATCCCTGACTTTAATGGCTGTAGGCTGCATTAGTCTTATTAAACAAAGAGTTAAGAACTTACGCTGGGGCATACTGCTCCTTTTGGGACTTTCGTGTCTGTTTCCGGCTTTTTACCTAACATTTCCTACTGATAGTTCGGCAACTGTTGAACGGTTTCAGATTACCGGTCTTACAGAAAGAATGTACTTGATGGGCTACGTTATACTGGGAGTTCTTATTTCTGTTGGAATCGCCGCAGTTTTTAATACATATAGTCATATTCGGAAGTTTGCGTTTCTTTTCTTCATCATCCCTTTACAGTTGCTAGTCAGTAATTACTATGAGGTTAATTTAAAAAACTATTCTTCTACCTCCGGTTACGCACAGTCTGTGTTAGCCAACCTCGAACCCGACTCAGTATTGGTTTGCTTTTCAGATATTTCCTGTTTTTCTCTTTTTTACGAACAAAGTGTAAACAAGAACCGGACAGATGTAGCGATCATTCCAATAACAGTCCAGCTCCAGAAAAATTATCAAAACCTCTCTAGATTTTCTTACAAGCAAAATCCGCAAAGAATCGGAGATATTATTTCTTGGAGTGTTAAACAGGGAAAACCAGTATACCTCGTAGAGGTTAGTGGTTATATAATTGAGCAGTTAGGTTTGGATGGGGAAGTTTTCTACTTACAACCTAATGGGTACACATACAAAGTTGTCTGCACTCCCCCTACGGAAATTAGTGAACCGGACTACACTCTCAGTATTATTTTAGCTACTAACACGTCCAGTGAAAGACAGCATCTCCAGTTGGCTTTTAGATACATGATTGGCCGACAACACCTGGGTAATGGGATTATTTTTGCCAGGATGAGAGCAAAAACTGCAGCCCTAAAAGAACTTACTCTCGCTCAAAAACTTCTCCCTGAAAACTCTAATGTAGAGACGCAGGTTAAAAATCTGGCTTTTTATGAGGGAGACAAGCGCTACCTAACCCCCTCTACCTGCAAGACTGCACAGGATTTTTTAGAAAAACTTAAGTACTGCGATGTATTTGATAAACAGTGTCGCTATACCAATCTTTTTAGAGCTACTCTTGCTGAACCGACCAATGTCTACTCCCGTCTGGAGCTCGCCGCTTTTTATGAAGAAAATCGCTTTTCTAACTTGGCAAGAAAAGAATATGAAAACATTTTGTCGCTTGATGCACATCACTTAAAAGCAAGGCAAAAACTCCAGGAACTGGAAGCCTCTCATTGATATTTTCTAAAATATCAGCCTATACTTTATGTATGCTTGCACGAGTTTATTCCGGAGCTACTATTGGATTGGAATCTGTTTTAGTAGAGGTGGAGGTAGATATTCCAGACCAGGGTTTCCCAGGATTTTTTATTGTTGGCCTTCCAGGTAAAGCAGTCAAAGAAGCATGTGAACGGGTACGTACAGCCATCAAAAACTCCGGTTGTACCTTTCCCAACAAGCGCATTACAGTAAACCTCACCCCAGCCAATCTCCCTAAAGAAGGACCAGCATACGATTTGCCGATTGCCCTGGGAATTCTTATGGCTGACAAGCAGTTACCGAATAATCTGGAACAGTGTCTGGTTTTTGGTGAACTTTCACTGGACGGATCACTGAGACACACAAACGGCGCCTTACCTCTGGCACTACTTACAAAGGAGCTTGAACTTGAAACAGTTATCCTACCGGAAGCGAATGCTAAAGAGGCAGCTATGATTAGCAACTTAACCGTTCTTCCGGTTCCTAACCTCCGGACTCTTATAAAACACCTCAAAGACGAAGATCCTATAGCCCCTACTCCTCATCAAGTCATAAGATCAAACCAGGAAACTATTCTTTCATCTTTTGACATGGCTGATGTTAAAGGTCAAGAACAAGCTAAGCGGGTTTTAGAAATTGCCGCTGCCGGCGGGCATAATGTCTTTATGATGGGACCACCCGGTTCAGGTAAGACGATGCTATCACGTACCTTACCTTCAATTTTGCCCGAAATGACAGAATCAGAAATGCTGGAGGTTACTAAGATCTACTCAGTTTCAGGTAAACTTTCAGCAGAGGTTTCTGCCATAACTACCAGACCCTTCCGCAGTCCTCACCATACCACATCCATGGTGGGCCTTATTGGCGGCGGCACTAAGCCCAATCCCGGAGAAATTTCCCTGGCTCATAGAGGAGTACTTTTCCTGGATGAGTTTTTAGAGTTCCCCAGAATGGCTTTGGAGAGTTTGCGTCAACCAATGGAAGATGGAATTGTTACCATTTCCAGAGCTTCAGGCACACTTCAGTTTCCGGCCAAGTTCTTGCTTATAGCAGCGGCCAACCCCTGCCCTTGCGGCAATCTTGGCAGCCGTACCAAACACTGCACTTGCTTGTCGGCAATGGTGGAGCGTTACCGCCAGCGGATTTCAGGTCCCATTATGGACAGAATTGACCTGCACGTTACCGTTCCTGAAGTTGAAGTGGAAAAATTAAGTGACACATATAGTTCGGAACCAAGTCAGAGCATTAGAAAAAGAGTTAATAAAGCCAGAAGAAAACAGATTGAACGCTATAAACATTTGGAACTTCCGATTGTTTGTAATGCAGACCTATCCACCAAACAGATAAAGGAGTTTTGCATTCTGGACTCGGAATGTAAGTCACTCCTTGCTCAGGCAGTAAAAAATCTGGGCCTTTCTGCTCGGTCATATTACCGGATTATTAAAGTAGCCCGCACCATTGCTGATTTGTCAGATACTGAAATAATTCAACCTCTCCACATTGCCGAGGCTCTCCAATACAGACCAAATGTAGGAGAAGCAAAGTAACTGGCAATTGCTCCACTAACACAAAGTGTCGTAGAATGGGCTTCTATCTCTATGAGGCCAATTATTCATATCGTTTTAAGTCTAGCTCTAACTTTACTTATAGTCCCATTCTTTATCTTAGTTTCCCTACCAATTTCCTTATCCAAAGAACCCACTAAGCAACTCCTACAATCAGTTAAGGTATATGAGTTTATAACTCCGGTTATCCAAACCAGAAGTATCCAGCACTTATCTGAGGATAACTCATTTTACTCTCAGGTTTTGGAAAAGCATGTTGAGGAAATCATTACTCCGGAATGGATCAAGTACTTAGGAGAAACATTAATTGATGAAGGCTACTCTGCAATTCTTAGTAACCGCATTCCCTCGGATGTGGCTATTGATATTACTTTACTTAAAAATAACTACCTTGGAGTTTTAGAACGAACGAACATCAGCGATCTTGTCCCTCGGTTTCAAACGACTCTCCCCGACACTATCCCCCTTACAATTTTACTTGAAATAAATTCGAAAGAGTTGCAGTCAATTTTTCGACAACTTCAGTCTATAGTTCAAAGTGCAATATTTATTGCTATTGCTTTAGGACTTACTCTTATACTTACTTTTACCGCTATTTCTTTACTCTTATCCAAAGAAGAAATTCTGTCTCTCATTGCAACTAGCTTCATTACTGGTGGTACTCTTCTTACCTTAACTCCATTCATTTTTCATTTTGTTATTTTGTCCCCTTTTGGTCTTCAGTTTTTGTTGAGCAAAACCATACAGCTCTCCGAAAGTTTTTTTCTAACACTTGGCTTGCTACTTTTGGAAAAAACCGTTAGTGTATGGTTGTGGGTAGGACTTTCTCTTTTAATGATAGGTTTCCTGTTGAGACTGTTTTATTTACTAAAGTTCGACATAGACAAGGCATGAAAATCGGTGGTCATATTTCAGTTAGCGGCGGAGTTTTAAATGCATTTGAACGTGCAGAAAGTATCGGCGCCAACTGCTTCCAGATATTTGCTTCGTCGCCACGAATGTGGGCAGTGCCAGATATTAATGAAATTAAAGCAAAGCAATTCAAACAAAAACTCAAATCCCATAGAATAATTCCCAGCTTCATTCACTTAAAGTACCTTATCAACATTGCCAGCCCAAACGAAGAAATTGCCAGAAAATCAGTAGAGACAGTCAAGGCAGAGATGAGGATTTGTTCAAAGCTAGGGCTTGCCGGCGGAATGTTTCATATTGGTACAACAAAAGGAGGAGATAAACAAGAAGGCCTTGGACAGGTAGCTTCGCAGGTTAAAAAGATACTCCAACAGATCCCGCAAGATGTTTTACTTCTTCTAGAAAATTCGGCTAGCCCTAAAAAAATCGGCAGCACGCTTGAAGAAATTGCTGAACTTTTAGAAGAGATTAATAACCCCCAAGTTTCTACTTGTCTGGATACTGCCCACGCTTTTGCTGCAGGCTATGATCTGCATAGCGAAGAGGGGGTTATGCACTTTATTGATAGTATTGAAAAGACTATTGGACTTAACCGTGTCACCTTGTTTCATATCAACGATTCAAAATCTCCGCTTGGTTCCGGCAGAGACTGGCACGAAAATATCGGCAAGGGTAAAATCGGTATTAACGGAATAAGAGCTCTTCTGACCCACCCCAAACTCCACAATAAACCTTTTATAACTGAAGTACCAGGGATACATAACAACGGACCGGACAAACCAAATATCGCCCTTCTTAGAAAACTTGCTGGGGAAACTGTATGAAAACAATCGTTATCGGCAGTACTAACAAAGGCAAAATTGCTGAGTTTTCTCAAGCTTTAAAACCTTTAGGTGTTACGGTTACCCATCCATTGTTATTACATATTGATGACGAGATTGAAGAAACCGGCAAAAGTTTTGAGGAAAATGCTTTAATAAAAGCCAGAGGCTGGGCGGAGAAAACGAATCTGCCTGCGTTAGTTGATGATTCCGGCTTGGTTGTTGATGCTCTGGGAGGCAAACCCGGAGTTCACTCCAAGCGTTTTTATGAAGGTTCAGATCATGACCGCAACCTCTATCTTCTGTCCCTGCTTAAACATGTCCCCCTAGAAAAAAGAACAGCCCGCTACATCTGCGCTCTTGCCTTTGTAGACCCTGACAAAAATCTTGAGCATCTAGTCATAGGTAAGTGTGAAGGCAAAATTAGTTTTGAACTTTCCGGCAATCATGGTTTTGGATACGACCCTCTTTTTATACCCGAAGGCTACTCCAAAACTTTCGGAGAGCTGCCCAGTAAAGTCAAAGCAAAAATCAGCCACCGAGCTCAGGCTCTTGCAAAGATGTACCCTTTTTTGGAACAATGGAGCTGGTAAATATTGTTTTAACGTGTGAAAATTTCTCTTAAATTCGCCCTTACTGCTTTTTTTGTCGGCATTATTCTTGGTTTAGGTATCAGTCCCTGGACTGATACCAAGCCGCAAAAAGTGATTACCTCACCTCTTTCTTTAACTCACGCTAAAACTTTAGCCCAGAAAAATACTCCTCTTCAGAAACCAAAACATACATCCCTGTCCATGAAGCAATACTTCACTCTTTTTGACCAGGAACAGGAGCGTAAAAGTTCACCCCAGATTCTGGGAGATAAGACAGCCAAACCTCCGGTTTCTCAAAAAAAAGGTTCAGTAACTATTGCGTTAGTTGGCGACTCAATGGTAGACACGATGGGAACCGATCTGCCATACCTTAATAAAGCCTTAAAAGAATACTACCCAAACATGCAGTTTAACCTTCTCAACTATGGCATCGGCGCAGAAACAGTCATAAAGGCTGCAGAAAGGATTAATTCGGCATATACCTATAAAGATAGGAGTTACCCAAAAATTACTGAAGCGAACCCTCAGGTGGTTATCGTCGAAAGTTTTGCGTATAACCCATTAGAAGAAAATCAAGGCGGGAAAGCAAACTACCGCCATCATTTACAAAGCGTTATTCAGAAGCTACACGAATCCAGAGCTAAAGTAGTGTTTCTGGCTACAATTTCCCCTGTAAAACAGAATTTTGGTAAAGGTCCTGGAGGAGTTAACTGGGACACAAGCACCGCCTGGAACCATGCAACTAAAATTCAGAGCTATTTAGAAGAAGGTTTGAAAGTTGCCAGAGAGATGAACTTACCGACGATTGACTGCTACCATCCCACTCTTTTAAGTACTGGTGAAGGGATTGCCAAGTATGTCAGCAGCCATGACGGGATCCACCCATCAGAGGCGGGACATACGTATGTAGCCAATGAAATCGCTCAAGCATTAGGCCGGCTGCAGATTTTCTAATATTCAGAAAAATTTCATAAATTCTTTGCTAAAGTTTAATTGAAGCTACAAAAGACCAGACATGGAACATACCCTTAAAAACATTCTTAAAACCGAAGAAATTCTTAAGTTCGATGCCTCACAACCTCTTTCCAAAGTTTTGCCTCACTTTACCAGCAGCCATGATGCCATTTTTGTCTTTGACGATGAAAGATTTGTCGGTGTAGTCACCCCTTATTACCTTATTAAAGACAGGTCTCTTACAAGGAAAAGTAAACTTAAAGGGGCGGTCATCATGCCTCCCAAATTATCTCCCGATACTACACTTTCTGAAGTAGCCCAGGCTATGCTTGAGAGCAAAATCCATTATTTGCCGGTTCTGAATGAAGAGGGAGAATTTTTGGGCATAGCCACCATCGGAAGACTATTTAATTACATTATTCGTAATCAGCTATTTAACCATAACGGTAGGATCATTTTCACTAATAGTGAATTGGTTACTCTCACTGGTGATGTTCCGGTTTCTAAAGCCCTGAACCTTATGGCTAATAAGAAGGTAGCTAAACTCCCCATAGTAGATGATCATGATCATCTCATTGGCTTTGTTTCCCGCTATGATTTAAAAGATCTGGTTAAAGAGTCTATAGCTAACGGCAAGAATAATAGAAAGGGTGAAAGACAGTCTGATTTGGATGAACCTGTAAAAAACTACATGAAGAAATTAGTAGTAACAGTTAACCGTATTCCTTCTTTTACTCAGGCTGTTGAATTAATGGAGAGAAATAAAGTCGGTAGTCTTGTTATTGTTGATGGTAACAATAAACCTCTTGATATTATCACTAAAAGCGATCTTCTGAAGACAATTTCCAGCACTTCTTCGCTATAATACCTTCATGGATTTTTGGCGAAAACTACCTAAACCAATTATTGGGCTTTCGCCTATGGATGGAGTTACAGACGCTCCTTTCCGTTCAATTGTCAAAAGGTGTGGTAATCCTGACGTTCTATTTACAGAGTTCGTCCACGTCCAGGCGTTGTGGCGTGGCAGGCTTGAAGTCTACAAAAATCTACTATTTACAAACAGAGAACACCCGATAGTTGCTCAGGTTTTTGGCTCTGAACTGGAATATTTTTATAAAGCCGCACATATCGTGTGTGAGTTAGGGTTTGATGGAATAGATATTAATATGGGCTGCCCTGCTAATCTTGTAGTTAAAAGAGGTGGGGGTGCTTCCCTTATAACCACTCCCAAGCTAGCTCAGGAAATTATCAGAAAAACTCAACAAGGAGTAAAAGACTGGGCTAGCGGTCAAACTTTAGAAGAACTGGGGTTAAATAGAGGAAAAATTAATTATATTGAAAATCTAAATACTTCACATAAAGGTAAAAGAGCATTAATTCCTGTGTCAGTTAAAACCAGGATTGGTTACAAAGAGAATGAAGTAAACTCCTGGATTCCTACTCTCCTTGAAACACACCCTGCAGCAATTACAGTCCATGGCAGAACGTTTAAACAACTCTACACAGGAAAGGCAGACTGGGATGCAATCGGGTCTGTAGCAGCTTTGGTTAAGAAAAATGGAACTATATACCTTGGCAACGGTGATGTTGCTTCTATTCAAGAAGGAAAAGCAAAAGCAAAGCAGTACGGTGTAGATGGGGTTCTTGTCGGTAGAGCAGCTTTAGGTAATCCGTGGCTGTTTAGTAGTGCGAACCCAAGTCTAGAAGAACGTTTATCTACTCTTTCGGAACATATTAGATTACATATCAAAGCCAAAGGACCACAAAGCTTTCACCAACTAAAAAAACACTTTGGATGGTATTGCAAGGGTTTCCCGGGAGCCAAGGAGTTACGGATAGCGCTGATCGCATCTCGAAATCCGAATGAGGCAGAAGCAACTATTAGTAGTTCTATAAACTCATTCATCAGTTCCTAACAATGCTTTTGACAGCTGGGAGTGCTATAATATACCTGTTCGTTGAATAGCAACTTCTTGTAAGATGAGCTTCTTTGTTGTTAGCTTTCCCAAAAGAGTTTTCTGTTCACAACGTCAAACGAGGGCTTTTGTCCGTTTGCTCTCAAAAATTAGGAGGTGAATAGTTGATGGCTAACAACCGACTTTATGTAGGCAACCTACCTTACTCGGTGAATTCCGATCAATTAAAAGATCTATTTGCTGAGTATGGAGAAATTGCCAACACTACTGTAATTATTGATAAGCGCACAAACAGATCCAAAGGTTTTGGGTTTGTTGAGTTCGCTAATGAAGAAGCTGCCAATCAAGCTGTAGAGGCTATGAATGGCAAAGAGGTAGAAGGCAGAAGTCTCGTGGTTAATGTGGCTCGCCCCATGAAACCTCGAGAGTAAGCTTAGTTTCAGAAGTTACACTTTTGAAAAAAATAGCAACTTGAATACCCCACCTAATGGTGGGGTATTCTTAACTGCTTTATTAGGCGACTACAAAAACTTCGGCGATGAATTCCTTCAAGTAGTCCGTGTTTTCTTATCATGTTGCAGTGCAGCTTTGTTCCATACCCCACATGACATTCAAACCCCCATTGTGGATACGTTTTAGACATCTCTGCCATCTCATTATCTCTTGTAACTTTAGCCACAATTGAAGCCATAGATATTTCAGTGATTAGAGAATCTCCTCCAATAACCGTTTTGCACCCTGGAATCCAGGGTTCTTTTCCATCAACTGTAATTTTTACAATTTTCTTTGACAAATCTATCTTACTTGTTAGTGCTTTCCAAGCTTTTTGGGCAGCTACCGTAGTTGCCTTGACAATTCCCAGCTCATCTACCTCACTCGCCTTAACTTTACCAACGGCAGAGGGAAAGTTTTGAGTGATAAAATCATAAGTTTTTTTTCTCTGAAGTCTAGTCATACGCTTACTGTCTCTAATTATCACATTCCTAGGAAGATGCAGGAAAGAATCAATTTCTCTCAAGACACATCCCACTACTACAGGTCCGGCCAGAGAACCTCTGCCAACTTCATCAAAACCAATAATTACTACTGTGTTTTTCATTTTAACTATCGTTTATAATATCATCAGGTTATTTTACTTCTTTACCTCAGGAGAAAAAATCGCTATAGTTAGAGTATATGAATAGTAATGATGATAGCAAGCAAAATAGCGTTATAACCCAACTGCCGAAACCAATTACTGTTACCGGTTCAGCTGTCAAACTACCCCCGGAGGAGAAACCTGAACCAGAAGAACCAGAAGTAGTTACAACACAAGATGAAGATGATACTGATGTTCTCCCAATGCCAGCGGCTTTTGGTACGGATGATGAGGAAGATGTAGAAACAGCAACAGAGAAAAAAAAAGAAGAACCTAAGGTAGATAAAGAGGAATTAGTAAGCACTAATGAGGAGGGAGATATAAAGAAAGAAGAACGCTTTGATGAGCTTCCGACTTCAAATACCACCCCCAGTAAAGACGAAGAGAAAATTCCAGAGTCAGCTAAGTCAGAAGATGAAGTAGGAAAACCTGTAAAGGTTTCTGAAACAACAGAGAATAACTCCCCTGAAGATGCTGTTAAGACCGAAAAGCCTGTGGCTGAAAGCTCCAATCTTCCCCCAAAAATTGAGTTACCTGAAGAAGAAAGCAATCCAGTAGAGAAAGTGCCTGTATCAAACACTGAAGAATCAACTACAACTGAAACAGAAGATACTCCTACCCAAGAAACTGAGATATCTAAAACAGAAACTGCTGCACCAAAATCTGAAGATACTCATCATGATTTTGTCATCCCGAATCTACATACAAAGACAGCTGAAGCCTCTTATTCACCTTCTACCAATGCAGCAGACTTAAGAAATCCGTATAAGACTAGTACTAATGAAGTTGATACAATACTCCACCACCAAAATCCTTCAACACATCCCAGCAACACTACCTCTGTACCGGGAAATAACCCACCTGTTATTCCACCAACAGGCAACCCAACAACTGATAGTGCATTTGATACTAATCCTCCTTCTGGAAAAAGTACAGTTACCAAAGTCCTTTTAGGACTGGTAGCCCTCCTTACCGGGGGCTCTCTTGTGGTGGGTGGCTACTTTGCTGCTAATAAGTTTTTCGGAAACAGTCCTGAAACAGTTCCGCAGCAAGCAGTTGCCGAACCAAAAAATGTTTCTCCTACTGTCCCTGCAGTCCCTACTCCGACACCGGTTCCAGAACCCACTCCCACACCTGAGCCAGAAATTGATAAAACTGAGATTGCTGTTAAGATACTAAACGGCTCTGGCGTTAAAGGAGCTGCAGGAAAAGCTCAAAAACTACTTGAAAGCGCAGGCTTTGAGGATGTAGATACTGGCAACGCTGACAAATTTACCTATAAAGAAACCACTATTGACTATAAAGAAGAATATGAGGAGTTAGTTGACGTAATTATTGAAGATCTTGGTTCTGGTTATAATGCAGTTAAGGGTGAAGAGCTTAAAGCAAGCAGTGCGTTCGACATTCTTATAACTCTAGGTGACGGCGAAACTGAGGAAACCGACCCTTCTACAAGTGATAAAACAGCTACAGAGGCTGCAGAAAAAGAAGCCAAAGAGGAATAAGCGCTTACTCTATTCCCTACCATCTCTCTTTTTGACCGGTGTGTCATAATGTATTCATGCATACTCTGTTTAAGGGATTGTTATCCGGCTTTTTGCCGTTACTACTTGGAGTTATGTTGGGTTTCGGAGTGATTTTCTTTTACAGTAACTTCTTACAAAAGAAAACTGACTTTCTCTCTCCTTTGGGAACTGCATCAGAAACTCCTCTTCCTCGTGTGTCTTCAAAAAAACCGGTTATTGGCTTTCTGCCTTACTGGAATATACGTAAATCCAACATCCCCTATCATCTTCTTGATTTTATCGCCTACTTCAGCCTTGACCTTGATAAAGATGGAAGCATTAAGAAAATGGATAAACACAACGTTAATCTCGGATGGTACCAACTCCAAAGTGAGAGGCTGTCAAATATCCTTGAAACTGCAAAGAAAAATGAAGTAAAAACCATGTTGGTAGTTACTGCTTTTGATAATGAAATCATTGACAGCCTTACTACCAATCCTGATGTCAAAGTGAAAACAGTTCAAAATATTGTCCAAATCGTAGATAAGTACAATTTTGATGCTGTTAATCTTGATTTTGAATATGACATGACCAATCAAGTTAAAGAGGGTAATAGCCAGGCTTACGCACAGTTTATTGATCAACTAAGAAGAGAACTGCAAATTATAAATCCCAATATCAATATCTCTGTAGACCTCTATGCCAATGCCTTTATTAAAAATTTTCCCTACCAAGTGGAAGTACTGGAGGAAGCCGCAGACTACCTTATACTCATGGGGTATGATTTTCATCAAGCATCTTCTGCTAATGCCGGACCGGTCGCTCCTTTAAGAAGTAATTCGGGAAAAAGCATCACTCACGCATTGGAGGCTGCCATACAAAAAGATATAACTCTCGAGAAAATTATTCTTGCCGTACCTTTTTATGGCTATGAGTGGCAGACTGTTAATACTGACTATGCCGCTCAAACCTACCCAAATACCGGAGTAATGGCCTCTTATAATAGAGTTCACGCTCTAATCTCCCAAAAAAATTTAGAGCCGCAATGGGACTTTCAAGCTATGAGTCCGTGGTTAGTATATGAAGCCGATAATGAAATCAAACAAATTTACTTTGAAAATGATGAGTCAATTGCTTTAAAATTACAGTTAGTAAACCAAACTCAACTTGGCGGTGTTGCTATTTGGGCTTTAGGCTACGAAGGGGAAAATGCCACTGTCTGGTCTGTAATTGAAAAATGGAGACGGGCAGAGCCTAAATAATTACGGAAAGGTATATATGATTGTTGTCAATTTAAAAACCTACTCAGAAGTTACTCTTGGCTCTCAAGCAGTTAATCTAGCCCGTATTGCCGAGACAGTAGCAGCCGAGCAGAATATCCCAATTATTCTATGCGTACAAGCAACAGACATTTATAAGGTGTCTCAAGCGGTATCCTTACCTGTTTTTGCCCAGCACATTGATCCTTTTCCTCCTGGAAAATATACTGGTTTTACTTCCGGTCTCGCGGTTAAGGAAAACGGGGCAAAGGGAGTAATGATTAACCATTCCGAGCATCGAATCGGCATGGAAAATGTCAAAAAATGCCTGGAGGTAGCTAAACAGGAAGGATTACAAACCTTGGTATGTGTCGAGACCGCACAGGAAGCTCAGGAGGTAGATACATACCAGCCTGATATGATTGCCCTTGAGGACCCAGTTTTAATTGGGGGATCTGAATCCATTGTTCATAATCCTTCAGGAAAACAGAAGGTCGAAGAGTTTGTTAACCTTAAACTTCACGCTAAACCTTTAGTTGGCGCTGGAGTAAAGGATGCACAAGATGTTATCACCTCCCTCCATCTTGGTGCTGCAGGGGTCTTACTTGCATCGGGGGTTGCCTTGGCTTCTAACCCCAAAGCAGTGCTTACTAACCTTTGCAAAGGGTTTTCCCAAAAAGAAAATATTTTCCAGGTATCATAATTCTCATGAGAGCAGTTGTTCAACGCGTTTCCCAGGCTTCAGTGTCTATTAGTGGTAAGATTGTAGGCAAAATCGATAATGGACTTGTAGTTCTTTTAGGGGTGACCCACTGCGACAGCGAAGCTGAAGTTGACTGGCTTGTTAAAAAGATTGTCAATATGAGAATTTTCGCAGATAAAGAAGGAAAGATGAATCTTTCTTTAATAGAAACAAAGGGACAACTTCTGATAATTTCTCAGTTTACTTTGTACGCTGAGACACAAAAAGGTAACAGACCTAGTTTTATTGAGTCAGCAAAACCGGAAAAAGCTAAAAAACTATACAATCTTTTTATTGAAAAATGCCACCGTTCTGGTATAACCACTGAATCCGGCAGATTTGGGGCCATGATGGATGTGACTCTTGTTAACAGTGGCCCCGTTACCATTATTTTGGAGAGATAGTTTATTAGAAAACAATTTAACAATAGTGCAGTTTAAGAAACTATGCAGTATCTTGATCCCTTATACGGTCATTTAGAAATTACCGATAAACAGTACAAACTCTTTCAAACTAAAGCGTTAACTAGGGTACGGGACATTTCTCTCTCAGCAGTACCACCCTTGGCAACACCGATTGGGATGATCGGTTCCCGTTTTGAACATTCTGTTGGTGTAGCGCATCTAAGCAGTTTACTTACAGCTCAGGATCAGTTCAAAGAAATGAGTACTAATCTCTATCTAGCTTCCCTTTTCCATGATGTCGGCAGTCCCCCTTTTTCTCATATTACGGAAAAGTTTTTAGAGGAAGTCACAGGGAAAAATCATGAGGAATTTGCTAATACCTTCTTGCTTTCTGAAGAAACGACTCAGGCAATTAAAGACTTTGGCGGGGACACAGAGATAGTTCTGCAGCTTATCACTGGAAATCAAAAACCCTGGTCAGACCTAATAAACGGCACTATTGACCTTGATAACCTTGACAATTCTCTGAGATGGGGATCAGCTATTGGTCTTTTTCATACTAAGTTTTACGAGCCGGAAGAGTTAATTAAAGCTTTTGTAATGCAGGATAAGAGTCTTGCTTTACGGTTGGAGTTCCATCCTCAAATCCAAAAGTGGGAGCTGTGTAGACGCTTGGTTTACGATGTTGTGTACTCTGACCTAAACCTGACACCTGAGACTATGCTTTTTAGAGCCCTTCAGTTTGCGTATGAACATGGAGACTTGGATGAAACATTTTTTACCCTAACAGACTCCCAAGCTTTGTATGTTCTGGAACACCGCGCTAACCCTATGACCCAAAAACTTATGTCATGGATGCGGCACTGGCAGTTTTATGTCTCTGTTTTTGAAATGGAGGAAACCGGAACAGTTTCAGAAACATTTAAAACTTTCTGTTTATCGTGGAGAGAGCGCCAGAAAATTGCAGATATTGTAGCCGATTCACTAGGTATTTCCAAAGAATATATTACTGTCTATGCCGGTAAAGACAGAGGTTTTAAAAAGATTCATTTACCCTTTATTGGCAAAGGTGTAGCTGAAGAACATCAGCCCTTGCAAAAACTTTACTGGAGAATTAAGGTGTACATTCACCCTCAATATCATGACTTGAAGAATGAGGTGGAAGACGTGGTAAACAGCATTATAAATGAAAATATATAGCAAAGTTACTATCGTTATAGGATCAGACAATCCTGTAAAAATTGAAGCCGTTAGAAAAGCTTTGTCAAAAGTTTTTGCAAGGGCAACATTTATGGGTATAGCTGTTCCCTCTGGGGTATCTGACCAACCAATGTCTGAAGCTGAAACAAGAAAAGGAGCTTATAACCGAGCAGTGAGAGCTTTGAAAAAAACTGGTGCTGACTATGGTGTGGGACTTGAAGGCGGAGTCATGGAAACTGAAGTTGGTTTAATGTCATCTGCCTGGTGCGCAATTGTAAGTAAAGACGGCCTTATTAGCTACGGCGGTGGAATGCACTTTCATTTACCGGAAAAGATAGCTTCAGAAATCAGACAAGGAGCTGAGCTCGGACCACTTATGGATAAGTTAACCGGAAGAAAAAATGTTAAAAAACATGGAGGAGCTGTGGAAGTTTTTACCAATGGTTTACTCACCCGACAAAAGGCATACGAAAGACTGGTAGAACTAGCTGTTACTAAGCTAGTTGCCGGCACAATATTTGTAGAGAAAGCCTAATTTCCCATTGACACTTAGCATTCATTCTGATAGAGTGCTAAATGCTAAAACAGAGTTCACTTAATTATTTATTCATTTACGATAGATACAATATTTTTGGAATTGTATCTTAGACATATGGGCTTACTTGATAAACCAAACAAACCGGGTAGTACAAGAAACGTTACTAACCCTGAAACTATGACTATTCCGATGGTGCCACTGCGTGATGTTGTCATTTTTCCTCATCTGGAGATTGTCTTATCGTTTGGCAGGCCACAATCAGTAAAAGCAGTTGAGAAAGCTTTTAACTCTAATAAGCTTATCTTTTTTGTCGCACAGAAAAACCCTGCAGTTAATGCTCCTGGAGAAGATGATCTTTATACTGTAGGTACAATTTGCCAAATCGAGAGACTGCTTAAAAGTGGAGAAGAAATTAATGCCCTGGTTCGTGGAGTCAGAAGAGCTAAGATCCTAAATGCTAATCTCGAGAGTGACTACTATGAAAGTATTGTTAAGCCTGTTGAGGAAGTAGATGGAAAATCTGATGAGTCAAAAGCCTTAGTTAAAGTTATTAACAACAACCTTAAAAAGGCAGTTAATCTGGGTAAGCCGGTTGATTTTCTTGTTTTCATGAAACTAATGTCTGGGGTTACAGATGGTGAACTAGCCGATCAGGTAGCTTCTATTCTTGATATTTCCACCATTGAAAAACAAAAACTACTGGAAACTCCCAACGTTCTTAAAAGATTGAAAAAGATTAGCGATCTTATTAATAAGGAGCTTAAGATTCTTGAGATTGAACAGTCTATTGCTTCGAAGACTCAGAAAAAGTTTGATAAATCGATGCGGGAGGCAGTTCTTAGAGAACGGATGAAAACTATTCAAAAAGAATTGGGTGAAGCAGCTACCGAAGAATCAGCTGATCCGGAAATTAGTGAGTTCCAGAAAAAAATTAAGACAGCGAGTATGCCGATAGAGGTAAAACAAAAAATTGAAAAAGAGATCAACAGACTTTCTAAAATGCATTCGTACAATCCGGAAGCCGGCTATATCCGCACATATCTTGAAGTAGTTACCGATCTTCCATGGGGGAAAACCTCAGAAACTTCACTTTCCAGTAAAAGAGCTGAAAAAGTCCTCAATCAGGACCACTATGGACTTGAAGAGGTGAAAGAAAGAATTCTTGAATACCTTTCTGTAATGTCTTTAAAACGAAAACAACAGGACATTTTACCAAAAGAAGCTAAGGCAACAAAAAGCACCACGATTCTCTGTTTTGTCGGACCACCAGGTGTGGGTAAAACTTCTTTAGGCAAATCTATTGCCCGCTCGCTGGGCAGAAAGTTTATCAAAGTTTCAATCGGCGGAATTCGTGATGAGGCAGAGATTAGAGGACACAGAAGAACCTATGTCGGGGCTATGCCGGGCAGAATTGTCCAGGGTATTAAGGATGCCGGTACAATGGATCCGGTATTTATGCTCGATGAAATTGACAAAATCGGCTCTGATTTTAGGGGCGACCCTTCATCAGCTTTACTTGAAGCTTTAGATCCGGAGCAAAACTTTGCTTTCTCTGATCACTATCTTGAAGTCCCGTTTGATTTGTCCAAAGTGTTGTTTATTACTACTGCAAATGTTCTGGACACTATCCCACCCGCACTCAGGGACAGATTAGAGATTATTCGCTTTTCCGGGTATACAGATGACGAAAAGTATCATATCGCCAAGAATTATCTGATCAAGAAAACTATGTATGGTTCGGGTTTACTTGAGAAGCAGATTACTGTTACCCCAACTGCTATTAAAAAGATAATTCATGGTTACACCAAAGAAGCAGGGGTTAGAGGTCTTGAAAGAGAGTTAAACAAAATTATGCGTAAAGTCGCTAAAAAAATCACAGCCGGAGAAATCAGCAAAGCCGTCATTTCCGGTAAAAACCTCCATGACTACCTGGGACCACAGCGGTTCACTAAAACCTTGGCTGAAAGTAAAGATGAGGTAGGTTTGTCAACCGGATTAGCTTGGACTCAAGTCGGTGGTGATATTCTCTTTATTGAAGTTGGAGTTATGCCAGGAAAAGGAAGGCTGACTATTACCGGGCAACTAGGAGATGTTATGAAAGAATCATGCCGCGCGGCCTTAACCTATCTTCGTGGCCGCTGGAAAGAACTTGGGCTTCCTGAAGATGTAGGGGGTAAATACGATTTTCATATCCATGTTCCAGAAGGAGCAGTACCAAAAGACGGACCTTCAGCAGGTGTAGCTATTGTTACAGCCCTTTACTCGGCTATGTCTAAAAGAAAAGTCCGCAAAGACATTGGTATGACCGGAGAAATAACTTTAAGAGGTAGAGTTCTGGAAATTGGCGGCTTGAAAGAAAAACTTATTGCCGCTCACCGTTCCGGCCTTAAGACTGTCATCATTCCTAAATCAAACGAAAAAGACCTGGAAGAGGTTCCGGAAAAAGTCAAGAAAGCACTGAATATTAGGTTTTCAAGAAGAATTGAAGATGTTCTCAATGTAGCGGTTGTCCACTAAAGTTATCTGGAAAAATACTTGAAACCACCTGTTAAAAGCCGGTAATTTTTATTGCAAAAACTACTTTCGGTAGTGGTATTTGAAAAAGTGCTTAAGGGCTACTTCAATAGTAATATAAAAAGGTACAGCCAGAATTGCCCCCCCAATTCCTCCAAGTGTTAAGCCGACCATTAAACTCAATAACGTTATAAGAGGGTTTACACCTGCTGATTGTCTCATAACTATAGGTACAATTAGATTATTTTCAAGCTGCTGAACTGCCACATACAGAATAAGCACCCCTAAAGCTAACATGGGAGAAATGGTCAGACCAGCAATTATTGCCGGGATTGAGGAAATAATTGGACCAAGATTTGGAACAAGCTCCAAAAGTCCTGCAAGTAGTGCTAAAGGCAGGGCAAAAGGAATTCCCAGCAAAGTCAACCCGACATATGTCAAAAGACCGACAATAAGCATGAGTAAAGCCTCTCCCCTAACCCATCCTCCCAAACGTTTTTCAAAAGCTCCTATCAATTCCTTAGCCTTCTGCTCACTATCATGATTATTAAAAAGCAACTGCAAATACTCAGGCATTTTCTTTCTTTCCAGAAGAAGATAGATAGTTAAAACAATAATAGAAAAAAGTCCCAAGAGATTGGATGCAGCACCGGTAACAAAACGCAAAAGATTGAGAGCATTGCGAGAAAGGGTTTCAATTTGTGAAATTAAAGCCTGTTCACTAATTTGGAAGAAGGCAAAGTCAGGGAATTGTTCGGCAATGAAATTTGTCAGTACATTTAACTGCTCAACCAGAGGTGGAACAATACCAGCCACAATGAGACTGATTACTATTAAGCCAATTATAAACACCAGTACCGAACTAAGTATCCTTGGAATTTTGATCTTCTCCAACGATGAAACAAGTGGATTGAGAGCATTCATGAGAATAAAGGCAATAAATAGAAGAAGAAGTACTCCTCTAATCTGATAAAGAAGCCAAATCCCAATTAAAAACAAAACAGTAAAAATAATCGTGCGGTGGGAGATTTCAATTTTTTCCATACACTAATTATTTTAGCTAGTTTTTAACCACTTTTGCACTCTTAATTTTAGCTGATTATCCCAATTTTTGCTAGCTACATCAAACCACACTATTTGCTTCTCTTTTTTATTCCAGGTTAACTGTCGCTTGGCATACTGGATTTCGTGCAGTTTCCAATCCTCAACTGCCTCTTCCAGCGTTTTTTTATTCTCAAGATATGGTCTTAAATCTCTGTAACCGATTGCTGACATAGAAGGCAAGTCCCATCCATATCCTTTGTTAAGTAATGTTTTAATTTCCTCAACTGCTCCTTGGTTAACTCTCTCCTCTACTCTTTGTGCAATTTTCTGTTTAAGCTGTCCTTTCTCCATAATAAGTCCAATCCACAAAACAGTTCGAAGTGCTAGGTACGAGGTATAAAGTTTTTCTGCTACCTGTTTCTGGCACTTAGCGCTTTGCACTTTCTTATACTCCCCTACCTCAATTGCCCGCACTAACCTTCTAGGATTGCTGCGGTCAGACACATTCATTTGCTCCCATTTCTGAAAATTAATTTCTTTGAGTCTCTGTTGTAATTCTCTAACAGGAAGCTTTTCAAGCTCTTTCCGTAAGTTTGCGATAACAGGAATCCCTACTGTCTCATATGGATTTAACAGTCCCTTGATGTAAAATCCTGTGCCACCCACAATAATCGGTAACTTCCTTCTTCGCCAAATATCTTTAGTTACTTCTTTGGCAAACGGAATAAATGTGCTGACATCAAAGGCTTCGTCAGGTTCTATCAGATCCAATCCCCAAACTGGTACCCTTTCAATGGTGTACGTTCCTACTGTAATTGGTTTCTTAACTTTCCGAGAAACTCCTTGTTGTAATTGACTATTGGTAATTGAAAACTGAGCATTGCCCAAGTCTTTCCCGGTGACCACATCCATACCTTTATAGACTTGACGCGAATCAGCAGAAATAAGTTCTCCGTTAAACTTCTTAGCCAGCTCAAGTGCTACCCTGGTTTTCCCTACAGCTGTTGGACCGGAAATGATAATAAGCTTGTTCATAGATGTGAAGTGTCATTAAGTAATTCTATTTGGTCAATATCAAAAGGTTTCAGAATAGTTAAAGCAGTATTGCCAAATCTCATTCCGCTAGAGTTCTCAAATGAGATCATTCCAAAAACCATTAGTAGAGCTCTTTTGATATATCCATGGGTCGAAAGCAAAATTGTTTTGCCCTGGTACTGCTGTTTCCATTTTTCTACAACCGGAGTTAAAGCTTCCACTCTCTCCTCAACAGAATCACCTTTCGGAAACTTGCCGACAAATTCCTCCTGAGGCGTTTTCGGCCTGCATTCACATGGATACTTCATAGCAATTTCTTTCCAGGTAAGTCCTTCAACCACTCCAAATGAAACTTCCCGCAAGTTTGGCTCAGAATAAAAAGGAGTGCCAGGATGAAATTGAGCAATTAACTCAGCAGTTTGTTTTGCCCGCTTTAAAGGGGAAGTAAAGATTGCATCAAAGTGCTGCAAGCGCAAACGATTGGCAATTTTCTGAGCCTGCTCAAGGCCAGTAGTATTGAGAGGAACGTCAGATATTCCCTGAATCCTTCCCTCAAGGTTCCAATCTGTTTCTCCATGTCTAACTATAAAGACTCTCATACTTTCATTATTTCAGATTTGGCCGGTTAACTAAATCCTCCAACACCTGCCAACGTCGTTTCTTTTCTACGTCCGGAACATCATCTTTAAACAGCTTTGCCGAAGCCGTCCCGGGACGAGGCGAATAGCGGCCAATAAAGACAGTTTTAAACCCAACCTTTTTACAGACATCGACTGTCTGCTCAAACTGCTCTTTTGTTTCTCCTGGAAAACCAACAATAACATCAGTTGTAAAAACTACTTCCGGAATTTTTGCCTTAATTCTTTTCACTAACTCTAAATATTGTTTCCGTGTATACCCTCGGTTCATACGTTTCAAAATCTCATCGTCTCCAGATTGAAGAGGAAGATGAATTTGCCTGTCGATTTTGGCATTACAGGCAATACAGTCAATAAGCTCTTCATAAAAATCCCACGGATTTGAGCTCATAAAATGGATTTTCTTAATTTGGGAAATTTCACAGACTTCGTCTAACAGTTCTACAAAAGGAGGCTTGCCTTGAAACGGTTTGTACTGAGTTTGAGGAGCGGGAATCTTCCTGTTTTCATCCAAACACTTTCTGATATTCATCCCGATTTTCTCCAACCCATAACTATTAACATTCTGGCCAAGAAGCGTTACTTCATCGTACCCTTGATTGGCAAGCTCTTTGATTTCATCAATAATCTCCTCTTTTGGACGTGATTTTTCCCGTCCTCTAGCTAAAGGCACAATGCAGTACGTGCAAAAACTATTACAACCGGAAGAAATTGGAATAAACGCATGAGTTTTACTGTTTCTTATAGATGGGGTATTAAATCCAACTTCAGTTATTGGCAAAAACTCGTCGATGATTGGCAGCATTTTTTTAAGCTTTTGCTCACCATAATGAAGCATACAGCCAGTTAAAATTAGTTTTGGCTGCTTAGGAGCGTTTTTATATTGCCGGGCAATGTTGTAAATAAGTCCTCTAACCCTATCTTCAGCCGATTTCCGAACAGAGCAGGTGGTAAAAATAATTTCATCTGCTTCTTCAGGGGTTTGAGCAGACACATACCCTCGGGACTCGTAATCACCTGCAATCCGTTCAGAGTCTGCCACATTCATCTGGCATCCCCACGTATAGATAAAATATTTCTTTTTTGGCATATGAGGTATTTTACCAGGAAAATGAGTTAAGAAAGAGACAAGAGGAAGTAAAGAGTGGGGATTGTCGTTAAAAGACCTTACATCAAGTGCGGGATAACTACTCTTTGCATTATTCCAGTAAAGGGTTGCCTCCTATACGGAAGTTTTTAACCTTGGAAAGTAAATTAAAACAGCGTCCGCTCTTTTTCTTCCCCATCTTCAAGCTGCAGCTCAGTCCCAAATTCTAATCCCTTTATCTCCGGCATAGCTGAACCCACCAATCCCTGCATCTCGCCATACATTCCAGCTGTATTAAGAAGTAACCGTTTAAGTTGGCCTTCACGCTGTTTCCACTGTTTTTCAAACGAAGCCCGCTCTTTAGTGATCTGCTCCTGCATCTCGGAAAAAACTTCAACCAATGCTTCTACTCGCTGTCTAAACTCATGGCTGGAAACGTACTCAAACAGGAGTTCAGACTTTTTACCCTTACCAGCGGAAATCGCCCGCTCGTAAGCAACTCCTAAGAGGTTTCGCCTAAGAGCAACTGCCAAGTTAGAAGCATACTTAGGTTCTGTCACCCAAATCCCGTTATACCAGCCAAACCCTTCAATTCCTTTTGGTAGTGCGGTGGTAACTAACACTGGAACGTTGGCTTTTTGAGCACGAAGGTCATCTTTAAATTTGCTCACCCAGCCTTCTGTCCAGTTTTTCGTTTGCTTTATTTCCCAGAGGATAATACCGCACTCTGTCCCGTTCGGACTGCAAACGTACTGGACGATATCCGCTCCGGAAACTCCTTTACCCACCGGTTCAACTCTGTCTTTAGCAAAAACTTCTCTGAGTGTTTTTTCCAAGTCCAGTTCCAATACTTCTCCCTGGTTTTGTTGGGAACCTTGTTGCGCTTTGCGCTGTGCTTCAGCTAGTGTCTTCTTTGTATCCTCAAGCTGTTTTAGTAGTTCTAACTCTTTCAGTCTATGCCTTTCCTGAGCCTGTTTTTCGACTTTTTCTTCCCATTCTTTCCGTTTTTCATCCATCTGGCGCATAAGTTTTAATTCAAATTCTTTTTTCTCTTCTTCAAGTTCGCGTTGTTTTTTACGAAGTTCCAGCTCGTTTTTCTCAAGTTCGTCTGCTTTTTGGGCTTTCTCCTTAAGTTGCTCTTCGAGATCTTTTAGTTGGAGGCTAAACTTTTCTCCGGCCGCATTCTGGGCTTTCTCCCACATCTCCTTTTTAATTGCCTGAAGCTGTTCTTCTGTTTTTTTCTTCACCTGCTCGTCCAACTCAGACTGTTGCTTTTTTAATTCTTCTTCTCTTTTTTTTGCCTCTTCTAATTGCTTGTTAATTTCTTTTTCCTTTTCCTCCACTTTCTTGCGCCACTCTTCTTCCATCTGCTGCTTGAGCTGATTAGATAGTGCTTCAGTAATTGTAATAGGCTGGTTGCAGTGGGGGCAAATAAGCTGATCAGGCATACTTTACAAGAATCAAGAATTAAGTGATAAGTTCAAGTTTGTCACCGATAGAGACCGGATACTTGCCAGCTGGCAGTTCAAAGATATTTGACCACCTTGGTTTCCAGAAATAAACTCTATTCGGCAGCAAATTCCATTTGATTGCTTGCACCACAAACGTACTATTGCAGACGATGATTGTCAAAGGGAATTTCATGCCAAATGTATGAATACCCCAGCGTGTTTGAAAATACATAGCCGGAGATTTTCTCTCTTTTTTACCAATCAGCCCCACAATTTTATCTCCTACTGATTTGGCAGTTACTAGTTTCTTAGTTATTGCCATGTTTTGAGTAACATTAAAAAGCTTCATGAAGCAAGTGTCTCTGTTTTTTTGTATACTTAAACTATAGCAGGTTGGAGTTCATTTCCCTGCGGTACAATGTTTAAGATCAAAAATGGCGACATTAACTGAAGTAACCCACTATTCCCGAAAGGCTATAAAATTTACCGGACTGGGTATTGCAGGATATATAACTCTCCAGATTCTTATTACCAACGGTATTAAACTGTACAAATATCTTAATCCTCCACCTCCACCGCCACCAACAGTGGGTTTTGGCACTTTGCCTAAAATTAAGTTTCCAGATAATCCCGGCTACAACTACCAGTTTCAATTGCAAACACCCACCGGTAACTTTCCTTCATTCCCAGATAGAGCAGCTGTTTTTTATATGCCGTTTAAACGTCCCAGTCTTCTGGCTCTGGATGAGGCAACTAAACTGGCAATAAAACTGAGGTTTTTTAGCGAACCAAAAGATCTGTCTTCCGGAATATACGAGTGGACTAAAAATATTCCCTCTCCATTAACTCTTAAAATAAACAGTCTTAACGGCTCATTTTCTTTAAACTACCAGTGGCAGACTGACAGTAATCTTCTCCTCAATAAAAGCCTACAAGGCAGAGAGAGAACTATAGATATGGCCAAAAGTTTTCTTAGCTCTATCGGTCGGACTTACGCAGACATCGATTTTGCTAACGGGAAAATCACTTATCTTAAAGCCTCAGATAACAAAATGGTACCCGTAAAAAGTCTGCTGGAAGCAGACTTTATTAAGGCTGACTTTTTTAGAAATGATATTGAGAACTACAATGTCATAACCTCAAACCCTGAAAATGGTATCATCAGTATGATTTTCTCAGGCTCAACTAATCCCGAAAAGCAGGTAGTATATGTAAAGAGCAACTACTTCCCAGCCGATTACCTCTCTCCTGAGACGTACCCACTAAAACCCGTAGCTTTGGCATGGGAAGATCTCAAATCAGGAAAAGCCTTTATAGCCAAAGATGAATCTGACTCAGACACAGTTACTATTAGAAGAATATATTTAGCTTACTATGACTCAGAGATACCTCAGCAGTTTTTGCAACCAATTTATATGTTTACCAACGATGATGAAAATCCATCATTCATAGCCTATGTTCCCGCAATAAGTGGAGAGTACATACAGATTAATTCCGGTGAGTGATTACTAATTTACATATTTTTATGAAAACTGATGCACTGTTTACAACCATTCATGACAAAATCTTAGGCCCAGAACTACTTGCCAAAGCCAACCAAGTTGATACTAATGCAAACGGAGTCCAAATTAAGGGCGATGATGAAGTAAAAAAGATTGCTTTGGGAGTTTCCTGCAATACTGAATTTCTACAAAAGGCCGCAAACTGGGGAGCCGATGTTTGCATTTTCCATCACGGCTTAAGTTTATCCGACAAATACATTTACAACTCCCGCCTTACTCCGTCTCTTCAAAAACAGCTTAAGGTCATTTTTGAAAATAACCTTACTGTTGCCGGATACCATTTTGCCCTGGATACGCATGAAAAAATCGGAAATAACATCCAAATTATCAAAGCTCTGGGAGCCAAAGAAACAAAAGAGCTTTATTTTGATAACTGGGGAATGGTAGCTGAATTTTCCAAACCTCAATTTATCCAGGATGTTGCTAAAGAATGCTCCAAGCTCTTCAGGCATGACATTTTTATGGTTCTTGGAGAAACTGAGAAAGTTGCCCGATTCGGGGTTTGCTCAGGTAGTGCCATTCCCTCAAGCGCAGATGTTATGGAAATTGTTGAAAATGGGCTCGAGCTTCATATAACTGGAGTTATCACCGAAAGTAGTTCAGCAGTCGCCAAAGAATCCGGTTTCCACTACTTTGCCGCCGGACATTATGCCACTGAGGTTTTTGGAGTTAAGGCTTTGGGTAAAGAAATTAAAAAAAAGTTTCCTTCTTTAGAGGTGGAATTTATCGATGTCTGGAATGAGCTATAATTGACTCCGCCTTTTATATACCCAATTACAAACTTCATAAGGAGAGCAATGATGAATAAACAAGAAGCATTGGATCTTGTTAAAACCAAAGTTACCAACAAAAATCTCATTAAACATATGCTTGCCCTTGGAGCATGTATGAGAGGTATTGCCAACCATTTAAAAGAAGATGAAGAAAAGTGGGAAGTGGTGGGAGTTTTACATGATATTGATTTTGAAACAACTCAAAACGATTTGAAGAAACATCCGCTTTTGGGCTGCACCTGGTTAACAGAAGCCGGAGTAGAAAAAGATATTGTTGATGCCGTCAGAGCTCATGGCTGGGGCTGGGTAGCTGAAATTCCTGAACCTAAAAATGCAATGGAGTGGTCTGCTTTTTGTGCTGATCACCTAACCGGTCTTATTATCGCCGTAACCTTAGTGCGGCCAAGCAGAAAAATTGCAGACGTAACAGTGGAAGACATTCTAAAAAAATGGAATAAAAAAGATTTTGCCAAAGGCACAAAAAGAGAAAATATAGCAATGTGCGAAGAAAAACTAGGCATAAAACTCAATAATTTTATTGATATCTGCTTAAAAGCTATGCAGAAAATAAGTAGAGAGTTAGAATTGTAGATATGACAGATAGGACAGCAGAAACCCTCTACTTACTTGTTGAACGTATTTCAAAGGTTATCCCAGCTTCTCCACATACAATATTTATTGCTATTTACTTAATTTTGGGAATTCTTGGTCTCGGAATAATGTTTTACAAGGCAGTTAAAGGATTTAAAGAAAACCATATTACTGCACACGGCAGAGTATTTACAGGCAGAGAAGCAACAAGAATAAGCTTCTACTATTTATCTATGGTTGTTATTGCAATCATAACGTTAATTTATCTTTTAATTTGGGAACCATTTCTCAATTAACTGTTTTGATTTATCTCAAAAGGGTAAATGTGTCTTTAGGTGCGATAGCTCATGAAGAATACGTTAAGAAACTACAACCAAATTATCGTAGGGATACTCGGTTTACCTGTTAGAAAAAACAGCAAAGGCTGGGAATTTTTTCTAACCAGACGTCATTCTCCTACAGGGCCAATTTTTCATAATAAGTGGCAGCTTGCCGGCGGCGGTTTGGAATTTGGAGAAACTTCTGAGCAAACACTTGTTCGAGAATTTCAGGAAGAGCTTGGCGTTACTCCTCAAATCATTTCTCCAAATCCAATAGTTGAGGTAAATACCTGGAATAAGAAAATACACGGAGTTAAAAACAATACTCACTTAGTTTTAATAGCTTACATTGTATCTCTTGGTGATCAGATACCCAAGCTTCTGGAAAAAGAAAACAATGATATGGGTTGGTTTTCTCTGGAAGAAATCCGTAAGTTAGAAACATTACCAAAAACACTGAAGTTTGTTAAAAAAGCCCTGCTAATTCTCGAAAATCAGGCAAAATAGTGTTATAGTATCTAAAGACTATAAAAACGTTTGAGGGAGAATCCAACTCCTGATTCCGGCAAAACGGAAACGTTGACTTGAGGAAATGCAAGTCCGGGTAAGCCCGTAACAGCAGGAATTAAGTATAAAAAACGGTGGCACCGCCAAATGGCCTGTTTAGTTAGGTTCGGCGGTGTTTTTAATGGTAAAGTAAGGTGAAGATTAGAAGTTTGAAAAGAAGCTTTCTTCTTTATTCTTACTTCTTAACTTTTTTATATGTTAGATATTCAGTTTATACGAGAAAATCCGGATTTAGTTAAAAAAGCCGCTCATAACAAAGGTGTACCGGATGTAGTTAATGAACTGCTTAAAGTCGACCAAACCCGAAGAAATCTAATCCAGGAAGTGGAAAAGGTAAGAGCTGAACGGAATAAGCTTATGGAGGGAGTTTTTGGAAAACCCAGTCAGGAAGTAATAAACAAAGGTCGAGAACTAAGAGATAGACTAGCCCAGCTAGAGCCGGAGCTGAGAACTGCTGAAGAAACATTTTCTTCACTTATGCTCCAAATCCCCAATATCCCCCATGAGTCTGTGCCGGTTGGACCGGATGAAAACTATAACGTAGAGATAGCTAGCTGGGGAGAAAAACCACAGTTCGATTTTGAACCTAAAGATCATTTCTACCTGGCACAAAACCTAAATATTGTTGATTTTGAAAGAGGTGCAAAAGTAGCCGGATTTCGGGGGTACTACCTCAAAGGCGATGGGGCTTTGCTTCATTTGGCTATCATGAATTATGCTCTCAAAAAAATGGTTGAAAAAGACTTTGTCCCATTTATACCTCCGGTTATTTTGCAGGAAAGACCTTTTGTTAACACGGCCCACTTTCCCTGGGGAAAAGTGGATGTCTATAAGACATTTGATGATGAAAAGGAACTTGATGAACGATACTTGGCCGGCACTGCTGAAGTTCCACTAGTTTCGTACCATATGGACGAAGTTTTGAACGAAAAAGACCTGCCAAAACTCTATGCCGGCTACAGTCAGTGCTACAGACGAGAGATCGGCAGTTATGGTAAAGATACTCAGGGCATGTATAGAATCCATGAGTTTACAAAGGTTGAACAGGTAATTTTGTGTAAAAACGACTGGGAAGAATCCTTTGCCTGGCATGAAAAATTAAGACAATACGCAGAGGAAATGCTTCAAGAGCTTGGGCTTGCCTACAGAGTCATGCTTATGTGTACCGGTGATATGGGAGAACCGCAAGTTAAGAAATATGACATCGAAACCTGGATGCCCGGTAGAAAAGCTTACGGTGAAACTATGTCAGACTCAGTGATGGGAGACTTTCAGGCACGCAGGGCGAACATTCGCTATAGAACTAAAGACGGTGAGCTTAAGTATGTTCATATGCTCAACAACACCGCTCTTGCCAGCCCAAGAATCCTTATTGCTATCATGGAAACCTACCAACAAGCAGATGGGAGTATTAAAGTGCCTGAAGTATTACAATCCTTTATAGGAAAAGAGATTATCAAAGTTAAAAAATAGCTTCAGAATTTCACTTCTTCTAAAGAAAGAGTATTAACAGAAAAGAACCTGCACTTTTTATAGGTCAGGTTTTTCCCTTTGTTAGTTTCACTAATTTTCACAACCCAATCACGAAGACTGTTTATAATTATACTAAACTAATGGATTTTTTTATGGTTTCAAGTAAGATTATTGATACTTTCGAGTCAAAAATTAGCGGAACCATAACTGTCAGCGAAAACGCTGGGCAAAAAAAGGTGGTTGCTGGCGGTCTTATTCAGTCGGGAGGCTCAATCAATAGTCTTTGGTATAAACCTCTCTCTTCTCTGAAATCCCAAACATTCCCACAAATTCTTATTCTTGGACTGGGTGCGGGCACTATTGCCAGATTAACCAGAAACCTCTGGTCTAATGCTCAAATAACCGGAGTAGAAATTGACAAACAAATGATTGTTATCGGTGAAAACCATTTTCAACTAAGGTCAATCCCTAACCTAATCGTGATACACGCTGATGTTTTTCCCTGGGTATCTAAATCCTTAAACTGTTATGATCTTGTTCTCATTGATGTTTTCTGCGGTAATCAAGTTGTAGAGAAGCTCTATTCAGAAACCTTTATAACAGATCTCAAGAAAATTTTGAATCAAAGCGGCATAGTTATAGTTAACCAGCTTTTTTACAACCATTACAAAGAAAAGGCTAAGAAGTTAGTAAACAGCTTTGAGAAACACTTCAACAAAATCCGTTTGGTAAGAAACTTTACAAATGTTTTTGTTATCTGCCAAAACCCCATTACTTCTTAATCTGTATTTATGTGTGTTAAGATATACAATGTTTCAATGAATAAAAACATCAAAACTGCTTTTTTGGTCATCTTCCTTCTAATAGGAGGATTATATGTTATAAAATATACTTCTTTAGAAAAACAGTTAGAATCCAGTCTTTCTACCCAGACAGATGTTGCTAACGCTAAAAGTCTCTGGATCGGGGGAGTCCAGGTTACAGTTGAAGTGGTAGATACACCAGAAAAGATGAGCAAAGGCTTATCGGGAAGAAAATCTTTAGAAGAAGGTAGGGGGATGCTCTTTGTTTATCCTGATCCCCAACCAGTCACCTTCTGGATGCCAGACATGAATTTTCCTATCGATATTATCTTTATTAGAAATAACACAATAATAAAGATGTATGAGAATGTACCTAATCCCCCGGTAGACACGCCAAGGTCAGAATTGCCGCTCTACCCTTCAGGTGAAACAATTGATATGGTTTTAGAAGTCCCAGCTGGCTGGGCAGCCAAAAACTTCATTAAGACCGGAACCTCAATTTCATTTAAACAATAGTTCTATTCATCTTATAAGAGACAACAACCCTTTATAAGGGTAAACAGCTTTTGCGTATACAGTGTTATAATCAACCACATTACAAGCATCAGAAAACGCTATGTCTCATTACACACCTTCCCAGAAAACTTTAGAAAGATACGCTAACGTCTTAATTAACTTTGCCCTTGGTGGTGGTGAAGGAATTAAAAAGGGTGATGTTGTCAGAATTTCCGTACCTGAGCCAGCAAAGCCTTTATATGTAGAACTGCGTAAAATGGTTTTAAAAGCTGGGGGCCACCCTCTTGGCCATTACCAACCAGCAGACGACAAAAATTTCAATCTTTCTAGAGATTTTTACAAACTCGCCAGTGATGAACAACTGGCATTTTTCCCTAAAAAATATATTAGAGGACTAGTTAATCAGATTGACCATTCAGTAAATATTGTTGCTGAAACTAATAAACATGCTTTGGAGGGAATTGCTCCGAATAAAATAATGATAACTAACAAAGCTATGAAACCCTGGATGGATTGGTTGTCAAAAAAGGAAAGAGAGGGAAAATTTACCTGGACAGTGGCTTTATATGGAACAGAAGCAATGGCCCAGGAAGCAGGATTATCACTCGAGGAGTATTGGAAACAAATTATTAAAGGATGTTTTCTTGATTGTAAAACACCTATCAAAAAATGGATAGAAATTGAAAGACAAATTGCAACATACAGAAAAAAACTTAATAACCTTCACATAAGAAAAATTCATATTGAAGGAAAAGATGCAGACCTTTGGATAAACATCGGAGAAAAGAGGCAATGGCTTGGTGGAGGAGGACGTAACATTCCCAGTTTTGAAATATTTACTTCTCCTGATTGGAGAGGAACTAACGGCTGGATGAGATTTAACCAACCCCTGTACCGTTTTGGGAATCTTATTACTGATATTGAGCTTGAGTTTAAAAAAGGGGTCGTGGTAAAAGGCAAAGCTTCAAAAAACGAAAAAGTTCTCAAAGAAATGATAAAGGTGAAAAATGGGAATAAAATCGGGGAAGTCTCTTTAACTGATAGCCGTTTTTCGCATATTACTAAATTCATGGCGGAAACATTGTTTGATGAAAATGTTGGCGGCCGTCAAGGCAATTGCCATATAGCGTTAGGAAGAGCATATAGAGACACCTTTTTGGGTAATCAAGATAACCTGAAAGACACTGACTGGAGAAATTTAGGATTTAATGATTCTGCTCTTCATACTGATATCATCTCAACCACACAAAGAACAGTAACCGCATATCTAAAGGGAAATACTCAAAAAGTTATTTACGAAAACGGGCAGTTCACCATTTAGATCAAACTCAAGAAAGATAAAAGTGCATAACTACAATTATTCCAATAAAGACAACAGAGAGAATTAAAGTTTTAATTAAATCTTGAGTTATCAGTTTTGAGGGAACAACTAATAAACTCTCTTCATCAACTACTTTACTACTAAGAGTGCTTTTCTTAGATATTGGCTTACTTTTAACCTCTTTTTGCCGTCTAATGGATGCTCTTTTCTTTTCGCGTAATGTTTTGCGCTTCTTTGCCATAAAGGATTTAAAAATATTGTAAAGATATTTCCATGCTACCACATCACCTCAGTTTGACAAGAAACTAAACATCTCTCTACAATAAAGGTGTATGTCTTTTGATTTTACAGCTCCAACCTCACTTATACTCATCACTTCATTTCTCGGCTCTTTTTGGCTGGGAGTTCTCTCGGTTTTGCTGTTTAACTTAAAACGCCATTATAATAACCTCACTAAAAAAACAAATAAAAGCAGCTTACAGGAAGCTCTTGATGAGATTGTGAAAATTCAAAAAGACAATCAAAAACAGATCGGAGTCTTGAGCAACAGCATTGCAGCCCTAGAAAAAGCCGGCAAACTTCATTTACAGTACGTTGGGTTTAAACGTTTTAATCCATTTGGAGATACAGGAGGAGAACAGAGTTTTGCTTTATCACTTCTAGATAGCCATAAAAATGGAGTGGTTTTTTCCTGTCTTCACAGTCGGGACATTACCCGCCTTTACGCAAAACAAGTTGTTTCAGGCAAGGGAAAAGAGTTTCCTCTCTCTAAAGAAGAAGAGGCAGTGGTTACGCATGCGCAGCATGCACAGATTTAAAAATCATGATACACTTTTAGGGTTTGCTAGTAAGTTACTATCCTTCTTTTTAAGCATACTGACAGCTGGTGGACATCTTTAATCGGGCTACTAGTTTTCAGTTTTCAATATGAAAAAAAACATTATTGTTGGCATTTTGGCTTTTTTAGGACTCTACCTTTTTTCAACCGGAGTGTCTTTTGCAGTTTTTACATATGTTGTTTCTCCTCCTAGATTGGAGTTCTTAAGTCCGGAAGGAAAAGAGATAGAAGATGCAAACGAAGAGCAGAAAGAGTCAAAATTCAAGCTTCTGCTTGATATAAGTGGACCAAAAACTGAAGTGTGCCCTCTCAATGGGGCAAAGTACACAGCCGAAGAACGCAAAGCTTGGGAGAAACGCCGACCACTTCTGGTTATGGTTGAAAACCATGAAGAATCCAGGCCTCAATCAGGTTTGTCAAGCGCTGACATTGTTTATGAAACTGTTGCTGAAGGCGGTATTACCCGATTTATGGGAGTGTTTTACTGCGACGCCCAATCCCATGAAGTTATCATAGGTCCTATTCGAAGTGCACGTTCTTTTTTCCTTGAATGGGCTTCCGAGTATGGCAATAATCCGCTCTATGCGCATGTTGGCGGAGCTAACTGTAACCACGGCTGTCCAGGGGGTACAAGCAAAGCTGATGCTTTAGGTCAAATCGAACGGTACGGCTGGGGTGGAGCCACTGGCAACGACTTAAACCAATTCTCTATTGGCTATCCGACTTTCTGGCGTGATTACGAGCGTCTGGGAAGAACTGTGGCTACGGAACACACTATGTATTCTACGAGTGAGAGATTATGGGCAGTTGCTAAAGCCCGCGGCTGGAATGATGTTGATGAAGAAGGTGTAGCTTGGAACGAGGATTTTGTTCCTTGGAATTTTTCTGAAAAAGGCAGCTTAGAAGAGGGAGCTATTACTCAAATAGAGTACGACTTCTGGAGTAATTCCCCTGCAGGAGACTACTCAGTCAGTTGGATCTACGATCCTCAGAAGAAGGTATACTTAAGAAATAATGCCGGCCAGCCTCATAAAGATTTGAATGTAGATGAACAAATTGCCGTTTCAAATGTAGTAGTTATGTACTCACGCGAAAGTAAGGCCAATGATGGATATCCTGACAACATCCATTTGGTTTATGATCTCATTGGTAAAGGTGAAGGGGTGTTGTTCCAGAATGGGAATGCTGAAGAAATTACCTGGTCTAAAGCAACCAGAACTTCCAGAACCAAATATTTTGATAAAAGTGGCAAAGAAATTGAGTTTGTTCCCGGAAAGATCTGGATCAGTAACCTTCCTTTAGGAAATAAAACTCTGGACTATTAAGGTGGTCTTGTTAAAATTTTAAGCCCTTGCTTTTTGCAGGGGCTTTTTGTTAGTATTTTTATGCGCACAAAAAATACTCAGTATGCTATAATCTGAATTAGTTACTATTCTAATCAATTTACTTATGGCATCACTTCAAGATTTCATGGTTTCTCGTGTCAGAGTTAAACTCCTCAAAATTCTACTCGAAGATCCAGCAAAAATTTTTTATGTAAGGGAGCTGGTTAGAAAGACTAATGAAGAAATTAATGCTGTAAGAAGAGAACTACAGAACATGGAAGATAAAGGCATGGTTAAAAAAGAAAAAAGAGGTAACCGCCTTTACTACAGCTTCAGAAAGAACTATCTTTACTACTTTGAATTACTGCAGTTAATCGCAAAAAGTACTGGTCTTGGAAAAGCTATTATTAAGGAAAGAAACCGAATTGGAAAAATTAAGTTTGCTTTACTTTCAGGTAAGTTTGTCCGTCACCGCCCCCACAGCGAAACTGATGTAGACCTACTCATAGTTGGGGATGTGGTTATCCCTCAACTTACCTCAGTTGTTTCTCAATTTGAAAGTGAGCTTCAGAGGGAAATTAACTACTCTGTTATGACAAGAGACGAGTTTGATTTCCGGAAAAAGAGGCGTGATCCGTTTATTGTCCAAATTCTCATGGGTTCGCGTATCATGCTTCTCGGCGATGAAGAGGAATTAGTTTCTTAGGTTTCCTGTCTGCTTTACTACTTGCTCAAAAACCCATTCTTATTACAATGTAGTGTATGAATTTACGCACAAAATTCGTTCTGATACTACTTTTAGCTTTAGTTGCTGGCATTGTTTCTCTTCCGAAAAATCTACCTATTAAGTTTTCTGCTTTGGGAAAAAATGTAGACTTTACTATTTCATCTCCTGAAATAAATATCCAGCTGGGAAAATTTAAGTTTTACCGCAGCTTAGATATTCAAAAAGGCCTTGATCTCCAAGGCGGGACACAACTAATCCTTCAAGCAGATATGTCCAACGTTTCTGAAGAAGACCGCCAGGCGGCACTTGAATCGGTTAAAGAAATTATTAGCCGCAGAGTAGACTTGTATGGAGTAACTGAACCAGTTATTCAAACAGTTAAAGTTAATGACGAGTACCGCATTTCAGCAGAACTTCCAGGCATGCAGAATATTGAAGAAGCAGTAGCCCTTATCGGCACTACTGCTCAACTTGATTTCAGGCAAATTCCTGAAGAGATGAGGGATGCAACTCCAAGCAGTGTCCCCATATATGCGTACACTAGCACAGGTTTGACCGGCAAAGACTTAAAAAGGGCGAGTGTTCAGTTTAACAGTGAAGGTATAAGTGCTGGACCAAGTGTAGGTTTACGGTTTACAGGAGATGGAAAAGATAAGTTTGCCCAAATAACCCAAAACAATATTGGCAGGCCTCTGGCGATTTTCCTTGATGAAACCCCAATAACCGCCCCCATTGTAAATGAGGCTATTACCACAGGAGAAGCAGTTATATCAGGAACCTTCACTACTGAAGAAGCGAAGTCTTTGGCTATTCAACTCAATGCCGGAGCTTTACCTGTGCCGGTAAAAATTATTGAACAGCGCACCGTCGGCCCAAGCTTAGGAGAAGAATCAATAAATAAAAGCGTTATTGCTGGAGCTATTGGTTTGGGAACAGTCATGGCTTTCATGGCAATTTATTACGGCCGCCTAGGTCTCATTGCCGATATTGCTCTTATAATTTACGGCCTGATTACTCTCAGTGTTTATAAGTTAATCCCCATTACTTTATCTTTACCCGGAATCGCTGGCTTCATTCTCTCCGTGGGTATGGCCGTTGACTCAAATATTTTAATCTTTGAAAGAATGAAGGAAGAAATCCGCAGCGGTCGCAATTGGAGAGTAGCTATGGAACTGGGATTTGGCAAAGCCTGGGACAGCATTAAGGACGCGAACTTAGCTACAATTCTAACAGCATTAATTCTTCTCAATCCACTTAACTTCTCCTGGCTGGTAACTTCGGGGATGGTCCGGGGCTTTGCTCTAACCCTTCTTCTTGGAGTTCTAATCAGTTTGTTCACCGGAATCGTAGTTACCAGAACATTACTCAAAGTTCTCTATAAAGGTAAGGAAAATTAATATGATCAAGTTCATGAAATATTACTGGGTCTATTTTATTATCTCAGCTCTTGCTATTGCTCCCGGGGCTTACTCTCTAGTTAGATGGGGAGTTAATCCTTCTATTGATTTTACCGGAGGAACACTACTTGAGGTTGCTGTAGAGCCAAATGAGCAGGGTTTTAACAAAGACAAACTTGAAGAGTTAGCAAAGGAGATTGGGATTGAAGTAGCTTCAGTGCGCCTTTCCGGAAGTAACACGTATCTTCTCCAAGCCAGCCCTTTTGACCAGGAAACAAGCACTATTCTTCAGCAGAAAGTTGCAAGTGTTTCTGCTCAAGTTTCGGAAAAGCGTTTTGAAACTTTGGGACCAACCTTGGGTTCGGAAATGCTTAGAAAAGCTTTGGTAGCATTAGGTGTAGCTTCAGCAACTATCCTTCTTTTCGTTTGGAAACAATTCAGTGATAAAAAGTACGGCATCTGCGCTATTCTAGCTATGTTTCACGATACTCTAATTGTCTTTGGGGGTTTTTCCTTGCTTGGTCATTTTTATAATGTGGAAGTGGATACGCTTTTTATGACTGCACTCTTAACAATTTTGTCTTTTTCTGTTCATGACACAATTGTTGTTTATGACCGTATCCGAGAGTCGTTGCGCTCTTTACCTAAAGTTCCCTATCAGGCTGTAGTTAACAAAGCTATAAATGAGACTCTGGGGAGATCAGTTAACAACTCCATGACCATTGTTTTTATGCTCTTAGCCCTTTATCTTTTAGGCGGTGAAACTATCCGCTGGTTTGTTTTGGCACTGCTGGTTGGCACAGTTTCCGGAACATACTCCTCAACTTTTGTTGCCGCCCCGCTACTGGTCCTGTGGGATAAGTGGTTTGGAAAAAAGAAGTAAACCTACTCCCTTTTTATCATTTCATAGGTAGGTAGGCTGGCATTTTTAGAGAAGAAAATTGGCTTGCCTTCGCCTGCAATTGTAAATCCATATTTTTGGTAAAACCTCACAGCTCGGGTGTTAGCCCTCGCAACTGAAAGGGTAATTGGTTTGCCATTCTTCATTTTCTTAAGAGCAAAGTTCATCAGCCGCTTTCCCAAGCCTTTCCCCTGCCAACGAGGCTTGATATACAATTTAATAAGTCTATTAGTTAGTGCTGAAGTAGAAATATGAATTAACCCAACTACTTCCGAACCTTCTCTAATAACATAACTTACTTTATCCGTATTACTCGTTAATTGTTCTGCTATAGCCATAACCCTTCTAACAGTCGTAAACTGCACAGCTTTGTTATATACATCTTGAAAGCCAACTTCTTTTTGTAAATTAGGATAAGTAGCTAACCAAACCTCCTGCTTAAGGGCTTGCACTGCATATGCATCCTGAGGTTTTGCTTTAATTATCTTTGGCCACAGCAACGTATGGGAAGTAGTGACAGGACCTTGGTACGGCATACATTGCATTGTATTTAATTTTTAGAAAAAATAAATGCATAGCATATGCGCATACTGTAATCTTTTACGCTAGAATTGTTCAAAAAGCTGCTAGGAATTACAACTCTATCCGGAAGTTTTTGAGAGTAATTTGACAGAGAAAACCAGAGAGCTTTTACCTACTCCTTTGGCTTCATAAGCGGAAAGGCAATGACCTCACGGATGTGATGAGAGTTGGTCAGTAAAGCAACCAATCGGTCTATACCGATGCCTGTTCCTGATACGGGAGGCATACCGTACTCCAATGCCTCTATAAACTCTTCATCGCTTGTCATAGTTTCATCATCTCCGGCTTTTGCCAAAGCCTTCTGGCTGGCAAATCTCTCTGCTTGGTCAATAGGATCATTAAGCTCTGAATAATTGTTGGAAAGCTCAAAACCATTGGCAATCAACTGAAAACTCTGGGTGTATCCCGGATAATCCGGGTCTTCTTTAGCCAGAGGTTTAAGATCTTTGGGATGATGTGTTAAAAAGAGCGGCCCGAGCAAATACGGACGGACATACTCTTTATAAAACTCATCAATAAGATGCCCTCTGCCCCAATTTGGGTCAATCTTAAAACCATAGTTTTTAAGAGCTTTCTGAAGATCTTCCAGAGTTTCATACGCATCAATATCAGTCTTGGTCTGTTCCAAAATTACTTCCCTGAATTTTTTACGGGGATACGGAGGAGTAAAATCAATCTCCTTGTCACCTACTGTTACTTTATAATTTCCCGTAGCTTCTTTCACTACATACCCAACTAGTCTTTCCTGCATCTCCATATTAGCTTCATAGTCTGCATACGCCATGTAGTACTCAAGCATAGTAAATTCCGGGTTGTGTTCACGGTCTACACCTTCATTTCTGAAGGCTCTGCCAATCTCAAACGTCTTTTCAAATCCGGCCACCATCAACTTTTTCTGCCAAAGCTCACCCATGCAAATTCTAAGAAAAAGATCCATGTCATAGGCTTTAATATGCGTTGTAAAGGGACTGGCTAAAGCTCCTGAAGCATTAGTTTCCAAAGTAGGAGTTTCTACCTCTACAAAACCCTCTTTAAGCAGAAATTCACGGATTTTTTGAATAATCTTGCTTCTAGTAATGATTTTCTCCTTAACTTCCGGATTTAAGATCATGTCAATGTACCGTCGCCTGTAGCGGGCTTCTGCATCTTTTAGTCCATACCAGGAGTCGGGTAAGGGTCTAAGGGATTTTGAAAGTAGTTGAATCGATGTCACATCAACGGTAATTTCTCCGGTTTTTGTCTCAAAAACTTTTCCTCCCGCAGAAAGAAAATCTCCAATATCCAATTTCTTCACCACGTCAAATTCGTTAGGAGAAATATTGTTTTTCCGTACCATTATTTGCATTTTCCCAGAACTGTCCTCTACATCCATAAAAAAGAGATTACCATGACCTCTTAAAGCTCGAACTCTACCAACAATTACCACTTCCTCATTTAAAGAGCTTAACGCAGTTTTTATGTTGTGGGTGCGCTTGGCTTTAGCCGGATAGGGATTAACTCCTTCATTCACCAACTCCTGTAATTTTTTGAGCCGTATATTGCGAAGCTCGGATAATGGTTGTGCCATACAATCTCCTTGTCAAAATAGTGGCTATTTTCTTTTGTAAGCTTGCAGTTATTATACTCTAACAGGTAAGAATGCAAAAGAAATTTTCAAATACAAATATCTAGTTATTTCTTGTTTCTACTTAGGATAAATGCGTTACCTATCCCCCGTGGCTGGGAAGAGCCAAAGTAGACTAAACGGTCAAAGTTAGGATCATACGGAGAAAGATTAAGCAAATTCCCGTTAGCGTATAGGGAAGCTGAGCCTCCAGGATCAAACGCAAGACCTTCCCATGCACCCATGGAGAGAAGAATTTCAGCCAGCTGTGGGTATGTTGCCCCAACACTCTCGCGAATCCTTCCTTCAACCGAAACACCAATTATGTCACCAGTCTTCGTCATACCAAGACCAATCTTTGGTCCTTGCAGATTAAGTTTATCTAAACGGTTAGCCTGGGTTTTTAAAGAATGTTTTGTCTTCCAACCCTCAATTTCCATATCAATAGCAATCTGACCTTCTTTTATAAGTAGTGGTCCGGCTTCAATAGCTTCTTCAATACTTCCCCATTTCTTTTCAAGCTCAAGTTCAAATCCAACTGTTTGGCCTACTTTATAGTATTGGGAATATTTTTTTTCAAATAGCTTTTTAGGGAAAGAGAACGTAATTCCTACAGGCAACAAGCTCTTATACTCCTTTGACATACTTCTAAAGCGCGGTATGTATATTGACGCAACTTTGTTCCCGCAAATAACAACCAACACCCTGTTTTTTGTTGACACCTTAGCATCATGTTGCAAAGTGTAAACTACCACTTCCTCTGAAATCTTAAGATTTGTAGAATTAATCTGCTTTTCGCTCCAGACCAAAAGAGATTGCTTGGGACTGGAAGTTACCCACATCTTTCCAGGAGGAAGGCTAATCCTGTCAGTGAAAACCTTACCTTTAGAGGTAAAGATTAGTGCCGGGCGGTTAAACAAAGGCAGACTTTTCACCTTCCCTTGAGTAATTGTTAACCCAAGAGGAACACCAAGAAAATCTGAAGACAGACCGAGCTTGCCTACCAGCTCGTTATTAAGAATAAAACCACCATTCATTCCGCACACTACTTTTTTCTTGTTTTCTCTTTCAAACTGACAAATCAATTCTAAAATTGACTGCTTTTTTTTCTTGTCGCTTTCCAGAAGGTGAAACTGGAGCTCGTCATGTTGTTCTCTTAAAGTAGGATAGTTTACTTTGAAGTAAGCTGCAGTCCAGGGCATTCCTGATTCATATTTCCCAGCGATTTTTCCACATAGAATAGAGCTCTTCTTTTCATAACTGTTGTTATTCAAAATAAAGTTAATAGAACTATTCAAGCTTTCTCCTGTTTCGTCTTGTCTAATTTTAACTTTTTCCCAAAAAGATTCACTTTTGTCAGCATGCTTACAGACAAAACTCTCAAACTCAGTTACCTGCTGAGTTGGATAGGGATAGTTCAAAACCGGACGGATCCCTGCAGGCATATACTGAATAAAAGACTTGCCTTGAGGTAAACCAGTGTACCTGCAAAACATGGCTGTTTCTGCTGTACCAAACCTGAAGCTGGGTAAATCAAGCAGATCAAGAGTTACAAACATATCTTCACCACTGCTAAGCGCTAAACCTTTGTCTGTTTTTATCTTGCTAACGATTTTTTTGAGCCTACTACTTGCTCCATAACAGTTAAAACCCTGAGTATGGGTAGATTCAGAAAGAATAGAAACAATACCGGTTTTCACATATTTTTTAAAAAACCTAAACTCTTTTCTTTCCAGAATCTCATTAACATCCTGGACAGTAGTTGAGTTGAAAAAGGGATTCTTATTAACTACAAGATAAATTCTTAGTTGTGAGGTTGCTTTCTTATCCTTTGCAAGCCAGTGTGATAAAACCACTTCTACAAACACTTTCAGATATAAAGGTACTCTATCAAGAGGTCCTAAAAAGAAAATAATAGGTCTGGGCTTATTGTATAGCTCTCTTCGGAGAAGCCTTAAACTTGCTGGCTTTACCTCAGGGAACAAACATCTCACCATATCTTCCCATTCATTATTTTGTTCAGAAAGTGCTTTTAGCTTTTCTAGGGAGGTGTCAATTTGTCTCCTTTTGCTTCCTGAAAGCTTAAATGAATCAAAGTCCTTACCAAACACATTCCTGGCCAACAAAACTATAGCCCCTTTCAGCTCCTGCTCGGTTAACTGATAGTAGAGAAAGTGCTTGTCTGTCCTAAAACGGAAAATGAAACTATGATCCACAATTATCTTCTCTTTTCCCCTTGTAAGAGTCAGCATAGTTTCTAGTGCTTTGTAAAATAAATACCGTTTTTTAGGATTGACTTTGACACGATCTACAAATGTATTTCCGAAACAAAATAATCTGCTTCTAAGATCTAGATATTCCTGGCGGAAAAACGAGGGTTCATTCAAGGATTTGATGCAAAACATGAACCCCAAAGGGTTGTAGCCAGGAATATATGTTCTGTTTTTATCGTATACCAGATCTTTAAGGGAGTTCTTTCGTTGCTTAAGTAAGGTGCTGATTTCCTGGTGTGCTAGCCTTTTTGCTTCTGCCTCATGATTGGTATGTCTCCACGATTTTTTAAGAATATACAACAGTTGATCCTCTAAAACTTTGTAGCTAAAGCGCTTTTTTACTACGGCCTGGTTTTTACTTGCAAGCCGGATTCGAGCATCACTATCAAGAATATAGGGAACAACTGCTTGTATCACCTGTTTCTTCTTTTTGTACTCCCATACAAAAGCCCACAAGTCCTCAGAAACTTCCTCAAAGGTTTGTTTTGGTTCGAATTTCGTTACCAAAAGTGGTACACCAGCTGCAGCACTCTCAATAATCGGCAATCCCCGGCCCTCGGTTGAGCTAAGTAGAAAAACCAAATCAGAAGCTTGGTATAGCTCTGTCATCGAAATTTTTTCCAAGTCCTTTCTAACTAGGTTCTCGCCGCTATCTTTTCCAAACTTGAACCCTATGTACACTCTTTTTTTCCATTTATCTGGAAGATTTTCATAAAATGAAGAAATTCGTCTTTTTAGTTTTAAGAAGTACTTAAAAGGGCCTGAAATTGGGCCAGTAATAAGCAGGAAGATGTTCTTCTGCTCCTTTTGGAGATGCTCTGCAAATTCATTATTTTTTAG
>JBMNOG010000017.1:0-15779 GCA_050942955.1 Patescibacteria group bacterium | reverse complement strand
GGCTGAAGATACTGATACGAACACTACCTACACGGCTAGTAATGGCTTAACCTTAAATGGCACAGAGTTTGAGCTGGGAGGAACTCTAAGCCGATTAACTACCCTTGACCTAAACAGCAACCACTTTACCTTTAGTGGCACAGGCAACGTAGGGATCGGAACAACTGTTCCAGGATTTGCACTTGAAGTAGTTGGTGATGTTAAAGCTTCAGGCACAATGTATGCTTCAGCCTTTTCCAGCAACTCTCCTCTTTACCTGCAAACAGGTGGAACAACCAGGCTCTATATTGATGATAGTAACGGCAACGTGGGTATCGGCACGACCGCCCCTGAGTTTGCCCTTGATATTACAGGAGATGCTCGGATTGGCGGCGGAGAATTGTACCTAACAGGTATCTCCTCCTCTTCCTCAACCACAGCTGGGACTGTTTACTATGATTCAGATGATAACAACCTGTATGTCTATGATGGGAGTGGGTGGGTAGACTTAACAACCCAGGGAAGTGCGTACACCTTTACAAATGGGTTAACAGAAAGTGGAGGTACAGCAAAACTAGGAGGGCAGTTAAGCGAGCTTACAACGATTGATCTAAATAGTAATGATTTTGCTTTTACGGGGACAGGGAATGTCGGCATTGGTACAACTGCTCCCGGAGCAAAACTGGCCGTTTCAGGCAACATTCTAGGCACAGGAACATTAACGCTCGGTTCAGGTTTAACGGGTTCTGAAGATGCCCTTTACATTAATACTGGCGCTGGTTTTTCCGGCAACTTGTGGAAGGCAGCGATTAATGGAACAACGATTGCCCAACTAACCTCAGGCGGAGTCTTACAGGTTTATGACAGCTCTGGCACTAAATCCTTAAACCTTTCCCACGATGGCACAGATGCAGTTATTTCTTCTTCCTCAGGCAATGTTAACATCGGCTCAGGCGGAGGGACGTTATACCTGGAAACAGATATCCAAAATACAAGCGCAAACTACTCCGGCAATGTCCAGATTTCAGATAATCTAGTTGTTACCGCCAATACCGCTTCTACTCTTACACTTCTGAATAATACTGGAGCCGGAAACCTTTTCGATGTTCAGGTAGATGGAGCTTCAAAACTACTTATTAATAACAGCGGCAACGTGGGTATCGGCACGACCGCCCCTGAGTTTGCCCTTGATATTACAGGAGATGCTCGGATTGGCGGCGGAGAATTGTACCTAACAGGTATCTCCTCCTCTTCCTCAACCACAGCTGGGACTGTTTACTATGATTCAGATGATAACAACCTGTATGTCTATGATGGGAGTGGGTGGGTAGACTTAACAACCCAGGGAAGTGCGTACACCTTTACAAATGGGTTAACAGAAAGTGGAGGTACAGCAAAACTAGGAGGGCAGTTAAGCGAGCTTACAACGATTGATCTAAATAGTAATGATTTTGCTTTTACGGGGACAGGGAATGTCGGCATTGGTACAACTGCTCCCGGAGCAAAACTGGCCGTTTCAGGCAACATTCTAGGCACAGGAACATTAACGCTCGGTTCAGGTTTAACGGGTTCTGAAGATGCCCTTTACATTAATACTGGCGCTGGTTTTTCCGGCAACTTGTGGAAGGCAGCGATTAATGGAACAACGATTGCCCAACTAACCTCAGGCGGAGTCTTACAGGTTTATGACAGCTCTGGCACTAAATCCTTAAACCTTTCCCACGATGGCACAGATGCAGTTATTTCTTCTTCCTCAGGCAATGTTAACATCGGCTCAGGCGGAGGGACGTTATACCTGGAAACAGATATCCAAAATACAAGCGCAAACTACTCCGGCAATGTCCAGATTTCAGATAATCTAGTTGTTACCGCCAATACCGCTTCTACTCTTACACTTCTGAATAATACTGGAGCCGGAAACCTTTTCGATGTTCAGGTAGATGGAGCTTCAAAACTACTTATTAATAACAGCGGCAACGTCGGTATTGGTACCACAGATCCTTCCCAAACGCTTGACGTTGAGGGTACAATGCGGCTTGGCTCACTGGTAGTTGGCTCAGGCGATGCCTTTTACCGCAACGCTACCACTGGCGATATCGTTAACTCCTCTTCCAGCCAGCGCTACAAAAAGGAGATTGAAGACTACGAGCCGGTACTGGATAAACTGCTTGACCTACGGGCTGTCCATTTTACCTGGAATGAATTAACGATTTCAGACGGAGAGCGGGACTTTGGTATGATTGCTGAAGAAGTGGCTGCCCTTATCCCTGATTTAGTTATCTACAATAAAGAAGGCATACCTGAAGGGTTACGCTATGAAAAGATGGGGCTTTTAGCTATTAAAGGCTTGCAAGAGCAGCAGTTGCAGATTAACCAGCTTAACCTGGGGATGAATGCCACTGCCAGCGCTTTAACTACGTTTGATAATGTAGCCCTAACCTTAGATAGCCTTACTTCAGATGTGGTTATGCTTGAGGAAACGGTAGCTATTATCAAGCCGGAAATTGATACCCTGGCTTCAGAAGTAGCCAGCCACAGCGCTAGACTTACCTCGCTCGAAGAACGGTTAGCTACACTCGAAGCCGAGCAGCAACGGACAACTGTTTCTTCTGCGTTTGAAGCGACTGTTTCCGCACGACTTGCCCAACTGGAAGCAAAAGTAGCAGAAATTGCTTCTAATGCAGGAATATTAGCATCCACTCTGGAGGCTTCTGTCTCGGCTGGTACAGTCGCCGGCACAACTACAACCGTAACTACCCCTGAAGCCTCCTCTCCTGCCACCATAACCTTATCTCAGAAAGAGATAGAGGAACTGAAAGAAAGCATCGTTGCCTCAGCTTCGACTTTGTTAGCCCAGGAGATCATCAAAGGCTATGACAGCCAAACTCACGAAGCCTCTATCTCTGCTTTACTTGCCCAATCTTTTATTGAAAATATTGAAGGCGATGGGGCTCTGCCGTATGCAGTTGGGGAAGAAGTTGTTTTCCTGGAAAAGACTATCTTTGGAGCGGATACCTATGCCTACGGAGTCACTAACCTTGCCCAAACGAACGTTAATGGCCAGATAACCATTTATAACGCCGGGAACCCTTTAGAAAGCCTCTCTTTGACTGCTAGCGATATCTCAGCCGTTGGTACTACCCTCAAGCTCCAGGCTTCCGGTTTGCATGGCATTGACCTGCTTGCAGGCAAGGTAACGATTGATGAAAACGGGAATATGGATATCGCCGGAGACTTGAGGGTAAACGGCACGATCATTGCAAAGGAAGGCATCGTAACCCCGGCCCTGGAAGCAACAGGCAGCGCAGTACTTGGGAAAACGACCGTTAAAGACCACATCATTGTTACATCTGATACCGCTGGTAAGGTAACTATCCCTGCCGGAGAAACAGAGGTAACAGTTGAGTTTGCTAAACCCTACAAGACGGCGCCGATTGTGACCGCTACCCAGAAAACTCCTATTGCTTTAGGTTGGTTTAGGGTAACAGATGAAACAGAATCTGGCTTTACGATTGAAATCAGCACTCCACAAACACTTGATGTCGAATTTGCCTGGATGGCCATTGGACTGGAAACTAAGTCAGATTAGAATATGTTTTATGATAAAAACAAGGGGAGCTCAAAACTGGCTGTTTTTAGGAGGGATTCTACTAATTTGCTTCCTTTCATACTGGTTTTTAACTTCCCTCTCTCAGCAGCCTAACCTCTCGCCTTCTTACGCTTCTTCAGTTGAAACAGTTGAGACTAACCAGAACACGGCTTCCTCAAATCCGATTGATGCTTTTTTTTTCCCCTTCTGATGATCCTGATTTTGACTATATGTCTGAGAGCGAATACTTCACTATCTACATCAGCAGCAGCGCCTTTTCCCGCACAAACACGGTGAAAGTGCAAAAGGATAATGCCTGGATAGCCTTTCAAACCGTTTCTTCTCTTAGTATTGAAGAAAAAACATACTCAACTGCTGAGTTGCGCCAACACTACTCCCCCTCAGAAGACATTAAAACAGATCGAAATAAAGAAAACGCTATCATCTTAACTTACCCGGAAGTATTCAAACAAAGTGAAAAAGTGATTGATATACGCTACACCCTGACGGGAAAAAGGCTTCAGGAAGACGCAATTTTTAATAATCCTATGGGTACCCCTTCTCTGTCTCAAATGCTTACGCTTCACAATGTAACCCCCAAGCTTGAAGACGGTGAAGTCAGGTTTTATAAAAAAGGGACAGCGGAAGTCCTTTGGTTTATGCCTAAGCCGTACCTTTACGAGCTCGGTAATCCTTCAGCAAAAAATGAAGACGTAACCTACCAAGTTGTCTGTACAGATCCGGCTCTCAACCTCAGTGCTTGCACTTCTATTGAGATCACTAAAGTAATCGGCAATTCCGGTTCAGAGTGGCTAACTGATCCTGCAAGGCAGTATCCCGTTGCTCTTGATCCGACCATTGAAGCTTCCTCCCTGCTTCTGGAAGGAGTAATTCTTGAGGGAGTTATTCTGGAGGAAATGCCCTGGCAGTGCGGCGAAACGTTAGTTGATACCCGAGACGACCAGGAGTATGCCACTGTTTTAATTGGCACCCAGTGTTGGATGGCCGAGAACTTGAATGTAGGTACAATGATTTCTACCCGTAACTCTACAAATACTGCTAATATCTACCAGACCGATAACGGCACTATTGAAAAGTACTGTTATGGCTACTTACGGCAGGGTAACGCCAGTGATATGAACACAGGAACAACTAACTGCGCCACGTACGGCGGACTCTACCAGTGGAATGAAGCAATGCAGTACTCAACGGATGAGGGAGTACAGGGGATCTGTCCTAACGGCTGGCATATACCGACAGATGCCGAGTGGCATACGCTTGAACTGGGCTTGGCTACCGGAACCTGTAATCCAATCAGAGGTGATTATGGATGCGATCCGGCAGGCACAGCCTTAAAAGAGGGAGGGAGTTCTGGCTTTAATGTCAAATATGCCGGTTATTCCAGATATGATACTGGTGCATTTCAGGATATGGGCTCTTATGGGCATTGGTGGACGGCTAAATACCAGGATGCTAGTACTAGTTTTAACCGTGAGATCTGGAGTGCCTGGACTACTATTGGAAGAAAAGTAATGAATAAAGGAAACAGTTACCCCATCCGTTGCATAAAAGACAGCTAGTAGACAAAAGCATACTCCTTTGCGCTCGTTCTATTCCCTCTATTACCTCAGTAAGAGGTAAGTGTAAAGAAGTAAGAATAAAGCTCATTCTACCCCTCTTACTTATATCCTGGTAGGGACAGGTTTAAAACCTGTCCCTACGCATTATTCCAACGGGATCCTTGCTCGATGAGCTAACTTCGCTCCACTCGAACAGTAATAATCTTCGAGCTTGTCGAGAAGTAAGGTGAACCCATTCATCAATACCCAAAACGGTGTAATTTAAGCTCGTCTTCACCTCTCTTCAAGATTTTTACCTTGCTTTTATTACCTATTACTGTAACCCGCAACTTGTAACCCATTACCTACTACTCGTAACCCGATACCCGCAACTTGTAAACCCGTTACTAATTCTTCATTGTTCATTTTTTCAACCTCACTTTTCTGTATCACATACTCCCTGCTGTGATACAAATATTACATTAATAATACTTTGTGTAATTTAAACATTCTTTATATAACAAGTAGGAGAATTTCCCTGCCTTTCTTTTAAGCTAGATACAGGTACGGCGCTTGCGCGCCTGGGTGCTTTTCCACTCAAGGCGGATCAGCATGACACACAATTTTTGTCATTGCGAGAAGCGCAGCGACGAAGCAATCCCCTAAAAGTGTAAGGGATCGCCACACTAACGTTCGCGATGACTCTGTGTTTTTGTCATTGCTAGGAATCCTTCTGTAGCGTTAGTGTAGGAGGAGACGAAGCAATCTCTCTCCAATTTCCCCTTTTCCCTGTAGTGACAGGTCTAGACCTGTCACTACAGGGGTGATAGAAACGCTTCGCTGGATCCTGGGTAAGGCTAAAGCCTTTACCAGGATGACATATAGGGTTTGTCATTTCGAGGAGTATGGCGACGAAGCAATCCCTTTCGTTTTGACTGCTTTCTCTGGGATTGCCACACTCTCTTCGTTCTCGATTCCACTTCGTCCTCTTCCGTTTTCGACTCGCTACGCTCGTTCGAACAGTAACAGAGTTATCCTTCGAGCTTGTCGAGAAGTACTACCACTTCGTTCTCGATTCACTCCGTTCGCTCGAACAATAGGAAGGATACGCTTGTGCTTAACGTCAACTATTTTTCTTTGGGATTGCCACGCTCGCTTCGCTCGCTTGCAATGACATCCCAATTCTGGATTCTAACTACTGAATACTCTCTACTCACTACTTGCTTCTTGTTTCCCGTGACCCGTAACTCGATACCCATTCACCAATCCAGCAATTTAACAATAACGTTTTTTCTTCTTGCTTCTTGCTTCTTAACTCTTGATTCTTTTTTCATTGTTCATTGCACATTGTCAAATTGTCCATTGAACCCCTTTCTTCTACTTTAAATTGCCTGCTTTTTTTAATAGAATGAAACTGTTGCTTATGAAAAAAAATGTCCTGGTAAACCTAATCTTTCCGCTGCTAGCCATAGGAATTGTGGTAGGGCTAGGTGCAGTTTTAGTACAAAACACCCAGGCAAAACCTACCATCGCTGCCACGAAAAGCGGAAGTAGCCTCTACTCCAGCCAGAACACCCCGTTTACCGCCGAGTTTGGCAGCAACGAAAACCCCGGGCAAATAGCGTTCAAAGCCCGTGATACCAACCTAACCTTCACCCTGCCCTACTCGGATCTTTCCTGGGAGAAAAAAGAGGGCAAGTTATCCGCAACTGCCGGTGACAAAGAGTATAGATATATGCTTATCCAAAATGATGAAAAGCAGGCTATTGGCATTAAAGAAGAAATTATTCTGCAATCTCCGCCTGAAGAAAATACATTTAGTTTTGCCATAGATCTTCAAGGGCTAACACCCAGAAAGCTTCCTGTTACTACCGCACAAAATGAAAAGGTAGAGATTTGGAGGTTTTTTGACTTGCAGGAAAGAGAGGTTTTCTATATCCCCGAGCCCTTTATGGAGGACACAGCCGGAGCGATAAGCAAAAAGGTGGACATAGCGATAGAAGGCAATACGCTTACCATTACTGCAGACAGGGAATGGCTGGATAATCCTGCCAGAGTTTACCCGGTTACCATAGATCCTTCTTTTGTACTGACCGTTTTGACTTTACATTCACACCCCAGAGAAGGCACTGAGTGGAAAGTGGAGTTTGTTACCCAAGGAAAATCGGACTTAAAAATCATTCCTGATGACCAAGCGACAATTGATGACATGGATTTTGTTAGCCTAAAGTGTGGGGACGAGACAAGAGACGTTCATACTTTGTCAGGTGATGTAATTTCTTACCCGAATTGGGAGTGTGATCAGGTAGCAGAGGTTTCTCACGTTATCAACAAAGAGAGAAATCACCGTCTGAAGTTTGAGTTTGCAGGGCTTACAGCATATGCCTATAATGCGGGGCTTGACCCGGACGGCTCCCCTTCTGACACTATGGTTACCCTGGAGGATATTTACTACAAAATGCAAAGTAGTGGCACTGCCGGAAATTATGGATTGGAAGCTACGGAGGAATTGAGTACCAGTATGTACACACTGCAACAGATTTATGACGCCGCTCCGGATTTTAATAGTGCTCCGGGTACTGCTACCGCCGGGGATGTCTGCAACAGTGCTACGTTTTATACGGATTCATCATCTCCTCTAACCGGAAACAGAACTGCGTGCTTTGAAGAAGCAACAACAGGTTTACCCGATACAGGACAAACTACCTGCTATAATGCCAGTACCTCAATCTCCTGCGGCAGTGCAGACTTCCCCGGTCAGGACGCAGACTATACGATCAATGCTCCAAGCTATACCCAAAACACATATACGGTAAACGACAATGTCACAGGGTTTGAATGGCAAAGGTATGGGCATGGTTCCAGTGATGGATATACTGTGCCATCAGCCGCTGGCAATTGTGCCACAGGGGGATCATACTCCAGCGGTTACTGCACATATAGCTGGCAAAACGCTCTAAAATACTGCGCTAATCTAAATATGGATGGTAAAACAGACTGGAGACTGCCAAACGTCAAAGAACTGACAAGCATAGTACACTATAGTACATATAACCCGTCTATCAATACTAGCTACTTTTCAAACACTGCTTCCAACTACTACTGGTCTTCTACTACCTACTCCGGCAATAATACCGGTGCCTGGTACGTCAGTTTCGGCAACGGCCACACGGACTACTACTATAAGCCTAATAGCTATAGGGTTCGCTGTGTTCGCGGGGAGTAAATAGTTAATTTAGTATTTATAATTTTCGCCGTTTTTTTTACCAGTAGTTTTGAGCAATCACAATCCTATAAAACGTGATAAACTTAAGTCGCAGCAAGAATTTATAAGAAGTACTTTGAAAATCCAAAGGCGCTTGTAAAGAGAGCACTTATATCTTTCTCGGTTTTGTCCCCTTGTGCAAGCAAGGATAACTACAAACAAAGAAACGAATTCAATAAGGCAGGACACGAATACAGAAGGCCCTCTTCCGTGAGATACGGGACCGGACTTTCATAGAATAAAAAGTGACAAAACATTGCTTCCAACAACTACTGGTCTTCTACTACCAACTCCAACAATAATACCAATGCCTGGAACGTCAATTTCAACAACGGCAACACGAACAACAACAATAAGACTAATAGCTATAGGGTTCGCTGTGTTCGCGGGGATAATGGTATAAGTGCCTAGCTGCACTCACTGCCGTTTTGCCCAGTTCAACCATCCGGTAAGCATTTTCCCTATCTCCTCATTCTGTTCAATAATATACGCATACTGATTATGGGATAGTAGCTTTAGTTCATGTGCCATACGAAGCCTTGCCTTCAGCTGGTCGAAGACCCCCGAGGCATAAAGTATCTTCTGAAACTTCTCCTTGTTGGGCAGCCTATTGGCTACTAGTACAATGTCTAAACACCCCCATGACAAATCAAGTATCCCTTGACCAAGAGTATATTTGAACTGTTTTGGCATGTTGCGGTGGACACAGTAAAGATACTTTGTCAACTCATACAAAGCCAGATATATCTCGGGTTTATTGGTATTGCTCATTGATCGTAAAGGAGCTAAAACTATTCGTCGGAGATAGGTACTCCTTCAAAATTCCAAAGTGATTAGTATACAGATGCTTTCTAAGATTGTAAGTATCAGCATGGCGAAAGTGTCCATAGTAAGAGTTTATAGTAGATACCATCTTAACCAATTCTTTCCTAGATATTGGAACCCTCAAGGGCAACATCTGCTGTTTCCTACTATTTGGAACAAGAAGATACCCTGAATTGAAATAATGCAGTTTTGTCTTTAGATTTTTAACTACCCGTGTACGGGAAAGAGTGTATTCTGGATTCACAAAGTACCCAACAAAATCAATACCTTGCCAAACTGAACCCAATTTATCTTTTTTATGATTTAATTCTACATTAAGTTCTTTTTTTAAGAAGCTACCAATCCGCTCTCTCCACTCTAGCAACTGGTTATAATCTTCCGACAGTATAAGGATATCATCCACGTAACGAAAATAATATTTTGCTTTAAGCTCTCTTTTGGCAAATTGGTCCAACTTATCAAGATAAATGTTGGCAAAAAACTGGGATGTCAGATTACCAATAGGAAGTCCCTTATCTGCACCGGCTTTAAACAACGTTTTGTCAGCGGGCAAAGCATTTAAAAAGTCTCTTTCGCCTTTAAAATAAAAGTGTTTAGTGGGGTCATGATAAATAATCGTTCTTACTAACCAGAGAAGCTCTTCTTTTGTTTTAACAAACCCACTATCTTGATATAAAACATCCTGTATGATTCTATAAAGAATGCGCTTGTCTAGCGTACAAAAGAAACTTTTTACATCAACCTGAAGATAGTAAGCAGGAGCTGTTTTGTTACAAGTCACTTGATTCAAGGCTTTCTTTAACCTTTCTATTGCAAAATGTGCCCCCTTATTTTTTCTACAAGCAAAGGAATTGTAAATAAACCTTTTTTCAAAATAAGGTTCCAACTTATCTACCAGCACATGATGCACAACTCTGTCTCTAAAATCTGCCGCAAACACTTCTCTAGCTTTTGGATATGTAACAACGAAACAAATGGATCTACCGGGGTAATATGTTCGGTTAGTAAGCTCTTTTTGTAACGTGATAAGTTCCTTTTCCCAGTTTAGTTCAAACTTTAGTGCGTTTTGTGTCCTCCTTTTGCGCTTCCTGCAAGAAAAATAGGCTTCTACAAGATCCTCTAAGTCAAAAAGCATGCTTGTACTCCCAAAAACTTTATTCTATAATAGTTAAGGTGAACTACCATACCAAGTCAAGGACCATTTCATTCATAGCATTTACTTTTTTGATCGTTTTAAGTTTTTTTTTACTCCACTCAAACAGTAGTTACGCCGGACTTACCCCAACAGGAGATCCGGCAGATACGATGGTAACCCTTGAGGATATTTACTACAAACTTCAGCCAAGTGGCACTCCAACAACCTATGGTCTTAACCCCTCCTCTACTCCGGGTGTCACCATGTTTACCCTCCAGCAAATCTATGACGCCGCTCCGGATTTTAATAGTGCTCCGGGTACTGCTACCGCCGGGGATGTCTGCAACAGTGCTACGTTTTATACGGATTCATCATCTCCTCTAACCGGAAACAGAACTGCGTGCTTTGAAGAAGCAACAACAGGTTTACCCGATACAGGACAAACTACCTGCTATAATGCCAGTACCTCAATCTCCTGCGGCAGTGCAGACTTCCCCGGTCAGGACGCAGACTATACGATCAATGCTCCAAGCTATACCCAAAACACATATACGGTAAACGACAATGTCACAGGGTTTGAATGGCAAAGGTATGGGCATGGTTCCAGTGATGGATATACTGTGCCATCAGCCGCTGGCAATTGTGCCACAGGGGGATCATACTCCAGCGGTTACTGCACATATAGCTGGCAAAACGCTCTAAAATACTGCGCTAATCTAAATATGGATGGTAAAACAGACTGGAGACTGCCAAACGTCAAAGAACTGACAAGCATAGTACACTATAGTACATATAACCCGTCTATCAATACTAGCTACTTTTCAAACACTGCTTCCAACAACTACTGGTCTTCGACTACCCACTCCACCGATAATGCCGATGCCTGGTTCGTCGATTTCTACAACGGCTACGCGGACTTCGACAGTAAGCCTAGTAGCTATAGGGTTCGCTGTGTTCGCGGGGAGTAAATAGTTAATTTATTATTTATAATTTTCGCAAAAAATTTAACGAGTAGTATGAGAACAAAAAAACCCTACTAGAAATACTTTAGCAAACCACGCGGTTTGCTAGTCTGAAACAGAACATACTATATGAAAAATCATAAGAGGTTCCAAAGCAGAGATTTAGACAAAATATAACAATGAACAATACTAAAATAACTATCACCAGACTTACAATAGCCCTCTCCACCCTCGTGGTATACCTCACCCTATGCGGCGGCAGGGTCACATATGCCATAGAAGTAGTCGACTCAGCAAACAAGTATGCCTGGGGAGAAAACGTCGGGTGGATCAACCTGAACCCTACCTTTGGTAGTTCAGCTCAAGGATACGGCATTAGAGTAATTGACTCCTGTCTTTACGGATACGCCTGGCAGGAAAACATCGGATGGATTAACTTTGGGAGCTCTGACTGCGAAAACAGAACTTGGGGCGTAGACAACGACGGCAGCGGAAATCTCTCCGGATACGCGTGGGGAGAAAATGTAGGCTGGATTAACTTCGCAGACACCAGTGAAAACGAATACAACCAAGTAACTGTAGACGAAAATGGATACTTTTCGGGATATGCCTGGGGAGAAAACATCGGGTGGATTAGCTTCAGCTGCGAAAACCAGGATTCCTGCGAAACCGTTAGCTACCAAGTGCAGATAGTTCCCTTAGTCGAAACTACCATTAAAGGCAATACAACCATCAAAGGCAATACGGTGATTAGGTAATGGGCAATGAGCAATAGACAATGTTCAATAGGTAACGAGTTACGGGTTGCGGGAAACAAGAGCCAAGTAGTTAGTAGACAGTAGCGAGTAGTTAGAATACAGAAACGTATCATACTGAGGTAAGGCGGAATCGAGAACGAATCTATAACTTCTCGACAAGCTCGAAGGATAACTCTGTTACTGTTCGAGCGAGCGTAGCGAGTCGAGAACGGAAGAGGGTGTGTACGCCTGCATCAATTTATGGAAGTGAACAAGATATTCATCAAGTAAGAGTTCGGAATAATTTGCGTCTCCCGCACCAATCTTACGCTCAAGCTACAGAGTGGTTACTGAAAAAGTAATAAGTTCCAGCTACTATCTTGGGTCTTCAGAAGCTTTTAGTGTAAAACTTGTCATAGACACTTACTCTACTCTTCTTTTAATAAAGCTGTGGAAGGGTAGAAAAACTTTTTCATCAACAATACTCTCATTCATGACTATTATATAAGAGGTATTTTTCATAAGAAACATTCTAATGCTTAATTCTCATTTAATGAATATCCAAGAACATCTGCTACAATTATTTTGAATAAAGATGCAAAACATATGTAGCAACCAACTTTAGATCTAAATATTACAAAAGACTTACTTATAATATAATATAAACCTTAAATATACTTTATATGATTTAAAGATACTCTATATATCAAGAGATCCCTACAGTAAAAAAATACAAGTAAGAACCAACCCCTTAACTTCATAAATGTCCTCTAACACAAAAAGGCACTCCATGCTTACAATCTATAGAGTGCTTTTTTACGTAACTTTTACTGTTTACTAACTGCCTGTTGCCAATCTTTAATTCCTCTCCTCCTCTGAATAGACAAAGTGGTACTCGGCTTTGTTGTAGTCATAAACTTCATCTTTAGCAAAGACTAGTTTTTCTTCTTTTTTAGCGTTTTCCACACTATCAGAGGCATGGATAAGGTTATTAGATTGGGACATAGCTAAATCTCCACGGATTGATCCAGCTTCAGCCTCTCGGCCTTTCGTAACACCGCAGAGTTTTCTCACAGCGCTTACACACTCCAGCCCTTCCCAGAGCATAGCTACAATGGGAGAGCTGGTCATAAACCGCTTTAAATCACCAAAAAAAGGTTTCTCTTTGTGGTGAGCATACCAGGTATCTAAGATCTCATCATTTAGATACATCATTTTAAGTCCTACTAACTTCAAACCTTTTTGTTCAAAGCGGGAAATAATCTGGCCGATAAGACCCCGTTGAATTCCATCTGGTTTGACCAGAACAACAGAACGTTCCATCATAAAATAATTTTCAATTTGCAAACCCCGAATTCTTAGAAGTATTTATTGGCGCTTGAAAATTGAAAACTCAGAAATTTATTAATATTAAATAGCTAATTTTTCAACTACCTTACTTGGTCCAATAGCAGCCACATTTTTGCTTTTATCAATAAACAGTTCTCCAGCCAAACGCTGCACATCTTCAGCTTTAACGGCATCAACCTTAGCCAAAACCTCATCAATAGATCTGGTTTTATCTTCCATAAGCAGATCTTCGGCAAAAAAGCCCGCCACTTCGTAACTGTTTTCCAATCGTAATAAAAGGTGGCCTTTGATGTATTCCTTGGCTTTGGTGAGTTCTTTATCTGAAATGGGTTCACTATGAAGTTTACTAAATTCTGCCTGAGCGATATCCAAAACCTGCTGCGCTGACTCCGGTTTCGTTCCTGCCCGCATTCCGACGTACCCGCTTTCAGTGTAGGTGTCCCGTACACTCCCGACATAGTACGCCAGTCCTCGCTTTTCTCTAATTTCGGTGAACAACCTGGAGCTCATTCCTCCACCCAAAACTGTTGCCAAAACCGATAGTGCGTACCGGTTTTCGTTATCTCTTCCAAATGTGCGGTAACCGTAAATGAGGTGACACTGTTCTGTGGGCTTGACGATAACTTTCTTCTTGGGTTTCGTTTGCTTAAAAGTAAAATGTCTTTCATTAAATTTAGTGTTGGGCTTTTCTTTACCAAAGTACTTGGTTAACTGTGCTTTAACTTTGCCATTTGTTTCTTCACTTATTCCTCCGGCAACTACAACCACTATCCGGTTAGGCACATATAGGTAGTCAAGATATTCCTTGAAGGCTTCTTGGGGCAAAGATTTGATGATTTCCGGTTTGCCTAGTGTATCCCAACCAAGGGTCGCAGGAGAAAACATTACCTGGTCAAAGAGTTGGGATACCCTGGCTTGAGGCTCATCTTCATACATTCTGATTTCTTCTAAAATAACCCCTCTCTCAACTTCCAATTCTCTCTTGGGTAGTCGTGGATGAAATATGAGTTGAGAAACCACATCCATAGCTAAATCCAGATGGGAAACTGCGGCAGTAACATAGTAGCCTGTATACTCTTTGCCGGTAAAAGCGTTAAAGCTACCACCTATACTATCGACTTTGGTAGCAATATCTAAAGCAGTTGGCATCTTTTCAGTGCCTTTGAATACCATATGCTCTAGAAAGTGGGAAATACCATTATTATCAGAAGTTTCATACCTGGTTCCGGCTTTAACCAAGGCTAGAGCTGTAGCTGACTTTACTCCCGGGATGGGTACCGTTATGTACCGCAGTCCGTTTTCGAGCTGATTTATCTTTACGTTTCCGTTCATATCCGTGATTGTACTACAGTCATACCCTTCAATAAAGATAATATTACAGCGTCTAACTTAAAGGATAGCCACGACAAAAGTGCACATGGAAAAATGCGCATCAAAATAATCAGGGCTACAAGGTTAACCCCTTATCATCCTTACAAATCCGTCGTCATATCCTGCTGGCGGACGTACTTCACCAGAAGAATGAAAAGTCCACCAAGAAGAACCAAAACCCCAAATCCAGCATAAGGAAGGAATTTTTCCAAAGTTTTCATTAAGGGGTTTTCTTTTGTTGTTTCGGGAGGAGTGTAAACTACTGGCTCAATCGTCGGAGTCGGCTCTTTTGTAATCTTCCTAGCACTAGCAGTACTACTGTCTGTTCCCATTCCCACATTGGCAAAACCTTTTTCCAGAGAAGGTTTAGGGGTGGGAGTGGGTTTAATATTGGCTTTTATGGAAGCTTGCTGACTCCAGGAATTATCAGAAACGCTTGTAGCTACAGACCCAACCCCAGCATATGAACTAGCTCCGTCAGAATATCCTGAGTTTGCACAACCATTGTTAGCAGTAATTACAAAATAATATAAAGTGTTTAAATCAAGTCCATTTACTGTATACGTAGTGGTATCACCATTGCCAATGTTATCGGCAGCATACTCTTCAGGACCTTTACCATCCACCCAATACCTACCATACGTAACTCCATAATGAGTCACTTCACCTTCCACTTTGTTCCAAGTTAAAACAACCTGCTTCCTTCCACCTGGTACAGCTTTCAGACCAACTGGCCTAGCTGGCTTAGGATTAGAACATGAAGAAGTTGAAGGTGGTTCTGGGGTGAGATTTGTTTGAGTTCCGCCTGTTCCACTATCTCCCTCTCCTTCGTCATTATCTGCATCCGAGTCTCCATCCCCTCCCTGATCATTACCATCATCATCTCCCATATCATTTGGATCAGCAATATTCTCAAGAACAAGACCTGTATTAGCAGAGCAGTTTAACAGTTGGTTTCCCCGATAACTAATAGAGGAGTTATCATTTTCTGTCTCACAGATAACTTC
>JBMNOG010000007.1:0-62502 GCA_050942955.1 Patescibacteria group bacterium | reverse complement strand
TGATGGGTTTGTTTGTTCTAGCCAAAGTTAAACCAGCTGTTTCAAACTTTTTTCTTAGTATTATCGGCCTAAATGTCTTAGTGTACTCATTATGGGGTGATCCCTGGGGAGGTTGGGCTTTTGGATCCCGCTATCTTATCCCTTCTTACGCATTGTTTTCTATTCTGATTGCATATGTTTTATCCCACCAAAAACACCACTTTCTTTTTTACGGTATTTTCCTTTTAGTTATGGGTTATTCTGTGGCAGTCAATACGCTTGGAGCCATTACCACCAGCTCTAATCCGCCTCAGGTTCAGGTTTTAAGCCTAGAGGCTAAGTCCGGTAAGGAAGAAAAGTACACCTATGAGCGCAACTTTGATACATTGAAAACTGACCCTTTAAAAACATATGTATTCCAAGCTTATGCCCATAACCAAGTTTCTTCCTTGAATTACTATTTGGCTCTGATTTTCGGTATTACGAGCGTGATGGCAATCCTGCTTATCCTCTTAGCAAAGGAGGGTTCATAAAACTATGTCTATACTTGTTGTAAAACTTTTTATTAACAGAGAAGTATTTTGTAAAGTAAGAAATTGGCTGGAGAAATATGCTCTGTTTTTAATCATTGCCTTTTTATCTGTAATTTCTATTGGTTCTTTTATCCATTTCCACCATACCGGTCTAAGTTTAGCGTATAACGATGCCAGATCCCACCTTGACATTGGCAGGAGGGTGGTTGAAGGGCTAAAACCGGGTTTGGCTCAGCTGGGATCAGTATGGTTGCCGTTAACGCATATCTTAATGATTCCCACTATCTGGAATGATTTTATGTGGCACTCGGGTTTGTCTGGTTCAATTCAGTCGATGGCCGCGTTTGTTATTACCGGCATACTTATTTTCAAGTTCCTCGAAAAAATCGGAGTGGGGTTGTTAGGTAAAATTATTGGGGTTCTGGTCTTTGCTGCTAACATTAATATTCTCTATCTCCAATCCACAGCGATGACCGAACTACTGCTTCTCGCTACTATGACTGCCGGTGTTTATGAGCTGCTTAACTGGTATCAAAATAACAAACTACTCAATCTTATTACTGCTTCTTTCTGGATTATGCTCTCAACCTTAATCCGTTATGACGGCTGGTTCCTGTTTGTGGTGGCGGCTGTATTGGTAGCTTATAAAGTTTGGAAGGAGAGTGGGTTAAAAGTATCATTAAGCATGGTGACGCTGTTCTCAACTCTAGCCGGGTTTGGGATTGTGATGTGGTTCTTGTGGAACCAGCTTATTTTTAAAGATGCCTTATATTTTATTTTTGGCCCTTTTTCAGCTCATGCCCAGCAGCAGCGCATGGAGGTAGCAGGGGTGTTGGATACAAAATGGGATGCTACAAGGTCTATCCGTACATATCTGTACGCTTTGTTTTACAACTCCAATACCTTTACAGCCCTTCTGGCTTTTTTGGGAAGTATCATTTTCTATATTGATAAAAAAATCTCTTCAAAAGTTAGGATTGTAAGTTTAGCTCTGCTTGCACCTCTGGTTTTTAATATCTTAGCGCTTTACATGGGACACTCGGTGCTGTTTGTCCAAGGCATTTCCGGAGATACTTGGTTCAACATCCGTTACGGTGTCATGCTCATGCCTTCCATTGCTGTCTTTATCGGCTATTTAATTGAGAAGCTGAAAGCCGTCCGGTGGACGATTCTTGGTTTGCTGTTTTTTACTACTGCCATGGCTTTTGTCAGTTTTGATGCAGTGACCATTGATGATGCCAGAGTGGGTTCCAGCCAGAAAAACGTGACTGAAGTGGCTGGCTGGTTAGAAGAGAATGCCAAAAACCGGGATGAATTTATTCTTATCTCTGCTGCTTCCCATGATGCCATTATTTTCTCTTCAGGACTACCTATGAAGCGCTTTATTCATGAGGGAACAGGGGAATATTGGGAAAGCGCAACAGAAACGCCTGACCGGTGGGTCCGCTGGATAGTGTTGCGTACTCAGGATGCAACTGATCTTACATTTGTAACTTTAGAAGGTTCGGGCTGGGAAGAGAAGTATTCCCTGGTGGACTCTTACCCCTTTGCTGAAATTTATGAACTTAAGCCTCAATATCTTTCCCAGCTCAAAAACCCAGGTTTGGAAAGCAGTAATACCGTTCCAGTAAGCCGCTAGTATTTATTTCCCAAGGTAGTACTTCTGTTTTTGGTCATTAAACTTTTCAATGGCGTAGCGCAGCCTAGTTCTAGGCATAGTTTTATAGTGCTTTTGCAAAATTTTTCTTCAGCCTTTTGGTCGACCTTTCCGGCTTCTCTCAGTATCCAGCCGACAGCTTTATGGATAAGATCATGAGAATCATTAACAAGAATGCTGGCAATTTTAAAAGTTTTGGTGAGGTTTTTGTTTTTAATAAATGTAAAAGCGGCAATGATGGCAATGCGCCGCTCCCATAAATTCGAAGATACAGCCAGCTGGTTTAGGAGAAATTGCTTTTGGGAATGATGATAAAGATAGTCACCTACAATCTTATACACCGACAAATCCACCAGATCCCAGTTGTTTATGTACTGCATGTTTGTGAGGTAAAACTTATATGTCTTTGTCTTGGCTGTCTCGTCACCTTTTTGGTACTGCTCAACTAAAATAAGCAGAGCTACCAGCCTGTGTTCATGAAAGGGGCTTTTCAAAAGTTTGGCTACCTCCTTTAGCTCAAGAGTTTTAACTTTTTAGAAATTGAACGCTGCTGGGGGACAGTGAGTCCTAAAAACTGATCACCTTCACCGTACTCACCTTTGCCGGTTTTAAAAAAACGGAGAAAAATTTGTGCTTTTTGAGGGTTGGCAAGAGCATTTAAATCTTTTCCCTCTTTCTGCGGTTATTGAGGTGAATTGTTGCGTAGTTGCTTTCACGCTCTGAGTGTACAGGGTGGGTGAGTCGGTAGCAAGAGTTTAGCTTGGCGGTGTTTGGCCGGTAATGATAATGAGAGTTCCCCGCTCAGTTTCAGTTGGTAGGCTAATCCAAGGGTAAAGTTGTGCTATGTCAGGAGCTTTGAGGTTTACACAGCCATGAGACATGGGGTACCCAAAATTGTTATGCCAGTAGGTACCATGAATGGCGTATCCTTTCCATTTAGAATAGTTTTCATTGTAAAAGTAAATAACATAAGGAACATTTGGCAGATCATAGTAATCACCCCGTGCCCAGCTACCGCCCTGCATTCTGTCGTATCTTAGCTTAATCCAGGGCCAGAAACCGCCAATAGGAGTAGGGGTGGCCGTTTTGCCGGTTGAAATGGTGAAAGCAAACATCAAGTTGTTGTCCTCATAGGCGTAAAGTTTCTGGTTAGTCAGATCAATGTGTACCCGCTTTTTATCTGTAGCTTTTGCCGGTATATTGGTAAAAAGCAGCAGCGATGCGCCAATTATTACTTTCAGAACTACCTGTCTAAGATTCATTTCTTTCCCTTTCATTATTTACAGAATACGATGAGGAAGTTAGATAAAATTTAGACTCCTGTAAGTCTTGGGTAAGGTTTTGAAGATGGAGGTTTGGTACAATGGTTTTATTGTGTTTTCAATCCTAATTTCTCTTGCCCTTCTTCTGCTGGCTCTGCTTATTCTTGGATGGGTTTTATACTTTCGGATTTTTCATAGAGGTGCGGTGTACTTTCCGTCATCTGATAGAACTGTTAAGACCATGATCGACCTGGCAAATGTAAGCGAAAAGGACACAGTTGTTGATTTGGGTTCGGGTGATGGACGGATACTGGTGGCAGCAGCACAAAAAGGCGCAAAAGCTATTGGCTATGAAATTAATCCCTTTTTAGTTTGGCAATCAAGAAAACACATCGAAAAACTTGGGTTTTCTCATTTGGTTCAGGTTAAATTTGAAAGTTTTTGGAAGGCTGATTTTAGTAAAGCTTCTGTGGTTATCCTTTACCAGTTTCCCAGCTACATGAAGCGGTTGCAGAAACTAATTCAAACAAAAACATCTCACCCATTAATAGTTATTTCAAACCGTTACGAGTTTCCAGAGAAAAAATGGGTGAAAAAATCGGGCAAAGTTTATGTATATCTTTTTGACTAAATAACTTCTTCTGAGTGAAGAGCGCTATAGTAATGTCTTTCTTCTATAAGTAGTCCCCCTAACCCGATTAGCCCGGCCAGAAACATGATGATCCACCCAACTACAGGGATGAGTGTCAGTAGGCCGTAGATAATTAAGCCAACCAGAAGAGTCCAGCCATTGAGCTTGTGCCTATCAAGCAGTAGTCCCAAAACCTTTGCTCCGATAACTAAAGACACAAAAATTACTGACAAATACCAAAATATGAGAAATAAAGCCAGGAGGATAAAGGCAATCGGAATGCCAACAACGGTAATAAGTAGAATAACAAAAAGTATTGGGAAAAGAATCACTGTTAAAAAGCCAATTCCCAGGCTTAGTAGTGCCTGCTCGTAGATGGTATTTACTGTTTGTCTCGTAAAGACAGGAAACAGTGCCAGAAGAATAAGGCCGACTACAAGATAGGAGAGTAGGGAAATAAGTTTGGCAACCAGACCGGCCTGAGTCAGAGCCCGGCCGACTTCTTCAGTAAGTGGTGGTCTGGCTATTTTCTGAGGTTCATTTCTTTCAGTTGTGCCAAAAACCTGTGCGCCAGGTTGGATATCTGCTTCTGTCTTGCTCCAATACTCTATATTACCGTTTACTACAGCGCTTGGAGTCAGAGTTAGTTGTTCGGTATAAGTATTAATGTCACCACCGACGAAGTCACCAACAGTAATTTGCCCAGCAGCGGCAGTTATATCTTGGTTAACAGGTCCAAACGTACGTACATTGCCGGCAGCTGTAACTATGCCATCGCCAACTTGGCCACTGTTTGTTACCTCCACTGTTCCGGCTGCTGCGGTTACGCTATCTCCGACACTACCGGAAACCACAACCTGACCAGCTGCAATCCGCACATCTTCAGTCACTGTACCGTTGATGTAAATTGTGCCACCAGCAGCCAGAAGATCACCATTGATAATGCCTTCGATAATAATGGTGCCGCCGGCAACATATGCATCGCCATTAACAACACCAGATACAGTAACTGAGGGGGCAGCAGCAAAGTAGTTGCCTTCATGCGTTTGTTCCGGCTCCAAAAGTATATCCTGGGGCTGTTGGTTTTCTTGCTGGGCGAAAACAGGTGAAAATAATAGAGTCGAAGCAAGAAAAATAACTAAACCGGAAAGCAGTTTCCTCATAATTCTCGGTAATATACAAAACTAGTGTGAGAAGCGCGTAAAGAAGAAGTAAGAGAAGTGAAAGCTTCATTACTTGTGTCGGTTTTATGCACCGGCACTTTAATAAGCTACAATAGATTGGAAAGCTTTTAAAATGATTAAAACAAAAATAGACCCCCTACTACCGTACAAGTTGGACTGTTGCCTTCTTACCATACTTGCCTTCACACTCCTTGTCCGTATACCGTACCTTATTGGCAACACTATTCCCTTTATGTACGACCACGGCCGGGATGGTATTGCGGTTTTGCATATGCTCCTGACCTGCTCGCCAAAATTTGTCGGTCCGGCCGCGAGTCTTCAGGGGCTTTTCTTTGGACCCGGCTGGTACTACCTTATTGCGCCATTTTACTTAGTCGGCCTAGGTAATCCTGTATTTCCGGTGTTTGCCATGGTCTTACTTTCCCTAATTGAAGTGTATTTAGCCTACCGATATTTTGGGAAATTTGCTGCGCTGATCATAGCTGCCTCACACGCCTTTATGTCACTAGCTGTCAGTGCCTGGAATCCTTTTCCTATGCCGCTTCTGACCCTCATACTACTCATTCTTTTTAAAAAAACCAAAGAGACTGGAACACTTACCTCAAAACAGGGATTATTAATGGGAATAACTGCCTCATTTGGATTTCACTTCTCAACCGCGTATGCCATTTTTTATCCGGTTATTATTGCGATTGCACTTTTTTTGCAAAAGATAAAAGTGAGGGCGTCAGTTTTAGTATTGGTGTTTTTGGGCTTTATCGTGCCGCTTATACCGCAGATTTTGTTTGAAATTAAGCATAACTTTCCTGAAGTTAGGGGAGTAATTGCTTACGTTACTCAAGGAAACGTACATGAAAGTGAAGACGGTAAAATCGGTAGGGTAGTGATGACAGTTTTTGATCAACTTACGTCCAGTTCTTTGCCTGAAATTTGGCTACCAAGTGAAGTTGCACCAAAACTTGCCACCACTTTAGTGCTGGCGTTTTTAGCAATTTTAGTTTGGTATACCGTTAAAAACCACAAAAAACTGGATTTTCCATTACTTGGTGAAGCCTTGCTGTTTATAGTCATTCCCACTTTTGGTTATTTTTTTCTGCACTTTAGTTTGTGGTACACATACCCTATGCTGCCGGCAGCAGTTATTCTCGTTAGTAAACTCATAGAAAATTCGCCAAAGCTGTTTCAAAGACTTGTAGTACTTTTACTGATTCTCTCGCCTCTAACATTCCAAGTAAATTACTTTTTGAATGAAAGAGATTGGTTTCTAGGGCACAACGATTACCTGCCCGCAAAACTGAAAGCTTTGGAAGTAGTTAGGCAAGAAGCCGAGGACAAACCTTTTGCCTCATACCACTACACGCCTTCGGTCTATGACTACACCTATCAGCACCTATACTTTATTGAAGCCTGGAGAGGGAAAACACTGCCTGTGGAGTTTAGTTATAAACCTGGGGAAGTTGCGTATATTCCTGAAAAACCTGAGCTTTTGGCAAGATTTGAAACGCAAGAAAATCACAAGCCTGAATTAATTTTTTTTATCGTCGAAAAACAACCGGCAAAATTTGAAGAAGAAGAGTTGTTGTTTGAGGAACTGCGGAACCAGTGGTGGAGACAACAGTTACCGCACAAAGTTATTGAAGAAATTCCTATTAGTCCTCATATGGTTGTGTATAAAGCTGTACCAATATCTGCTGAAAAAGCTAGTGAGAATAAAATTGATATATGAGAACTTCGTTTGTAGGCATTAGCATCCAAAATTCGAACAATTTTGGCTAAACAACCACTGCTGAAATCCAAAAATAGCAAGCATTATTAAATGGTTTGATTGGTGTTACCTATTGATATAATGAAAAAGTGAACAGAAAAAAAGTGATAATCGCACCATTTACACTTATTCTTGTATTCTTGATTGCTGGGTACAGTCTATTTCAAGTCAGCAGATCACGAACATTTCAGTTTTTTGGTGAAATTGTGCCGCGGGTGGAAACAAACGAAAAGGTTGTGGCTTTAACATTTGATGATGGCCCCACCGAATATACGCAAGATGTATTAAAAATTCTCCAAGAAAAAAATGTCAAAGCTACATTTTTTGTAATAGGTAGTGAATTGGAAAAGAAACCTCAAATCGGTGAAGCTATCGCATCTGCTGGTCATGAGTTGGGTAATCATTCATATTCACATGAGCGGATGTGGTTTAAATCTCCATCTTATATATTAAATGAGATAGAAAGCACCAATAAATTAATACAAGAAGCAGGCTACCAAGGAGACATTCATTTTCGTCCACCATACGGGAAAAAACTTATTGGACTGCCTTGGTATTTGAAGCAACATAATATTAAGACAGTTACTTGGGATGTAGAACCTGATACATATGGATCTAATGCAGATTTTCTTATTGATTACACAGTAGAAAATACAAAGCCAGGTTCTATCATATTACTTCATCCATTTTGTGAATCCTGCAGTAGCCAAAAAGAAGCAATTAGCAAGATAGTTGATGGATTGCAGACAAAGGGGTATCGATTCGTAACAGTATCTGAACTTCTGGCTTACACTGAAAAGTAGAGTTGGTTAAGAGTTGAACTAGAGTGTTTGCAGGGCCGGAGGGATTCGAACCCCCACGAGCCGTTTTGGAGACGGCTATGCTACCATTGACATCACGGCCCTAAGCTTACTTTGTCAAGAAATCTGCAAACTGCAAGTACACTTGAGTTAATTCTTTGGCTATTTTAGCATCATAATACCTAATACGAAAGCTACCCATATAATCCTTTTTAATCCTGTTCCCAGTATGAGGCTTTTTATAAGGTTTGGTGAACTGCTTAGTTGGAATCCCTGAAACTCTTGACCAATACTCTGTTATTTCCTTCTCATTATGGTACTCGTGCATATGAACTAATCCTCTAAACTTATCTTCGTCTAGCATAAACGTGTTTCTTAGCAAAAACATAAAACTCCGTACCATTTTGGATCAGAGTTTATAAAAGAAACATTTGTAGTACTCTTATTTCCCTCTGTCCAGAATAACATTGCACAAAGAAGCTTGTTTAATTCCTTACTAAACCTAATCTTTTCAAGATCTTTGTGTGCTCTTTGTTTAAGTTTGATGAGCAAACCTTCTCTTTTTCTTTTATTGTATTTCTGCCTCTCTTTTGTGCTGTTTGAATTTTGATTATCAATCTTTTCTTTGCTTTTCTATCTAGATTAAGCTCTCTTAACCAAAGAGATAGTGTTGCTTTTGAGACTTTTAAATTTCTAGATATATCACCAAGAGAAAACCCCTTTTTTCTTAAAGTAGCAGCTTTTACTTTTGTTGTTACAGAATAAGCCATAATGGTTATGTAACCTATTTATTAAGTATAAAATTATAACGATTATTAGTAAAACAAGACAGAGCTATATTGAACTAGCCAGATTAAGGAAATGAGGTTAGTAGGAGAAGTTACTTGTGGACCGAAGGGGAGTTGAACCCCTGACCTCTTGTATGCCATACAAGCGCTCTAGCCAACTGAGCTACCGGCCCTAATCAATGTTCAATTAACAATTCTCAATTACCAATGCTAATGAAGCGTTCCTAATTGACTATTATATTTTACTGGATTTTGGGTATAAGGCAAGGCGCGGTAGAGTCTTTGCAGCAGCTACTTACTTACTCTTCACTTTTTCTTTATAGTAAAAAGTATGTTCCACTTCTACAGACACTGGAAACGATTTGGTTTTAACAAAAAACCTGTGTATCGGTTTGCCGTCATTACCTTGTTGTATGCTCTGATAAACGGGATAACTGCCTATATTTTACCGCTCATCTTAGAAGAACGTTTTATCTCATTTACGATTGTGGGGATTATCTTGGCCTCTTCTTCACTGTTTAATATTGTTACTGATGTAATAGTAGGAAGTATGCGCCGGCCACCTCATTACTTGACTGCTATCAGATTAACCGGCTTTTTCGCTTTTCTAGTGTTTATTAGTATGCTATTTCCACAGAGAGGGGAAATGCTCATTTTAGCTGCATGTCTCTGGGGAATTTACTCCGAACTTTACAATTTTGCCCGGTTTGATTTCATTGAAGCTATTCCTGAAAAAGCAGACCACGCGCTTCACTTTGGAATGCTTAATAACTCCTTTTCTTTTGGGAGTGTTATTGCTCCAATTCTTGCCAGCTCTTTATTCTTTATTAGTCACCAACTGACCGTTTCAACTGGTATTTTCTTTGTCGGTAGTATGCTGATTTATCTGGCTATGAACCAGCGTTTGAAAAATCTACCCAATCCTGTTTCGGTAGTCAGACGGCGAATGCATGCTTTAGCAGAATTGAAAGTTTGGAGGACAATATGCAAGAAGGTGTTTCCAGTCTTTCTGGTTTTTCTGGCTGTTGGGATGGCAGAAGGAACGATTACCAGTTTTACACCAATTTTCACTAGGAATCATGACAGTTTGCAAGTTTTTGGAGGATTGATTTTTGCAAGTTTCTTCTTGCCCACAGTCTTGTTTTCCGGTTATTTTGGGCATCTGGCTGATAGAGAAGGAGAGAAGAAGTATATCCTCATAGGCATGCTCCTATCCGCAGTTTCACTGCTTTTTTTTGGTTTTTCCAGAGAGCCTGTTTCAGCAGTTATACTTGCCTTTCTTCACGGGGTTGGATTAAGTACTCTGGCGCCGGCACTACTTTCGGAAGAAAGCAAGTATATTGAAAAGCACCATAGCCGTGAAAGTGAAATTGTTGGGGAAAGCGGCATTTTTTACAATATCGGGTTTGTAGCCGGAACAATGCTTGCCGGAGTATTGGCGAGTAAAATAGGATTTGGAGTGGCCTATGGGATTTTTGGACTCTTTTACCTTATTACCTTTGCTGCTTATTGGCTTTGGGGTCCTCGCAAACGCTCGTTTTTAGATGGAGTGCTACGTTAGTTGCCTCTTCTGCCTGAAGCTCTTTGAGTATTGTGCATAGCAGCGACTTTTCCTTGCATGCCAAACTGCTTGCCAAACTTATGCTGCTGTGGAAAAGAGCTTTTCCAGTTTTTTGACAGTTGAAATTTAGCTTTATTTTTCATATTTTTATTGCAAAAAATCCCATCACCAAACAGTGCGGGATTTTAAGATAACAATAAGTTCAATTCAATAGCTTACTTAAGCTTAGCTACTTCTTTGTGTTCAGTTCTGGTTTTACACTGTCGGCAGAACTTCAAAAGCTTGAGTTTTTCTTCGGTGTTAATTTTGTTTCTCTCGGTGACATAGTTGCGGCGTTTGCACTTGGTGCAGACTAACCCGACCATGATCCGTGAACCTTTAGCTTTTGCCATATGTTTTTTTGTTAGTAACTTAAACAATAGGGGTAATTGTACCAATAAATTAACAATAAGTCTATGGAGATACTAAGCCTTTGTCAGCTCTTCTTTAACCAACTTCCAGAACTGAATGACACCAGTGTCAGCTACTTCTGAAGAGCGCTTTCTCTTGTACTGAAGCATCATCTGGAAAATACCCTCTTTCCGGCAGATTTTAATAAATTTAACAGCCATATGGGGGTTTGCAGGTAAAACTAGACCCCGCCATTTTTTAACTTTCCTTAAAAAGTGTTCCTCAACTTTTGGATTGTGGCTCACTAGGAGATTGTTGAGGTAATTCTGATCAATACGGTTGGGTAGGAGCAAGTGTCGTTTTAAAAACTTAATGTTATCTACTTCCTGGCGGCCGACGGGTTCAGAGAAAAGGAAAATAACCCCGCCGCGCTGTGATGGGGTCAGCAGAGCCTTAAACGCCTGCTCGGAAGGTTTAGTGATCTCAAGACTGGGAATATCATCTACTTCAAAAGCTTTTTCATAAGCGGCAACCGTTTCGTCGCTGGTGCTGCCTATTTTTGTCTCAACTTGCGGGTAAAACTGCACTACATTAAGGAAAGACTGGGTAAACGGTGCTTTTTTGGCAACTACTGTAACTTTATAGGGTTTTGTGTTTTCACTGGAAAGATTTTCAATAACAGTTTGCAAGTACTCAAGTTGTACGGCAGCACCACTTACAGGAACGAGGACATGAGTTGGTGCAGGGTTCTGGTTATCTAATTGCATTTTCCGTCTTTTTAGAAAATCACCATCTTTGACAGCTAAGTTGGGTGAAACAGGGTAGGGGTTTACAAGGATTTTGGGTTTGGGTAGCTTATGCTTGGTAAAGTACTTGGAGTATTTTGTTTTTATTTTGACACTGGGAACTAAAAGAAGATCAGCTCCGTCCACCGCCCAAATTTTCTGGAACGTGTCATCAGTGACAATCACGCACAGTTTAAGGCTTACGCCAGTCTCTTCGGCAATCTTTGTTTTAACGGCAGCAATCTGGTGGGCGAGACTGAAATGAGTAGCCACAATGACAGCTTTGCGAATTCTGGGGTGGTGTGAGGATAAAAGGGTTTTCAGCTGGTATGAGATATCTTCGGAATTAGTTCGCAGGTAATCTCGGTAGTTGTTAGTAAAAACCTGTTCAAAAAATGGTTGGTACTGAACCAGGTACTGAACTCTTCGCAAAAACGGGTTAATACTCCCGAGACGATGCAAATAGTTTAAGGTTTTATCTGTAGCTCCCAGAGTAAAATTGTGAAGCCCTTTCGGCAAACCGTCCCTTAATGCCTGAGTAACCCGCAGATGCCCGAGGCCGGCCGGTGCGGTAGTAAAAATAATCAGGTTATGAGGATCGGTAAGAGGATTGTACGTTGTGGGCATTATGTTTATTGTAGCGAAAACAACGGAATTGAGGCAAGGAGAAAGGAGCGATTGTTAGGGGTGTTTGATTGAAGTTTGGAAAAATTTTTATAAATATGTGAGCCCGGATCGGGAATCGAACCCGAGACCTCAGTCTTACCAAGACTGCGCTCTGCCAACTGAGCTATCCGGGCAGTTGGTATAACCAGAATATTTTACCAGTTTAAGGGGGCAAGACAAGGTTATATTATTTAGCGGGAAGGATATCTGCTAACTATTAACCGGTCTTCCTAGGGAGAAAGCTTCAAACTGCTCGGCGAATTCACTGACTGATGCCAGAAAAATTGGTAACTCCTGGTATTTGCCTGTCTTCGGATCAGGTTTTAAACTGAAACAACTCCCTGTTCGTGGATCACACTGCATTCCCAGTGCTTGCAGTACCAAAGGGCTTGTCTCCAGGCGCTTGTGTAATACTACTGTAACAGGCATCTGTAGCTCAAGGGTAACCTCGGCAATTTTTTTGGCCGTGACAGGATCATTCTCATAAAAAATTGCCTGCTTAAACGAGCCGTTTTCCGGATGCGTAAGCTCCCAAAGCTTGAAGCACTTCCATTTCCATGAACTTATTCCATCAGGTTTAAGGAAAATATTCGGTTCCTCATTTCCGTTTTTAAGAAACTTGGTTAAGTTATGTCTATCAAGCTCTCTCCGGGAAAGATTTCCCAATAGTTCTTCACTTCTGCCTGAAATAACTGCAATTTTAGTAGTAAGTCCGTATTGCTGAGAGATCATTCCTATAGTCTCAAGTACTCGGTGAATTCCAGGGTAGGGCTTTCTTCCTCGATGAAGTATTCTGGCAACAGCATTACTTGTCTTTTCAAGTGCTGTAAGTTGATGCTCGGGAAAACTGTCTACTGCTGCCGGATCAAAAATTATTCCGTGCTGTTGGGTGGAAGTAACTTCAGAAACCACGTGTCCTATAGAATAAGGTCCTTTTAGAATTGTCCCATCAAGGTCAAAGGCTGCAATAATATCTGTTTTAGAAAGGGTTTCCGGTACTTGTTCGTGCTCTGGGAGATAGGGTTTTTGTTCACTTCGCTCCATAGAGGGTTATTGTAACAGAAGATATGTAAAAGATTGGAGGTACGTATTCTTTCCGTGTGCTGGGAAAGTCCCTAAAGGGATCCGGCTAAGCTCACTTTGTTCGGTCATGTCTTTAGATTCTCACCCAGGTTCTTATCTCTTAGCACAAAAAACCCCGCAAAAAGCAGGATTGTTTGTGCTGGGGGAAGGATTCGAACCTTCGTAGCCGTTATGGCAACAGTTTTACAGACTGCTGTGATTGACCGCTCCACCACCCCAGCAAATACACGCCTTATTATATCAGTAACCTGCAGGTGTTTTAACCGAAACAGGATATATAAGCGCGTTGTGAGCCGAGGGCGGGACTCGAACCCGCCACCTCCTGTTTACAAAACAGGCGCTCTAACCAACTGAGCTACCTCGGCAAATATATTCACTTCTAAACCAATCTTCCGTTATTAGTACCACTGTCTCCGAACTGATCCTGGTCGCTTTGCTTTCAGGACGGCCTGTTTAACAATATGCACTGCCCACCTTGGTAAATCTGACTGTTAAACTGTCCGATTAACTGAGATATTGTACCAAAAAATATGAGATATCTAAATGTGTGAAAATGGGTATTTATTTGGAAATTGGGCAAAACGTCGGTTTTATCGTCAAGGACAAATTTCTCAAAATAGAAAAACTGCCCTTCTCTCCAACATTTTGTGCGAGGTCTTTGTCCCCCGGATAATTCCAGGTGGGTAGCTGCTATTAAAGACATTGTCTTTAACTGACACTCTCTTTAAGAGAGCTTACGCTTCCCGTACAAAGAGCTTTGTGGAGGAAGAATTTCTCGCACATAGCGTCTTTCAAGAAGAGCATTGCTTTTATAGTAACGTATTTTTCTGAATAATTCATGAGCTAAATTTGAAGCAGAAGCTAGAGGAGAAAATTAAGAATTGTGTTGATGATAGGAGAAACAATCATTGAAGCCAGCGACCTTCCGCTAAAAGGAAACACAAAAATCAAGAGTAAAATCATACTGTAGCGTGTAGAAAACTGCTCCCACTCAAGAGCCTGCATTTTAGGAAGAATGCCTGCCAGGATTTTTGACCCGTCCAAAGGCGGTACGGGCATAAGGTTAAAAACCCCTAAACCGATATTAATGATAAGCAAGGGTATGATAAAAAATGAAATACCAGGGAGGAAGCGCACAAACAAAGCCAGAATTCCGGCTAGAATAAAGTTACTCGCCGGCCCGGCTAAGGCGATAAATAGAGAATCGCGCTTGGGGTTTTGGAGATTGTAGGGGTCAAAAGGTACAGGTTTGCCCCAGCCGATGTGAGCAATAAGCAGAGCAATAGTTCCCAAAGGATCCAGGTGAGCTAGAGGGTTTAAGGTTACCCTGCCTAAAACTCTCGGGGTCGGATCGCCCAGTTTGTCAGCAACAAACGCGTGGGAAAATTCATGGATAGTTACGGCAATAAGGAGAGAAACCGCCCAGATAACAAATGTAACCGGATTAGTGAATAAGAAATCAATCATAGCTTGTATGAGTGACATTATAAGGGAAAAGGTGCGGCGAATCCAGCAAATAGAGCAATTGGGAAAAGTCTACAGATTGCAATTTTAAGATTATCTGATAAGATATTACAGTCCAAAATTAATTGTAATCTCAAAACGTATGAAAGTCTGTCAAAACTGTGGTAAGGGAGCAATGATGGGTAGAAAAGTTACCCGTGCCCGTCAGGAACTAACCTACCGATCACCAAAAGTATTTAAACCAAACCTTCATTCAGCCAGAATTCTTCAACCTGATGGCACAAGAATAAAGATGCTGCTTTGTACCAAGTGTCTTCGGATGGTGAAGGAATTCGCTGCCCAAGAAGCAGCTAAAAAAGCTCAAGCCTCACAGAAGAGCGAGAAGTAAGCTCAGCTTTCTTTTCTTGTTTCCTCAAAGTATTCCAAGCTGGTTTTATCTGTTGGATCAATGTTTTCTAGGATAAACCTATAAGCTTCACTAGCCTTTTCAGGCATTTCTTGGTTTTGATAGAACTGAGCCAAGTAAATCCAGCCTCTTCGGTAGTTAGGCTTGAGGGCGACTGCTTTTTGCAGGTAGGCTTCAGCCTGTTCTATTTGTCCTTGCTGTTCAAGAAGCATTCCCAGATTAATAATGAGCTGCGGATCAGTAGGTGAGAGTGTTGTAGCAGTTTCCAGTACCTGAATGGCTTTAGGGTAGTACTGCTTGTCTATGGCAGCAAGGGTTAGGTACACCTTAAGTGCGGATTTATAGATGTTAAGGTGAACCGGATTTGCCTTTAGAGCTTTTACTGTGCTTTGTTCTGCTTGTTGGGAAAGGGTTTTTATAAGATCTGTACTGTCGCTTGAATCCTTGTACCACAAGGTGAAGGCTGTTTGTGAAGCAACTAGTGCCTTTTGCATATTGTAGTCTGCTTCAAAGCCTCTTAATTCAAGAGCTTTATCAATGTTCTTACTTGCTTCCAGAATTCCGCCCTGGCTAAGGTATGTTCTTGAAAGAGAATAGTATTGGTCTGCTTTGTAGTAAAAGAAAATGTTGATAAGCATGAAAAAGCAGAGGAATAGGATGAATGTGCCGAAACTGATATGAATGAGATTAACACTTCCTGAAGTTAAGGGATTATAAAGTTTTCTTTCTAAAAGTACCCATTGTTTCTGAGTGACAATGAAAAATACTGGCAGGAAAAAGAACCACAGCGCTACAGTTACCACGGAAAATCCGTAAAAATTTGTAATAATGATACTTGTCAGTGACGCTAGAAGAATACTATTAAGCTGGGTTTTTTGTACCTCCATACCTTTTAAATATTTTTTGGCGATAAATAACCAGAGGAGTAAAGCTATGAAAAGACAAATCCCCAAAGGTATTACCAGAGGAGGGTAAATGAGAAGTTTGCTACTGATTTTTTGAACAAGTGAAGGGAAGATTAAAGCCAGGATTACAGCAATAGCAAGACCGACTCCGCCCATTTTTGTCCAGAATTGCCATTGAGATCGTACTACTATCCAGACAATGGCAGTAATGAGCAAAAGAACAGCAGTAGTGCCGGCAATACCATTATTGGCCAGGTAGTTTAAGTACTCGTTATGGGCTTTGTTATAGAGAAAATCCCATTCAGAAAGATGGTTGTGTTCCTGGGGTCTTACATTGTAGTAGGCGTAGGCAAACGTCTCTGTACCGGAGCCAAAGATGGGATACCTTTGCATTACTTTCAATGCCCCTTTCCAGACGACTTTACGGATATCTGTGCTATCAGAAATTGTTTCAGCATGAGGCAGGCTGGATTTTTGAACAGTTTGAGCTAAAGGGTTTTTAATTTTGCGCTCATCTTTGCCAAGTAATTGGGAAAAAGTCGGAGTCCACTCGGTGCCAATAATAAGTAAAAGCAAAACCAAGCTTCCAACTAAAGTCGTTAACGCAGTCCTTGATTTAGCTGCGGTTACTTTTGAAGAGTTTATTCCCCAGCTAACCGCAAAGATAATAGTGCTGGCAAAAAGAGCCAAGATACCTGAGCGGGATTTGGTGAAAAAAATCGTAGCCACAAATAAAACAAACAAGAGTAAAAACGTAAAACTTCTATACTTTTCGAGCTTCTGGTGGATGATCTTTAATTTTGGAAAGACCAAAGCGTTAAATACAAGTAAGTTAGCAGTCAAGACTGCCAAGTTCCATCCAGAAAAAGGGAGAGGGTTCTTAGTAAGGAAGTAGGTTATAGCGTAACTTAAAGAAATTGTTAGAAGGTTTAGGGGAATAATGGTGGTTAAAATGGTTTTCGGGGGATTGAGGGTCCAGGCTATAGCTATAGGTAGGAGTGCTCCTACCCAGGCGGCAAGCCAGTTTGGCTGTCCCAAGGTCGAGAAAACCCGGTTTTGCACATCCTGAACCCACATATGGGCATCAATACCAAAGTGTTCAGCCACTGCGTACAAACAGACAATACTTGCAGAAGCTAAACTGGCAAGGAAAATGTTCTGTACCCATTCCTTTTTAGCATTCTGAATAAAACCCCAGGTAAGTAAGGTATAGCAAAGAGTAGAAAACATACCTCCATGGAACCGTGAGTAGTACCCGAACCAGCTGGTGTGAGGGTGGAGGGAAAGAAGAGTAGAAACCAGTTGAGTCACAATGATCAGGATAAAAATGGGGTCAACCCAGGATTTCCGCCACCACAGTTTACCTTTTAGAAACATCTTGCCTACCCAGGCTCCGATTACAACTACAGTAAGCCCATAAACAAAGAGCATTTTGGGAAACTCAAAAAGTTCGTAGCTTTTAGTGCTGATTAAAAATGGAGTAACAAAAAACAGTAAAAGGTAGGAAAAGTATATTACTTTAGAAAGAAACTTGGAAACTGGCATAACTACTATTATATAGAGTCTGTAACTGCTTGTACAAAAACTAAGTATAACGGCATTGCTTACAAAATTAAACCAAGAGTTTGATAGAATTGAAAAGTATGAACCCTTTCAACTTCTGGGATTTTGTGACATACGATCTTGGCATCGACCTTGGTACCTCAAACACCCTGGTGTTTATTAAAAACAAGGGGATTATGATCAGGGAGCCATCTGTAGTTGCCCGCAAACGCAAAGTAACTCCCCAAGGAAACAACATCGGTAAAGTCATTGCAATTGGCACCGAGGCTAAGAAGATGTTGGGCAAAACGCCGGACACAATTGAAGCTATACGGCCTCTAAGAGACGGAGTTATCTCAGATTTTGATGCTGCCCAGGCAATGATTAAGTATTATGTTGAAAAAATTCACCAGACGAATGGAGTTGTTCCTAAAATTCCCCGACCCAGAGTAGTTATTGGCATTCCTTCGGGCGTGACTGAAGTAGAGCGAAGAGCTGTCCAGGAAGCAGCTTTAATGTCCGGAGCGCGCAAAGCTTACCTAATTGAAGAACCAATGGCTGCGGCAATTGGGGCCGGTATTCCAATTCTTGATCCCCAGGGACAGCTGATTGTAGATGTTGGTGGCGGAACCACAGAGATATCTGTTATTTCCCTTGGAGGAATTGTGATTGAGCGGTGTTTGAGAGTGGCTGGAGATGAACTTGATGAGGCTATTATGAACTTTGTCCGCCTCAAACATGGACTAATTATCGGCAGCTTAACGGCAGAGGAAATTAAAATCGCTATTGGTTCAGCTGTGCCTTTTCCTAATGAAAAGCAGCATGTTGCCCGGGGTAGGAGTCTTGAAAAAGGCTTACCCCAGTCAGTGAAGCTGACAAGTACAGAAATCAGGGAGGCGTTGGCACCCGTTATTACCCAGATCATTACAGCTATTGCCGATACCCTTGAAGAAACTCCTCCGGAGTTGGTTGCAGATATTCTTAAAAACGGCATTGTCATGGCCGGGGGAGGCTCTTTGCTTTATGGTATCGACAAAGCAGTTTCAGAAGCGACAAAGATGCCTGTTTGGATAGCTGATGACCCCTTAACCTGTGTTGCCCGTGGCTGTGGCAAAGTTTTGAGTAATGAGCAACTTCTGCAAAAAGTGAAAGTGGTTGGGGGACTAAGGTAAAAGAAGAAGTTGGTGTTAGCGCCTAAGAAGACAAAAAAAGCTTTCAATTCAAGTTTTTTAGATATTCCCAAAAAAATAAATTATAGGAATACATTTATATAATTACTGATATGTAAATACTATTTACGTATTTAGTGTTCATCTTCTTATTTCTCCCGTAAACCATACATATACGCTACATATCCCATAGGATTGACAATTCTGCTATAATAGTAAGTATTATAGGATAATATCTCATTTCGAGAAATCCTTATGTCAAAAGAAATTTGGCAGAAAATTGGGGATATTAGTAGGGCAGCTCTTGCAGGAACTATAATATCTGCTGGTTCTAGCGGCATGCCTATTACCCCTGAAGTTGTTGCCCAGGCTCTTAACCCTGAAAAGAAGATTACTACTCATTACTACCCTGATATTTTTGCGGATGTAGACAATGGTATTGTTGTGCCTGAAGTCCCCAATTCGGCTATTGGTGAACCTAATCTACAGAAAAGTACTCCTTCAGAAGATGAAGGTGTGTTACCAGGTGATCAATCCCCGCCAAATCCTCCTGTTGAGGACTCTCCGTTTATTTCCCAGATCATTGCTTCCAGAAACAGTAGCACTGTGTTAAGTTCCGCTTCTGACCAAAACCCGGAAACTCCACCGAGTTACCATGAGTCAGCTCCGATAGATTATGAAAAACTTTTACAAGCTGAATACTCCATGCGCTTAATTTATGAAAATAATGAAAAGGGGCATGAATCACGGATATTACACCAAGAGGGACTTCCAGAAGATATTAGAATGGTAATTGTTTGTGACGGATTTACGGCGGAAAAGATAGATGAATTCTACCGGTATGCCAGGGAATTTATAGTAAAGACTTCAATAACCCAGCCCTTTAGTCGGTACAGGGACAACATTAAGTGGACTCTTATTGCGCTTCCTTCTATGGAAGAAGGCGCTAGTCACCCTCCTTATAATCCAAACTGCGCAGATGATTCTCGAGAATGTAACCGGAATGATTTTGATAGTTACCGACAAGGAACTCTGGTAAACAACCGTCTTGGGTCGTCATTTGCGGGGGGTGGGGATACTGTAGAACACAGGATGAGTGCTGACTCTGAGCTTATTGAAGAAGAGTTAATACCACTTCTTGAAGTTGTATCAGAAGCAGATTATCACAGGAATATCAAAGCAATGAAGACTGTGATTTTAGTATATGACCTATCACCTGGAGGGGCTTGTGTTTATGAGGGTGTAAATGTTCCTGGAGAGAAACATGCTCCGATAAGCTATGCAATTGCTTCCGGGTGTACCTCAGATCTACCAGCTATAGCTGAACATGAAGCCTTCCATTTACTTGGAAAAGTTGCAGACATATACCCATATTATGAACCTATTGGAGAAGTTACAGAAATATATTCCTATTCTGAACTTAGGGGGTGCTCAGATTTTCCGGAAAAAGGACTTCCTCCATGTGCGCCTAATATTACTGATGATCCGAACTCAACTAAATGGGAAGGCCCAAAATATGAAATAGGAGATGGATATTATCGAGCAGTAGAGTACACCTGGGACTGCATAATGGGAGAAAATTACAGAGATCCTAGTTCCCTTGTTGTGGAAGCTACCCTTTTAGAACTGCTGAAAAACAAAGACCTTAACCTAATTTACGAAAGTACTCCTAATAATGAGCCAATCGCTGTGGTTCCAGGTACAGAAAGCGAGTTCTTTGTTACCCTTCCCAAAACTAGTGATGGTCCCTCACTTAATGTTGAATGGCGGGTTGACGGGGAAACTGTATCTGTGGGAAATCCTGCATATAATTTTACGGGTCTTTCTGGAACCCACACCTTAGAGTGTATTGTTACCGACCCTACAGAGATGGTGCGTGAGGATCACCCTGATAGAAATCTACTCACTTCAAGGGTGGTGTGGACAGTAACCGGTGCTAATAATGAGAGTGTAGAGCAAATGAATTAACAGCAATACTAGTTTTCTCGCTACTCTCCGGAGGAGGACTAGAGTAGAGGATACTTCTTAAGCATATGTCCTATAATTTGACTATTATTATATAATATTGATACTATAGGATTTATCCTATTGGATTCCTTAAAGCAGACTAAACAGAGCGTTTGTGTTTTGCTTTCTGGAGCTCTTTAACACAGCACAGGAAATATTCCTCTTTAAGGGGTGGCAATGGGAGAAGAATTACTTTTACTTTTTTCTTCTTCGATTGCCGCCCATCACACTTAGGGAGGAAAAAATGGAAGATGGCCTACATCGTGGCTGGGTAACCGCTTATACACACAAGAAGGAGAAGATCATGAAAGCGAAAATGTTCGTCATCGTGGTATTGGTCCTGTTGGTTACGGGGTGCTCGCAGACACCAACTCAGGTAGCGCAAGCTGTTGAGTTGACGGCGACGCCCGAGCCGACCGCTACGGCTACGGCTGTAGCAACAGTAACGCCCGAACCCACTGCAACGTTTGTTCCGACCGCTACGGCTACGGCTGTAGCAACAGTAACGCCCGAGCCAACCGCAACATCTGTTCCGACAGCAACGCCGGAGTGGACTGCTACATCGGAACCCACGGCAACCTCCGAGCCAACGGCTGCGGAGCACAAACCGACGCTTACGGTCGGGGAGGAGATCCCTCTGGAGTTTCTGGTACCTGAGGAAGGTGTTGTTTGTAGCTCGGAGGTCACTTGGACTCCAGTCGAAGGAGTCGTCCTCGAACAGGGAAGGGTTTACACCGCCCTGTTGCGATGGAAACCTCAGGATTCGTACCAACCTCACCTCCTTGTCGCTGTTAACACAGTGACAAGGGAGATCCGGACTGATCTCTTGTCCGGTCTTGAGGTAAAAGACCTCATGGTGGCGGAATTGGAGATAGCCCGGCAAAGCAGCATTCGTGCTGCTTTCGCCGACCTTGTCTGTCGGACAAACCCAGGGGAGGTTGTTTACACCCTCACGTGGACCGACATGACAGTTATGCCGGGCTGTCCTTTGAAAGGAATTGGTTTCTCGACTGACTGACGTTTCCTGTCGCTGTGGCCGGTGGGGTCATGTTTTGCTCTCTGAGCATGCATAGACCCCACCGGTTACGATCTTTCTGCTTCGTATTTTTCACAAATACTCCAACTTAGTTTCTCAAACTAAAAAAGTTACTAATATATAGTTATTTTTTATAATAGTTTCGATACTTAATCCGCTATTGACTTGCCAGTTCTGCCTCTCCTATACTGACTAAAGAGACCATTTCGGGATTGCTATGGAAGTGAAAACACTCTCTGCTGTTCAGCAAAATCAAAACACATACCCCAAAAAATACATTGCCATTGCTGTGCTGGCTATTTTAGTGTGCGGCCTAGCCCTTGTTTCGCTGTTTTTCAATGAATTTATCGACAATAAATTTCCTTCAATTCTTGATAACTTTAGAAAAAATGTCCACGTGGGTAATTATGTGGTGCCAAAGGAAGAGTATCAGAAAGAATTAGAATTTCAGAGGAAATTCCAGACCAAGATTAATAAGATTAATGATGACAATGAAATAATAAAAATTACGGAAAAAGATTTGCTGCGAAATAAAATTATTGAAGAAACTGCCTCAGCATATAATTTGGTAGTCACAAATGAAGAAATTGAAAAAGTGATTAAAGACAGAATAACTACTACAGGAGGAGAAAGTCAGTATCTTACTCTAATATCGAGATACGGATGGACAATCGATGATGCAAAAGAGAAAATAAAAAGTCAAATACTTGAAGAAAAAACAAGAAGTTACCTAGAAGGATATGTAGATGCGAAAGGTTTTTTCTATTTTTTAATGGATGAATCCAGTAATAAAGCTAGGAATATAGAAATTATAGAACATTCTTCTCTAGCTTTAAATCAGCTTCAAAGTGGTGAATCATTTGAAGAAGTTGTAGAGGCGCTAAGAAACCTTCAAGAAGTGAAAAAGGGAGATTTTCCCGCGCCTCACGCATTTTCAGAAAAAATTCCTCTTTCTTATGACGATGTTGGTTGGAATAAAGATATCTTAGACGCTATTAAAAACGCAGAGCAAAATAAGTGGATACAGACTATTGTTAAACAGAACAACTCTAGTGTAGTAATAGTTCTTCGAGTATTTGATAAACAAAAGGCCGCAATTAATACATCTTTCGAGAAATGGTTAGAGGAAAAGAGTTCAAAAAATTTATCTTTATTCGAAAAAATGTTGAACCTGTTTTCAAATACCGCATATGCCCAATCATGTTCTACGGCAGGATGCTACGATAACTATGATGACTGTTTCGCAGGTGGTGGAATTATGTGTACTTCAAATGCTGGTTGTCCTGCAGACAAACCTTTTTTGTGCTATATCCCTGCAACGATTAAGGGAAGAGTGATTGATAGCGTAACAGGACAGTTAGTTACCGGTGCCTCAATAAGTATTTCCGACAGCGGAAGTGGAGGATGCGGATCGCTTAGTTGGACTGCTATTTTTACAGCTGACGGAAATTATGAGCAAGGACAGTTTGACTGTTGCCGTAATCCACATACCTTTACTGCTACTCATCCTGAATGTACGTCGCAAACAGCAACTATTAACTTAGCAAATGGAGCTACTGTTACCCACGATTTTTATTTAGTTTGCACACCTGGATCTGCTCAGTGTAATGAACATTGCACTGATAACAGCGACTGTACAACAGGCTATTGTCACTATGCCTATTGCCGCAACAGTGCTTGTCCCAGTGAAAGTGATTGTACGTGCAGTACGGGTCCGATTTGCGGTAATGGAATTCTCGAAACTGGTGAAGGTTGTGACGACGGCAACACTGTAAGTGGTGATGGTTGTTCTTCAGTTTGTCAGCTGGAAGACACTACTATTTGTGGTGACGGAAAAAAAGAAGGCGATGAAGGCTGTGACGACGGTAACACCATAAGTGGCGATGGTTGTTCTTCAGTTTGTCAGCTGGAAGGTGTGTGTGCTCCTGATGAATCCCGTTTTTGTACTAACACAGATTACTGTTACAGTGCACAGGTGGGAGGTTATACTATTCCAACTCCGGCAGACGCCTGCGAGGTTGATGGTGATGTATGGTGCTGTGCAAAAAGCGAGGAAGAAGATCCCAAAAATCCGGAAATCAAGTTAAAAATCCTTAATAAAAATACAAAGGTCGGCGAGCCGGTGCGTATGCAGGTGTACCAGAAACCCGCACACGAAGATGACCATCACTGTTACTATAAAGAAATTGAAGTGAAGTTAGTGACTGCTCCTGATCACCGCGTTTCGGGAGGGTACCATGTGTGTACGGCAAAAGGGTTTGGGCCTGACAGCCGGACACAGGAATGTATCTGGGAAACAAAAAACACCCACCATGTTGAAGGTTCCGGGTACGAAACAATGCCGGTTATGCCGTACCCTGAAGGGTATTACGAAGCCAAGGTCGACTATGGGGGGCATGATCCTGGGTCCGGGTGTGATGATGGACAAACTTCTTCCACAGATAGCACAACACTCTCAGGAGAAGATCCTCGAGCTATCTATGAGCCATACGAGCCATCTAATCAAAGTTGTTCGCCTGATAAAGAGGAAATTGATATTACTGACCAGGTACTGACTACTCAAACGATAGAGTTTCAAACTTTAGATGGATGGGCTATACACCAAGGATACCCTGAAATAGTAGCATATTATGGAGACTGTAATTTGCGAAATAGGGATGGTTGCTATGGTAACTGTGCAACTATTCAAAGTGACTATAACCCCTTCCTTCATGTTGTTAATATTGAAGGGGATACGTCAAAACGATACACTGACTACGTTGTGTCGCGGACAATTTCCGGCCTGGAGGAAGGTGAGTATTTAGTAGAACTAGTAGGGCATGGCATAAGTGCAAAACTCGCAGGACACTCTGATGACCATGAGGGAAAGAGTATGCCTCACTTTCAGACTATTACGGGCGGCCTTATGACTAACTACTATTCTGTTTCAGAAGATTTCTGTCAGTGGCAAAAAGGCAGAATTAAAACCCTGGTTCAAAATGGGAACAACTCTTTAGATATATACCTCTATAGCAAAACTGTTTACGATAAAACAAATGTAGACAGAGTCCCGCAGTCAGCATTTGACAACCTGCGAGTGTATTACTGCCAGGCATGTCTGGCTCCGGAAAAACCTGAAGTCATTTTTCCTATGAATGGCCAGTTTGTGTCCGAGGAATCTCATGACAGCGGAAAAATCATTTATCAGGTTGATATGAATGATGACATTTGTGCGCAAAGCCGTGATAATCCAAATGAATTCCAGTACAGGTATCGAGAGAAGGGAGAAGGTGATTGGCCAAACGATTATGTATCTTGTGGCCCTAGTACTGGAAAGACTGGTGATTTTGATGAGTATAAGTGTCAGTTTGGCATGGCGTATACTCCCGGAGAAACCTATGAAATTCAAGGAAGGGCACACAATGGTTACCACTGGACAGAGTCAGATGTAACCGAATTTACATTCTCTTCAGATCCATGGTATCAGATACAAACCGGATCCATCCATGCCGATAACGGTAATATTAAATCAGAGATTCCCAGTACCGCGGCTCCAAGCAATCTCTTTACTGGTAGCGGAGTAGCTACCCGGACACACAGTGTGCCAGCTGCTTTAGGAAAGGGGAGTTATGGTGATCGGGTGGTTTCAGCAAATGCTGGAAAGTATGCCACCAATCGCCCCGATTTTTCCTTCTGGTACGACAAACTTGAAGATGAATTAACCGTTTGGAATGGAGAGACACTTCCCGGAGAATCTGGCTTTTATCAACTTACCGGTCCAGATATTGGTGAGTTTACAGTGAGCGCAGGCAAGTACTATGTTGTACTTGTTGACGGAGATGTCAGTATTGATGGGGATATAACTGTTGCACCAAACGGAGCCTTACTCCTTATTGCAAGTGGTACCATAACTGTAGGGTCTGAGGTAAAAGAGCTGCACGGCTTCTATTTTTCTGATAGTGAATTCATAGTTAAATCAAATGGAGAGCCTGATGCTAATCATGAAGGAACAGATAAGCAGTTTACCTTAGAAGGTGGAGTGGTTGCTTGGGGAGGTGTCAGTCTTGGAAGAGATTTGGGTACAAGGTTAGTTGGCTTAAGCAATCACCGTGATCCTGCCGAAGAATTTGTTTATAGGGTAGATATTTTTAGAAAACTGCGCACGATAGATCAGCTCAAGGTCTTTAAGTATACCTGGCAGGAAGTGGCGCCGTAGAGAGAATGCGTGCAGCTTCTCAAATGTAAAACTTTTGAGTGTAAGACTTATTGAGAATGGTATCAGAAATAAGTCACTTCTTCGTATCTTAATTGCAAATTTTTCCCCATAATACCTTTTGCCTTACAAATACTATCGGACAATAATATATTGTATGTAATAGGTATGTATCATATAAGATTAGTTTTTTTGGTATAATTCAAGATAATTATAGGATTTTAATTTCAAAAAAAGGATACTTATGGCTAACATAGAAAAAAGTCCTAGAAACATTGCTGCCAGAATAGCTCTGCTTACAGCTCTAGCTTTTGGTGGTGCAGGATGTGAAAGAACAACTCCTTCAGCTGAAGGAGTTTCAAAAGGCAGCGAAACACCAATAACTACACCAGTAATTCCGGAAGAAATGATAACGCCTGAGGTAGGTATTACACCTGATCCAGGGTCTTTGTCTGCAATTAGTGAAACACCTACTGTATCTCCGTCTGAAACCTCTGAATCTACTGCTACACCTCTGCCAACAGATACTCCTAGACCTACAATCACACCCTGGCCAGCGGGAGGAAGTGAAGAGTTTAGAGAAGGTTTACCTGAAGAAATTCAGCCGCTATTTGATAAGCTTGTTCCACAGCCAGAAGATCAAACTAATGAATCTGAAGCTACTGAAGCCGACATAGCGACTTGGAATGCCTATATGGAAGCTCAGCAGGCTCACTTGACCTCTGAAGCAGTTCCTACCCCAACAGCAGAAGAAACTCCCGGGGCGGTAACAAAGGTAAATCTTAATATGCGTATTGGTCCTGGTATAGAGTATGACCGGATTGGAGGTATCCCTAAAGGGACATCGGTTGAAGTAGTGGCCAAAGCTCCTAACGGCTGGTTACAAGTCCGCTTTGTTGATGGTAAAGGAGTTGAACAGTCTGCCTGGGTGAGTGGAGCTTCTGACTACATTACTACTAATGAGAAAGTCGAAGAATTGCAGGCTTTATCCTTAGATGAATTACCACCAACCCCAACACCGGAACCTCCAACTGTAACTCCTCAACCAACACCAACTATTGAAGTAACACCCACTGAGGGAGTAGTTTTCCAGGCTACGCCTGAGGCTCTAACTGAAGCACCGACGGCTACCCAGGCTCCAGTTCCTACACCAGAAGCAACTGGAGGCTTACGCAGACCAGATGTGTCAACTATCCCACTGCCAGAGATTTTTGACCGCATTCCCCCATTTTCCGGTTCTATGGATGAGAGTAATGTCTGGCCAGAGGGGAATAACTGGAGAGAGTTCCATTCAACCGAACCGGGACGCCAGGCGAGTGTTTGGAACGGCTATTTTTTGGGTGTGGAAGGGATTGATGAGCAAGGGAATGTTAAGATTAGGGTGAATATTTCAAAAGATGGAGAAAACATTGCCGAGGTCAGTTTGCCACCTCAAAACACAATCTTCCAGGTTATACGAGCTATGCAAGGTGCTAGTAGGATTTATGAGACTTCAAGTCCTGAGGAAATATACGCAATTTTATCTAGAGATAACTGGGTACAACCAAATAGTGGGCAAGTAATTCTAATTTTACGATCCTATGATTATTCAGGGTATGGAACCCCACCTTATAATGTAATTCAAGTGCTGAGAAGAAGTTCTCAAAACTGGTAGTAGGTAGGTTATTTTGCCTGTTTGCACTGAGTCTTCGATATTACCACCTTTAACTGTACTTGCTTTTTTGTTCCAACTTCGCATATCATTAGTCTAATGATGGAAAAGACTAGTATAATTATCCTTTTCTTTACTGCCTTTCTCATAAGTGCTGCAGCACTTTATTTCCTTACACAAAGAAATAATATGAATGCTGCTAAAGAGATTGCCCCAAAAGAAGAAGGAATGTCTCCCGGAGATGAACTTCTGGGAGTTAAAAAGGCAGGTGGTGTTAGGAATTACACAATAGAAGGGGAAAAGGTATACGAAATTACTGGATGGATCAAATCTATTGATGAGAGATCAAAACAAATGGTGCTCGAAACTGTAGAGCATGAAAAAACAACATATTTTGATGATACTGTATTGGTGCGTAGAATATACCGAAATGATAAGGGGAAGATTGTACAAGAACCAACTTCCTTATCTGATTTAAAACCTGGTGCTACTAGAATAACTTCGCTCTGCACCGATGATATGTGTAATTTTGTGAAAACTATTACAGTGATTGAAACTAGAAGCCTGTGAAAAAAATACTTATTGCATTCCTGGCACTTGCTTTATTAGTGGCTATAAAAGGGGTAAAACCTACGGAGGTATTTGCCTGTGCTACCTGTGGCTCTTGTCCTTGTGAAGGCTGGGCCGATGATCACGACTGTGTAGTTGATGGCAACTACTGCAAAGCAGAATATGATAGCTGTGGCTGGCATGAGTGTTGCAGTAGAGATGAGTTTGATAACTGCGTAGCAGGGGAATGTTGTTTATGTGGCTGTCCTGGCGGCGGCGGAGGAGATGATACTGATTATGCAGATTTTAACGGTACAGTGTGGGATGGGAGTAGAGACTGGATGCATACAGATAGCACAGACTGTGGGGCTGCCTTATCTCACGAAATGGAGGTAACTTCTTCGATAGGGGAAGTAATATGGATAGATAGACACTTCGATGTTATGGATGCTATCAAAGACAAAAATGTAACCTTAACTCTGACGCCACCCTCAGAATGCGGATACATTTGTAAAGAGTGGTATCTGCGTGATGCTCATAACAACTATGAAGTAATTGCAAGTGGGTCTGGTTGTACGGCTGAATTTCTTATGAATACTGGTGTGGATTGGAGGTATAACGTACTTTTTACAATTTCGCCGCAGTGTACTATCCAGGGATACAAACAACCCTCAAGTAATCCTACTATTGGGGGGCAGACAGTTTATTTGGAATATAATCCATCTCCAGGAGTAATTAGTTACCACACTACTACTGCTAATCCCTACTTTTTTAGTAATATCACTGCTGGAGACAGAAAGGTTCATGTTTCTGTGCCTTCGGGGTATAAGGCTGGGTACACGTACTGTGCTAATAGAACTGACTGTCACGGTGATCCTCCTATATACCCCCCAATTAGCGGGGGTCAGACTACACCCATAACTATAAACTGCCCATCTGGAGGGTATGCTGATTTGTGGTGGCATTACACACCATTCCAGTGTGTTGGGGGTGCTCCAGCTAACTCAACTATGTGCAGCAATGACAATACAGGCTTAACAAGTGATACTGCCGTTACTTTAGTTGATAGCTGTGGCGTTCCCAAATGCGAGTATTTTTGCAATGCCTACTATCATCGAGAGAGTAATATCTGTGCAGCTAATACGTGCAGTACCACCGGTATTCCTACTAATGCAACATTATGTTCAGGTGATAATACCAGTGTCCCGACTCATAACCTGTCAAATGTTATTGTGCCTGCTTGCACTTCTACCAGGAAGTGTGAGTATGCCTGTAATGCTGGATACGCCTACAATAGCACTACCGGAAGATGTGAACCTATTCCTACCTGCAGTTTTACTGTAGCTCCTTCCAGTGCTTGTGAAACGGCAGGATCAGCCAGCTTTACTTTGGATGCCAGTGCTTCTACAAATGCAACTAGTTTTACCTGGACATATACCCGGGAAGGAGGAGGAGTAACTACTCAAATCAGAGACTCATCAGCTTCTTTTACTCGGAGTTTTAACAATAGTTCCGGGACAGCAATTAGTCAGTACCATGATATTGCCTTAAGCTGTAGCGGTCCTGGCGGAACTACTGCAGCAACTTCCCGGCGTATCACTGTGTATAATCGGCCAGTAGCTAGTTTTACATTGAGTCCCGAATATGATAGCAGCCAGCTTGGAAATCAAGAGATGGATACAGTAGAATTTGACGCTTCCGCATCTCAGTTTACCTCAACCTACTCTTGGAATTTTGGGGACGGAACAACTCTTTCAAACAGTCCGGTTAGTACATCTACCCATACCTATAACAATGATAGTGCCACACATCAGAATAGAACAGTAACTCTCACAGTCTCGAATGCTGGCCCAAGCTGTTCAAGCTCAACTACAGGAACAGTTTGCCTTCCCAGTAAGCCGGTAATTAACGTGCCTGCTGGCGGTTTTGTACCGGAAAACTATGTTCCTCAGCTTGATGTACATATGAACGATTGTTATGATGGAGCAGTTAACAACAGAGTGATTCTATTTTACAAAAAAGAGGGCACGGGATCATACACGGTAGTTGGTTGTAGCAACATCGGGGGAAGTGAAACTGGAAGCGGTACTTGGAGTTGTCCTCTTGGGGTTTCTTTTGAAAACAATGTTACTTATGATATTTGGGCTAGGGCTACCAATGGGCTTATAAGCAAGGATTCTGATGTTGAGCAGTTCACTTTCGAAACCAGGCCTTGGTACCAGTTGGGAGGTGGGGGGATCCACGCTGACGATGGCGGTATTACTTCAGAGTTGCCGACTAATGCGGTTAATTTCTTTACTCAGTCCGGTTTTGCTACAAGGACAGAGGAAAATGACATTAACCTCGGAAGGTTTTATAATCCAGGACCGGTAGTCAGAACCCGAAGCGGTAGATATGAGGCCAGGCGCTTTGATTATAGCTATTGGCGGCAGAAGTTTGACAGCGACCTGGAAGTGTGGGAGGGAAATCTGCCTGCTAATACTAATTTTCATATATATGCTACCGGTTGGGCTATAGATAACGAAAATCCTAGTGAATCACCTTTAGTAATTGGCCCACTGGTGGTGAACGGTAGTAAAAAATTTGCCCTTATTCATCATGGAGATGTTGAAATTGCTGGGAACATTGAAATTGTTTCAGGAAGTGCTTTACTGGTTGTTGCTTCAGGAGATATTGCTGTTGACGATGTTGTTACTAGAATAGACGGTTTCTATATAGCTAATGGTTTGATTATTACTGCAGATGATATTAACCATATTTCTTTGCCACTTAGCATGCAGGGAAGTTTTGTTGGTTGGTCTGGTATACGACTAAACAGAAATTTGGGATCAAGCGACAATATAAATACCCCTGCAGAAACCCTAGTTCCCAGGATCGATATTGCCAACACGCTAAGAACTATAAATCAGATGAAGGTATTCAGCTACTCCTGGAGAGAAGTGGCACCATAAAGACGGAAAATACGTGGCTTGGGATAGGAATTTCCGATAATTTTTTACCGCTTACTCGCTGGATTTTAATCTTTCTTGCTATTTACTAATTTCTTGCCTCAGATTATCATTGTCATATGAAGACTATCTACTTCTCCTGGTTTTTTTTGTTAGGTACTAGCTTAGTGCTTCTTGCCCAGGCTTTTAGGTTACAGGTAGTTCAGGGCAGAGAACAAGTTAGGCGCTCTGAACAAAATCGGTTCAGAATTAAAACATTGGAAGCTCCCAGGGGGTTGTTTTACGATGTGCGCGGTATAGCACTAACTGAAGAAAACAATGGAGTAAGAACATACCCTTTTGCCGAAAAGATGGCTCACGTTATTGGCTACATTGGTGAAGCTGATGCGGAAGAGCTGAGCTTGTTCGGAGTAGAAATGGGACGACATGTTGGTAAGATGGGTTTAGAAAGGTCTGAGGATAGTTTGCTTCGTGGGATTGATGGGGGGATGGTAGAAGAGTTTTCAGCTAGTGGAGAAAAAGTTCGGGTTTTTTCAAAAAAACCTCCGGTTCCTGGGAGACATATTCAACTTACGCTTGACCAAAAGGTTCAGCACAGTGCTTATGAAGCTTTAAAAAAAGGTAATTACCGCGGAGCAGTTGTAGCCGGGACTATCGACGGTAAACTTTTAGCTTTGGCAGTTCATCCCTCCTTTGATCCTAATGCCTTTACTAAACTTCTTGCTGGAGAAGACAATCCCGAAATTAACTCTTACATCACTAACTTGTTTACAGATCCTGATAAACCTATGTTCAATAGGGCAATTTCCGGTCTTTACCCTCCGGCGTCGCCATTTAAAATTGTTACTTCAGTGGCTGCTTTGGAAAATGAGGTAATCACTGAAAAAACACTCATTGAAGATACTGGACAAATTTCAGTTGGCGGCTCGACTTTTGGTAACTGGTACTATTCTCAGCAGGGGAAAACTGATGGCATGGTTGATGTTACCAAAGCTTTGCAGAGGTCTAATGATATTTATTTTTATGAAATTGGTGAAAAGCTAGAAATAACCAGTTTAGCAGAATGGGCTCGCCAGTTTGGCTTTGGTAGTGTTACAGGCATTACTTTAACCGGTGAAGCCAAGGGACTGGTTCCTGATAAGCAATGGAAACAAGAAACGCTGGGAGAAGACTGGTACTTGGGTGATACTTACATCACTTCTATTGGACAGGGAAACTTGCAGGTGACGCCTCTACAGGTTCACATGATGATGACGGCAGTAGCCAATGATGGGTGGGTGTGCGAGCCGAGTTTAGTCAGCGCTGTGGTAGACGAGCCTTCTCATACACTTGATCCTGTTAGCACCTTTGAAAAAAACCGCTGTAGGCAACTTACAGTTAAAACCAAAACCTTAAATACAGTAAAGAAAGGCTTAATTAAGGCTTGCGAGCCTGGAGGTACAGGCTGGCCGCTGTTTAACTTTGCTGTTAATAACCCTAACCTTATACCTGATGATACAAACTATTTCAGGCAAGATAGCAGTTCTGCTTCACTGGTAAAAATTCCTGTAGCCTGTAAAACGGGTACTGCTGAAACAGGGACCTTTGAAAACCATAGGAAAATGGAGCAGAAAACTCATGCATGGTTTACGGTTTTTGCCCCGGCTGAAAATCCAGAGATTATAGTAACTGTCCTTTTAGAAGATGCCGGACAGGGTTCGGATGAAGCTGCGCCGGTTGCAAGAGAAGTATTGAAGACATGGTTTGAAGGTAAGCAATAAGTGATGTGTAATTGGCAACAGATTGTAAGTTGTGAAACAGCTTTGAGCAGGCACTAGGCAGCAGAACTAGATTGATTTGTTATGTATTACTGTTATTCTGAACCTTAACTTTAGCCAGATTATGGTGCTTTCTGAGCCAGATTATTACTTAGCATTTCACTACTGTAATGGCATTGGACCGAAAAGGTTTACTCAAATTTTGCAGGTGTTTGGTACAGCAGAAAAAGCCTGGAACAGTCCGATAGGGACTTGGCAAAAACTAGGTTTTCCCCGGAACATCACTGTTGAAGTAGCTCAGCATAAACAGGAATTTGATATTTCGAAAGAAAAAGAACTTCTGGCAAAATTGGGAATATCGTACTTGCCCTCCAATAATCCTCAATTCCCGCAACTGCTAAAACAAATTCCGGATTGTCCAATTGGCTTGTTTTTAAAAGGTGCGATGTTACCCCAAGATGTGAACACACTGGCGGTAGTAGGTACTCGCAAAGTTACACCCTATGGCAGGGAAGTGACCCAGCGACTGGTTGCTGGGCTTGTGCTTCACAATCTTACGATTATTTCAGGGCTTGCCCGAGGAGTTGACGGCATTGCCCACCGCACAGCTTTAGAAAATGGAGGGAGGACGATTGCAGTCTTAGGTTCTGGTCTAGATCAAATCTACCCACCCGAACACAGGCAATTATCCCAGGATATTCTAAAAAACGGAGCTTTACTTTCAGAGTATCCACCCCAGACAAAGCCTTCTCCTGGAAATTTCCCAGCCCGTAATAGAATTATCTCGGGAATGTCTTTGGGGGTGTTAGTCACAGAGGGAGCCAGCAAATCAGGGAGTAAGATAACAGCTATGTTGGCGCTTGACCAAAACCGCGACGTTTTTGCAGTTCCTGGTTCAATTACCAGTCCAATGTCTACCGGTCCAGCAGAACTTATCCAATTGGGAGCCAAACTGGTTATGAGTGAAAAAGATATTATTGATGAGCTAAATCTTACCTTGTTTAATGATGTCCCAGAAAAATGTGCTCCGTTTTCTCAGTCCCAGCCGTCATTTTCAGATAAAAAACATAAAAAAATCTGGCAGTATTTACAAAAGGGGACCCAGCACATAGATGTTATTACCCGGGAAACCCGTTTACCTATTGCGACTGTTACTACCTGCCTTACGCTGATGGAAATTAAAGGACTTGTCAAAAACCTTGGAGATGGCAACTACATGGTAGTGTAAATGGCAGTGTACAGATTTGCTGTGAAAGGCCTCTTCTTGTCATTGATATAATCTCTCTGTTTTTGGTATTTTGCAATTTTTATTTTTACGTTATAGTAGATGACTATGGAGTTGATCGTTGTTGAATCACCGACAAAAGCAAAGACCTTAAGCCGTTATTTGGGTAATGGCTATGAGGTTATGGCTTCAATGGGGCATATCCGGGATTTACCTAAAAGTAAGATTGGAATAGATATCGAAAACAACTTTAAACCTACATACGAGATTGTTGAAGGTAAAGAAAAAATTCTAAACCAGCTTAAAAGTGCCAGTAAAAAAGCCGGAAGAATTGTGATTGCTACCGACCCTGACCGAGAAGGGGAAGCTATTGGATTCCATGTACAATATCTTATTGAAGAAGCTCTTAAAAAAGTTAAAAAACCCAAATTTGTAAGAGCTACATTCCATGAAATAACTAAATCAGCCATTCTTCATGCTTTGGAAAATCCAACAACTATTAATATGGACTTAGTTGATGCCCAGCAGGCAAGGAGGGTATTGGATAGGTTGGTAGGGTACAAACTATCTCCGGTACTTTGGAAAAAGGTGCGTCGGGGTCTTTCAGCTGGTCGTGTACAGTCGGTAGCCGTCAAGCTCATTGTTGACCGCGAAAAAGAGATCGAAGCCTTTAAGCCCGAAGAATATTGGGAAATTAAAGCTGAGGTTAGCAAAAAAAGAAAGAAGAAAGATACGTTTATTATTGACCTTTACAAAATTGATGGCAAAACTGCAAAAGTTTCGAACGGCAAAACTGCAAAAACAATTGTAGCTGACCTTAAAAAAGCCAGTTACACAGTTGAGGATATTCAGAAACGAGAAGTTAAACAAGGCCCTATGCCTCCGTTTATTACCTCAACCTTGCAGCGCAGCGCTGCCAACCTATTTGGCTGGTCTTCAAAAAACACAATGCGCCAGGCTCAGCAGCTTTATGAGCATGGGTACATAACCTACCACCGTACTGACTCGCTCTCTCTTTCTAAAGAGGCTCTAGTTATGGCTGCTGAGTACATCCAGACTAATTATGGCAAAGAGTATAAACCTGAAAAACCCCGTGTTTTTAAGACTAACTCAAAGCTAGCCCAGGAAGCTCATGAGGCTATCAGGCCTACCAGTCTTAAACGCTCTTTTGAAATAGTTGAGAAAAACTGTGGAGTAAATGGCAGAAGACTATACCAGCTCATTTACAACCGCTTTCTTGCCAGTCAAATGGCTGAAGCCCGAGTTGCCAAAACTGATGTAGTGGTTTCTACCGGCAGATATCTTCTTAAAACTACAGGTGAGATCCAGTTATTTGATGGTTGGCGGAAAGTGTATGGTAAACAGCAGGAGTTTAATCTTCTACCTGAGCTTGAAACTGGCGAAGTTTTGGATTTGTTGCAAGTCTTGTCAGAGCAGAAGTTTACCCAGCCACCAGCTCGGTACTCTGAAAGCACGCTGATTAAAGCTCTGGAAAAAAGAGGAATTGGTAGACCTTCAACTTACGCCCCGACTATTTCTACAATTCAAGCACGAAGATATGTAGAGAAAGTCGAAAAAAGGTTCCAGCCAACTCAAGTAGGGATTGCAGTTACGGAGTTTCTTAATAAGAATTTTGATAAAGTGATGGACTATGACTTTACAGCCAGTATTGAAGAGGATTTGGATGAGATTGCCAATGGTACCCGCAAGTGGGAACCGGTGATTGCTAACTTTTTTAACCCTTTCAGTAAAAAGGTTAAGTTAGTGGAGAAAAATGCCGAAAGGGTAAAGATTGAGGTTGAAAAGACTGGGAAAAAGTGTCCGGAGTGTAAAGAGGGAGATGTGGTTATCCGGGTGGGAAGGTTTGGAAAGTTTCTTTCATGTTCCCGTTTCCCAGACTGCAAGTACACTCAAAACTATGTTGAAAAAGTAGACATGAAGTGCCCTGACTGTGGCAAAGGGGATGTAATTATCCGAAGAACGAAAAAGGGCAGGCAATTTTATGGCTGTAGTGCTTATCCTAACTGTAAATGGGCAAGCTGGAATAAGCCCAAACCAAGGGAAAAGGTCCAGGCAAAATCTCCGAAAAAAACTACTTCAAAGTCTTCCACAAAAAAAAGAAGACTGTAAAGAAGTAGAAAGCAGATAGTATTCAGTAGACGGTAGAGAGTAGAAAGTCATTGCGATCCCGCTTTGCAGGAGTGGCAATCCCAAGGGAAGTGGGAAGAGATTGTCACGCTCGTTATAGAACTTGCTCGGAATGACAAATAGAAGGGATTGCTTCGTCGCTACACTCCTCGCAATGACGTGTCTTCTATTTACTAATGACCGTCTACTGAATTTTTACTAGTTACTTCTTGTTTTTCCTGTAACCTGTAACCCATTTAGCAATTAAACAATTTATCACTAAAGTTTTTTTCACTGTTCATTGCGTATTGATAATTGAACATTAACTGTTCCCCGCAACCCCTAACCTGTTATTCGTTACCTGTTACTCATTGCACTTTGTTAATTACTTATGTCTGATCGGGTTTGAATGCCTATTTTCCAGTTGAATCGTGTGAAAACTTTATAGTATAAAAAGGAAGCAATTAATGTGAAAGTTTACTGAGCAGTAAACTTTCTTTTTTAACCAATTTTATGTGGCAAGTAAATAAACGATCAGGTAGTCTTCAACCTTTTTCCCAGGAAAAAATCCTGTCTTCCATTATTCGTGCCCAGGAGAATATTAATCAGGTGAACAAAGATTTAGCTAAACGTGTCACTGGGTTGGTGTATAAGGACCTTAAAAAAAAACACGGTAAAGAAACAGTGATTGGCACAAATGATATTGGAGATACGGTAGAAAGAATTTTAATTGATGAGAGCTTATACCAGATAGCCAAAGCCTATATCATCGCTCGGGAAAAGCAGCGCCAGGAAGCTAGAGCCGGTCGGGGTTTGGGGGTAAAAGATGATTTAGGACTCTCCTATAACCAACTAGTCGTAATTGCCAACAAGTATCTGAGAAAAGATGATCAGGGAGCAATTGTTGAAACACCGAAGGAAATGTTTGAAAGAGTGGCTCGCGCTCTTGCTAGTGCAGAACCTAAGGCCAAAAAGACGTGGCAAACTAAGTTTTACGAAGTTATGTCGCAGCTGAGGTTTTTCCCCGGAGGAAGGACTCTGGCTAACGCCGGTACAGTCAATAATCAGCTGGCTAATTGCTTTGTCCTGCCGATGCCGGATAGCGTTGAGGGTGTGTTTGAAGTAGTTAAAGAGTCATCAATTTTGAAAAAGAATGGCGGAGGGGTGGGTTTTTCCTTGGGAAAGATTAGACCGAAAGGGGATTTAGTAGCTACAACAACCGGGAGAGCTTGCGGACCGGTAGCGATTATGCATATCTTAAATAAAGCCTCAGACATGCTTCTTCAGGCTGGCGGTAGACGTTCAGGGAATATGATCGTCTTACCTGTTTCTCATCCGGATATTTTTGAGTTTTTGACTTGCAAAGAAGAGGAGAGTGCCTTAAACCACATCAACTTTTCCCTTGGAGTAACTTCCAAGTTTATGCGGGCGGTTGAGACTGATAGGCCGTGGGATCTCATTAATCCCCGTACAGGTGAGATTGTTAACACTGTCGATGCTCGGTCAATTTTTGATCTAGCGGTTACAATGGCCTGGAAGAATGGTGATCCTGGTATTATCTTTTTAGATGAAATCAATAAGTACAACCCAACTCCTCATGTGGGAGTGATTGAATCAGTCAATCTCTGTGGAGAACAGCCGCTTTTGCCATATGAAGCCTGCAACTTGGGTAGTATTAATTTAGCTCAGCACCTTAAAATTACTGGCACAAACGGGGATAGAAAATTTGAAATCGACTGGGAGAAGCTCAAAGAAACTGTTCATTTGGCAGTGAGAATGCTTGATGATGTAGTTACTATCTGCACCTATCCTTTGGAAAAAGTAGAGAAAACAGTTAAAGCGAATCGGAAAATCGGTCTGGGTGTAATGGGATGGGCAGATATGCTGGTGAGATTGGAAATCCCGTACAATTCTCAAGAAGCTTATAAACTAGCAGAAAGGCTTTCTCAGTTTATTCAAACAGAAGGGTTATTAGAAAGCCAGGTTCTGGCTAAAGAAAAAGGTGCGTTCCCTAACTGGAAAGGAAGCCTTTGGGATAAACAAGGACGAAAGCCCCAGAGAAATGCAACCATTACCACAATTGCTCCCACAGGCTCAATTGCAATGGCAGCCGGTTGTTCATACGGAATTGAACCGCATTTTGCTTTGGCATTTTACAAACAAGCAATGGGTGGGTACAAGCTGCCGGAAATCAATAAAGACCTTATGCGGCACTTGCAGAAACTGCACCTATCTGAGAATGGGTTGGTTGAGACAATTATGGAAGAGGGATCAATCCAGCACATTGAAGAAATTCCTGAGTCAGTTAGAAAGATATTTGTCACAGCTCATGACCTTAAAGCTCAAGACCATATAAAAATGCAGGCTGCCTGGCAAAAATTCACAGACAATGCTGTTTCTAAAACTATTAACCTTAATTCTAATGCAACAGTTGAGGATGTAGCCCAAGCATTCATCCTAGCTTGGAAAATTAAGTGTAAGGGAATTACAGTCTACCGCGATACTTCAAGGTCAGAGCAGGTTTTGAATGTAGGCCAGGTAAGTAAAAAGAGAAAAGTTAACTTCACCTCTGGTATTTTAGGGAGCGAGAAGGGGAGAGCGATAGTCAATAAAATAAAAGCCAAGAAATCTGAGTCTTGTCCTCAATGCGGTGGCCCGCTTCAAATCCATGAAGGCTGTAAGAGCTGTTCTTCCTGTGGGTTTTCGGCGTGCTCGGTATAGAAACAAGAATCAAGTAGATAGTATTCAGTAGTTAGTAGACGGTCGTTGCGATCCCGCTTTGCGGGAGTGGCAATCTCAAGGGAAGCAGGAGATTGCCGCATTTGTTTAAAAAGACTCGCCCGCACTGACTAATGAAAGGGATTGCTTCGTCTTTTACTCCTCGCAATGACATAAAGGAGACTCCTTTGTCTCCTTGCTCCTTGTAATCCTCAAGCAAAACGGAATGTATTACGGTTCGAGCGAGCGTAGCAAGTCGAGAACTATGTGGTAGTACTTCTCGACAAGCTCGAAGGGTAATAGTATTCTTCTCCACAAGGTCTAAGGATAACGGCCTACTTCTCGACTTCGCTCGTAGCGTAACTGTTTACTGTTCGAGTGCAATTGAGAACAGAGTAATTTTCACAAGATCGAAGGGCATTGTTATTGCTCCAGAATGACGGTTGTTCCCTTTCCTCATACTTAAATCTTATTCCCCCGTTACTCGTAACTTGCAACTCGTAACCCATTCAACAATTAAGCAATTTATCATTCTTTCTACTTAGTACTTGGTACCTGGTACTTAGCACTTTCTTTTCTTTCCTCCTTGCAAAAGTAGGCATAATTTGGTTTCATAGCTCATATGCAAAAAACGAAAAAAACCTCCAAAAAACCTGCTTCCAAAAAAACACAAACAAAAGTCCCTACTCTCGACTTATCAAACTGGCCGCTCTTATATAAAGACATTTTGATAAAAGGTAATCTCGAATCCTCAATTGCTGTTTGTACGCTCTGGACGGAGCGGGAAGCAGTGGCTAAACTTATTAAAAATCCCAAGCTTTACTCCGTTATCGGCAATTTGTATTCCGGCCAGGGTGTTAACGCTATTATCAGGAATGTCATGGCTAATCCTCGGATTAGGACAATTGTTTTGTGGGGGGCTGAGTTATCTTTGTCCGGCCACTCCCTTTTGCAGTTTGTTAAAGAAGGTATTGATAAGGAAAATAAGATTATTCAAGCAAGGGGGGAGATTGAGAAAGAAATTGATGGAAAAGCGATTGAGGCATTTAGAAAAAATATTGAAATTATCGACTTGCGTGGTAAGCCGGCTACAGAACTAACAAAAGTTCTTGAAAGCCTGCCGCAAAAACCACCGTTTGCAAATAAGGTACGAACTTTCCCGCCATCTCAGCCGGTAGTAAAACCTCTGCCTTCTGAGCAGGTTGGGTTTAGGGTTGAAGGGCCGACTGTTGCCCAGACTTGGCTTAAAGTTATCAATGAAATCTATAAATACGGTCGTTACAAGCACACTCGCTATACTCAGCAAAATGAGCTTAAAGAAGTGTTGAATATGGTAGCGGTAGTTGATGGCGAAGATCCTGATAACGAATACTTCCCGGCTTATTTGCCGTTTGACCGGGCTGAACTTACTGCCTACTATCCTGAAATGACGAGCCCGCGCCGTATCCCCGGTACAGCCTATAACTATGGCCATAGGATGATGTCTCATTTTGGTTTAGACCAGATTGAGATGATGAAAAAACTTCTCAAAAACCGGCCAGATTCTAAAAAAATGCTGGCTATAACGACCGACCCGGCTTTGGATTGGTCCAATGCCAACAATGGCGATACACCTTGCTTAGTGATGGCTTTAGGTAGCGTTCAGGATAATAAGTTTTTCTTTACAGCCCATTTTAGGTCCCAGGATATGGTACACGGTTGGCCGAGGAATGCATTTGGTTTGCGGAAACTGCAAAAGCAAATTGCAGACTATGGCGGATATGAAATGGGAAAGCTGAGCCTCATTACTCACTCAGCTCATATCTATAGCGATGACTTTAAATTAGTGGAAACGATTCTGATGGATAACTATGAGAAAGAACTTGGATTTACGCCGGCAGTCCATTTTGAATTTGATCCCAGGGGTAATGTGGTTATTGACATTTTACCCAAAGAAAAGCTTATCAAAGCTACTCTTTTTGAACCAAATGGCGGTCCGCCGATAAAAGAATGGACCGGTAAAACAGCGACAGAAATGATCTGGAAACTTTCTGACTGGAACTATATCTCTATGCCATCTCACGCTATGTATGTTGGTACAGAACTTCAAAGGGCAGAATACTGTCTGAAACACAACCTCAAATATCACCAAGATCCCGCGCCCAATACAGCGGATTTGTAATATGGCTCTCATTACTTCTGAATCTCTCAATCAATCTCAAGAAGAAGGAAAAAGCTTGCGGGAGCAAATTGAAAAAGGGATAGAACGAATAAAAAAAACAGAACTTATAGATCCAGAGCCGGGACAGATGGCAATTTCCTGGTGTATTGGATTTAACAAGCAGTTTGGAGCTGGACATAAGGATTTTGTAGTTCGTACAAGAGCTAAAGAGAAGAAAGAAAAAGGTTCTCCGTGGGACGAAAAAATATCAGAATTTCGTACCTTAGAAGAGGCTGAGGAAACTTGTAATAGAATTGCTGAAGAACAAGGAAGTCCAGCTCCCATTTTATACGATAGTGCAACCATGTGCACTTCCTGTATAAAATTGAAAAATGAGTATTTTAAAAAATCTGAGAAATAACTCTTCCCCCTTTTATCTTGATACAGTCTGTTGAGGTTATCAGATGACTAATAAAAGGTCTTACTGTTGAACCTCTTTTCCCAGTAGTGCTACTATGAATATACTTGCATTTACTTACTAAAACATTCTTGGAGTTGCTATGGATAGTAAACAAAAACATATTCTTCACATCGGTATTCCCTACATTGTCCTAAGCGTCCTAACCCTCCTCCTTAGTGGAGCAGATCTTTATCTTAACGTTACCCAAAAGAATAGTGACCTGGCAGTACCGGAAGTTTTTTATGGGGATATCAGTGGCGATTCAGGTGTTAAAGTCTCAGCAGATGGAAAAATATTTTCGCTAAAAGTAACAGTTCCTTCAGGATACGGCAAATATTACTTAAAAACTCCCTGGCCAAATAAAAATCTTGAAGCTATAGGAAGTGCTTGTGATACTAAAAATAACTGTGTCCGTGATGTCCACCACAGACCTTGGTTTTCATACAGAACAAACTCAGAGGGTATAGCTAGAATTGACTACAAACTGGCAGCAGGGACTTACACCAGCCGATTTCGACCTTATAATTCTAATGAAAAATGGAGTGACACCGTTGAAGTGGTTGTCAGTAGCCAGGCACAACCTTCAAGTTCCTCGGTTACCTCGATTGCAGACTACCTCATTTATGAGCCAGGCTATACGTGGATGTACATTTCAAAAAACCATAGAGTAAAAGACGGAAAAGAGTTTACAACTGTTACCGGCAACACCAGAATTCAAATAGAGCAGGAAACGGAAATTTGCGGAGTTCGTGTGAGGCCTTGGAGATTTACAAAAGATAAGCCTGAGGCTTATTGGAATCCGCTCATGTTTTCCTTTGCTGATTACTGGGGAAACAGAAATTTACGCTGGTTTGTAGTTTCACCTGATTTTAACTACACAGCTAACGCAAAGTACAATAACCACTTTTGGGTTTTTGGTGATAAGACGTACCAAAACCCTGGTGATCCGGAGTTTTTCAGAACTAGCAGAAACCTTACCTCTGATCCTCTTGGAAGGTATTTACTATTCTTAAGCAAAGGTGATACTCCAGCTTATAACCTTGCTCCAAAAACAATCACCGGAAATCAATATATGCATGTAGCTGAAAAACAGTCCTACTATATGGATGCTCTAAAATCAGAGTTTTCTCAATATCTTACTAGCAGCAAATGTCCTACCAATGGCATGAAAACACCGCAAACACTGGGGAGCAACAGTACCTGGAAAGTCAGAATCGAAAAAGACAGGTTAAAAATTGATAACCCGAATTTTAAGTACGATGGAGAAGCTCTAAGGCTTGATCACTTTGAAGGTAGCGGCACACTTGAAAAAGAGCCATTGCTTCGGGAGACCTGGTACTTTATTAAGGGAATTGGTTTAGCCAAAATTGTAGGGGTTCACTTTAATAACTACAACCATAGCGGGGCTCCAGCTTGCAAGAATAACAGTGACTGCTTTAACGACCACATAGAGAATCCGGACTTTGAAGTTACTCTGGATAGGTACTTCCAGAACCCAACTCTGATAGTTTCTGCTGCAAAAGAGGGGAGCAGCTCCTTTGGAACGACTGTTTCTACTGATCGTGGTAAGGGATATGTGCTAAGAGCGGTTTACAAGCAAGGGGGTAAAACACTGCCTTATACCGGTTATCTGGAGGCAAGTGGAAGATTTCCTAACCATGGTAACGTAAGCAGTGTCAATAAATGGTACTGGGCAGATGAAAAAGGAGAAGTTATTGTTCCATATAGAGATATTGCTTCATTGGCAGGTGGGGTTGAGGTTATCAGTAAGTTTAGAGTATGGATACCAAATGAGAAGATTGAATGGGAAAAAAGAGTTGGAACTAATAACCTTCCCTGGTCAAACGAAATACACTTCAAAGTAAACTAAGTACTAGGCATTAAAGGCATAAAAAACTGTAAGCTTGGACTTTACCTAAGTTGCTTCTCACCATTCCCTTACCGTTTCTTAACTTACTTATTGCCTTTGTGCATTAAAACACACAATGAGGCGGTTAGGGTATGCCAAACATTCAAGAAAGTGAAAATCACGTACCAGAGCAAGAGAGCGAGCTTGAGATTATCTCAGGTAGTATTGAAGCCCAAACTTCCCGCACAGAAAAAAAGACAATCACTTTTGGGTTTTTGGGAGAAAAAGAAGAACTGCCGCAAGAAAACTTTATTACTCAGATGTATACCTATGCTTCTGATCTTGCAACGGTAGCGGTAGGCGAGAGGGGATGAAGCGCTGTTGGGGGAGTTTTACCTGCGTGGAGTGCAAGAGTACGAAGATATCGATGAAACCCTTAATAGACTAAGGGAGAAAGGGATAGTTAGGGGAGATTCAGTTGTAACCATTATTACTGGGGCTACTAACTTTGAAGTAGATGAAGTAGGTGAAGATGGAGGGGTAACAAGAATGTTAAAAAGTATGGTTTACCCGGGTATCATTTTCCACCATTTGTCTCAGAAAACAGACCGTTTTGATATGCTGCTGCTTAAACCTCAGTCTGGCTCAGTTAAAATTTAGATCTTCTTCCTGCTTGAAAATTGATTGATTGGATGGTATAATTCCGTTTCTGTAAATTTATTACGTTTAAGGAGTTTATGGCAATAGCTGAATTACTAAGACCAACAATATTTACGGTTGCCCCAACTATAGATTGGGAGGAACCTATTGAGGTCGAAGAAGCAAAAAATGGTTTAGTAGACTGGCGAAGTTTTTTACCTGAAAGCGTTGAGGAAAATATTCTAAACCACATTTTGGGACAAACCGGAGAGAAGATAAGTGACGAAAATAGTTTAGTGAAAGAAGCCCTATTCTCTCATGGAATATCGCCGGAAGATTTAGAGGGGTATGGTATTACCCGCCACACACCAGTATCTATCGTTAGTCTCTTTACAGAGAACACCTCTTTTGTTGGGATTGTGGCACATGATCATCAAAACAGAGAGGAAACCAGATTAGTTGGTATTTTCCCTAGTACTGCTGGTGTTCCAAAGACTGCTTAGCCTTTCTCATAGATTTTAATTACTGTTCTCACCTTTTTATTACCTGCACGTGACTGCATTCTTACTGGTAAAGGATATAACATAAAGAGTATGTTAGCTGCTTTCTTTTTGTTTGTATTTTATCTACTTCTTCTTATCTCAAAAGCTGAGGAGAGAAGGAATTTTCCCTCAACAAAAGAGGAACGCTTGCTGCCGGTAGAAACGGTAGCAGTGCAGGAAGTAGAGAAACAAATGTATGCTTTCCAGGCTGACCGAGTACGTTTAGCTCAGATGTCAAAAGAACCCAAAGAAGGGGATACGGTAGTTGTTTTTTGTCCGAGTTTACGTAAAAATCAAAAGATTGCCCGCTACCATATGCCGTTTATTGTCGGCAAATGGGGAAAAGACAAAGAACTTATCCGGACAGCTCAGTACTACTTTTTAGATGATGCTCTGGCTGTAGGAGCCAAGCCTTTTGATACCACCTGGCTTTGTGTTGCTTGCCGAGAGTTTTCTCAACAAAAAACAGTTCAAGCCGCTTGATCTTTTCGGTTGCTTCTTATCTTTCATCTAAAAAAGACGATGCCTGCTATAATAGCCTGGCTTTACCTTTATGAATAAAGTCTTGCTAGCTATTGCCGGTATCGTTTGTCTGTTTATTGGAGGGGGAGCGGCATATGTTTTGCAAACCCGGTCAGAATATACTTCTTCAGATTCAGACGTTCCCACAGTTACCCCTGAACCAACACCAAAACCTCTTCTTGCCTTTACGTTTGATGCTCTTTCCCAAAGAACGTATCAAGCCAGTACAATTACTCTTGAAGAAAAGCTGAATGAGGAAAGTGAAGAGGAAGATGGTTTTGAATCCCACTTGTTTTCTTTCACTTCCGATGGGAAAAAGGTTACCGGAATGCTAAATATTCCTCTTACCCCTTTTTCTCATAAAATGCCGGTAGTTATTATGCTTCGCGGGTATGTTGATCAGTCAATGTACCGGACAGGTATTGGTACAGAACGGGCAGCAGGTTTCTTTGCAAAAAATGGATATATCACGATTGCACCTGATTTTTTAGGGTACGGCGGCTCTGATATGCCTGAAAATGATGTTTGGTGGGAACGATTCAATAACCCGGTAGTTGTTTTAAACTTACTTGAATCAATTAAAACCTTGCCTCAAGCAGATGCTAATAAAATTGCTATCTGGGCGCACTCAAATGGCGGCCAGATTGCTTTGTCTGTTCTGGAGATTACCCAAAAACCGATTCCGACCACTCTTTGGGCACCCGTAACCAAGCCTTTCCCGTACTCAATTCTTTACTTTACAGATGAGTTTGAGGATGAAGGCAAAGCTTTACGGGCAGAAATTAGCAGATTGGAAAAGGATTATGATGTTTATGACTTCTGTATTACCAAGCATCTGGACCGAATTAAAGCCCCGCTTCAGTTGCACCAGGGAACAGCAGATGATGCTGTTCCGGTTGAGTGGTCAAATGAATTTGCCCAAAAAATGGAAGAGCTTGAAATTGATATGGAGTACTTCGTGTATCCCGGAGCTGACCACCATATGGTCGGTAATTGGGATACAGTAGTTGAGAGAGACTTGAAATTTTTCAAAAAAGCGTTAGAAGAAGAAAAGTAGATCTGTTTTAATGAGTACAGGCAGTAAAATCATTCCCATCGTCATGTTTCTCTTCATAAATCTTGTTCTCATTGGGGTAGCTACAGTAATCCTACTAAGCCGGAAAGATAATACCCCTTCTTCACAAACACCCACTTCTCCAGAGGTAACATCTATTGTTCAAGAGAGAATGGTAAGGCAGGCAGCTGTTGCAGGTAGTTTTTATCCAAAAAACGTCGACGAACTTAGTAATCAGCTTGATGCATTTCTTAATAAAGCTGATAAGGTCGCAGGTGACGGGACTTACCGAATTCTGTTTGTTCCCCATGCTGGTATTGAGTATTCCGGACAAATGGCAGCTCGTGCATTTAAGCAAATCAAGGGAGAAAACTACAAAAAAGTAATTCTTTTAGGTGTTAGCCATCAGGTATATTTTGACCATGCGGCTATTTATGCAGAAGGTTCATGGCAAACTCCGTTGGGGGAAGTTGAAGTGAATAAAACTTTAGCCCAAGCTTTAGTGAGTACGGATCAGAACATCCGTGCTGATGTAAATCCTCATGAGAAAGAACATTCACTTGAGGTAGAACTTATTTTTTTGCAGAAAGTGTTGAAAAATTTCACGATTGTACCGGTTTTAGTGAGTAATTCTTCGGAGCAACTAATAAGTGACTTGGCTCAAAGAATTGCTAAAAATTTTGATGAAGAAACTCTGTTGGTGGTGAGTACGGATCTTTCCCACTATCCTGATGCAGATACTGCCAGACAAGTTGATGGAGAGACGATAGAAGCGATACTGACAGGCAAGCAGAGTCAGTTTAAGCAGAAGCTGACTCAGTTAACGACTCAGTACTCAAACGTTGATACATTTGCGTGCGGAGCGAAAGCGGTTGAGGTTGGTTTAAGAGTGAGTGAACTATTGGGTTTTAATGACTATATTCAGCTCGGGTATGAGAATTCGGGAGATGTGACAGGGGATGTGTCCCGGGTAGTTGGATATGGAGCTATCGGGATAAAGGGAAAGATAGAGAAAAACGACGAGCTTTCTGAGCTAGCAAAATATGAAGCTCTAGATATTGCCAGAAAAACTCTGGAAAGTTATTTTGAAGACGGAAAAGTTACGGAAGTTACTTCTACCAATTTAGAACTTTCCCGTAACTTGGGAGCTTTTGTGACATTACACAAACATGGAGAGCTTCGTGGCTGTATTGGTGAGTTTGAACCAAGTAGGCCTTTATATAAAGTTATCCAGAATATGGCTGTTGCGGCGGCTACAAAAGACACCCGCTTTCAACCGGTAACAAAAGATGAACTGCCTGAAATTGAGATCGAAATTTCTGTCATGACACCCAAAAAGAAAATCTCCAACTGGAGAGAAATAAATCTTGGGAAAGATGGTGTGGTTGTACAAAAAGGATCCCAATCAGGTACCTTTTTACCTCAAGTAGCAACAGAAACTGGGTGGAACTTGGAGGAGTTTTTAGGAGAGCTTTGCAGCCAAAAAGCCGGTCTGCCAAACGCTTGTTACCTTGATCCGGAAGTTTCATTGTATACCTTTTCTGCTCAAGTCTTCAAAGAAGGGTGATAATAACCTGCGTCTTGATTTTTGCTGATATTAATCCTATAATATTTGATTGACAGTTTCGGCTGTCTTTTTTATTTTTAGGTAGCTTTACCAGTTTGAGCAGTGAAATTTACCTTTGTTCTTTAAAAGGACGAATGTTCTATGCCGGAGCCTGTTTTTGAAGCAACAGTTACGTACTTTGCGAAAGCAGACTCTTGGTATAGATTTTTAGTTGGACATGAATATGGGTTAAAACAAAAGCCCATTTAATATACGCTGAGCCGAATACTTACTACATCAGAGGAGAGGGATCATGAACAGGGTGAAGATGTTGGTCGTGTGTATGCTGTTGGTCGTAGTCGCGTGGGCGCCAGGAAGTGAAGCGCAGGAAGTGGTAAACCCCGTTGCATTTGAAGACTTAGCTGAGATTTTAAGTCCTCAGCCTGGTGAGGTCATCGCTGATCGGATGATGGTTCGAGTGGCGATTGACCAGAACGTGGAACTTCAAGAAGTTTGGGTCTTCATTGATCCTATTACGGTTCTGCTTCACAAGACTGAGGCGGTTGAGGATGGCCGAGTTATCTATGAGGGGGTCTTCGATCCCTTCTATTTCCAGGGGGAGTACACTACCCAATATTGGGGGTACTTCCGGTTGGTGTCTGGACAGGGTTTTGCCTCTTCTATCGAAGAAGTTCGAGTCGAGCCTTGTTGCCTTGACCGTCCTGATCCCACAGCTGTAACCATCAGCATTCCTTCCAGTATATGGAATGACCTCCTGTGCTAAATCACCTTCTTGATGGTTTGTTATAACAAGAAAAGAAAAGGGAAGGGTGGAAATAAGATCTTTGTATTCTAACTACTCCCTGCTAATTTCTTACTTCTTGCTATTACTACCTCGCACCTAACACTTTGCTCTTCGTTCTTCACACTTGGTTCTCAGTGCTTAGATTTTCGTACCTTGCACCTAACACTTGGTTCTTCGCACCTAGTTCTTAGCGCCTAGCCCACGGTTCTTAGTACTTAGCTCTTGGTACCTAGTACTTTCTTGTCTATAATAAGAAAAACATCGGGAGGAGGCTATGAAAAAAAACGAAAAAAAGGGGCTGCTAATCAGTTTCGAAGGAGGAGAGGGTGGAGGTAAATCAGTCCAGATTGCCCGTCTGGCAGACGAGTTTAGAAAAAAAGGAAAAGATGTTGTTATCACCAGAGAACCTGGTGGAACCGTTATCTCTGAGCAAATCCGGGAGGTAGTATTAAGCGCTAAAAACATAGGTATGGCGTTTACAACAGAAGTGCTCCTTTTTCAGGCTGCCAGGGCCCAGATTTACAGAGAGCTAATCCTTCCTTCTCTTAAAGCTGAAAAAGTAGTTTTATGTGACCGCACCCGAGATTCAAGCCTTGTTTACCAAGGGATTGTCCGTGGTTTTGGTGAGGAACTTATTGAGCAACTCAACACTATTTCTACCCAAAATACCTACCCTGATGTGACAATTCTGCTTGATGTACCAGTAGAAGTAGGTTTATCCCGCCGAGCTGAGACAGGTAAAATGGACAGACTTGATATGGAGCAAAAAGATTTCCATGAAAAAGTGAGAGCCGGATATCTGAAGCTAGCCAAGAAAAATGACCATGATCGTTGGATAGTTATCGATGCCTCAAAGTCAATTGAGGCGGTTCACGAAGCCATTGTCAATAGTCTTCAAAAGAAAAAAATCCTGTAACATAGCGGTAAAGAGGGATGTACTCCTTTGATATGCCGGAGGTACTTAAATTATCATCTACTATCTTAACTCCAGAAATTAAGCTTCGATCTTGCTCATGGGTTGTGTAGAAGAGAAGTCGAATGGAGATCTGAAGATAAAAAGTTAGATGGCTTACAAACTGTAGAGAAGAGACTTGAGCAACTGGTTAGTGATCTAAGTTATCTGAATCATGCCCATTTTTTAATAATAAACAGAACGGGAGAACTTGATAAAACTGTAGAGGCACTAGAAGCAATATATGAAGAATGTATGACTGTCAGAAGCATTAATGGATAGAATTCCTTCTTTGAAACAGCTGCTTGACAAGCGGAGGTAAGATATGTAATAATTACATATGGTTGGAAATATATATTTCCCCAACACGTATAGGAATTTCTGTAACCCGCACTGTTTTAGCGGGCTTTTTTATAGCAAAAACATATATAAAGCAACACACTTATGTTGCTAATAATTTGGATTAACTCGGCCATATAGCGCCGGGTTTTTTATAGTTAAAACAAGAACTTTTTCTGGAAACGTTATACAGCAGGAAAAAGTTTTTTTGTTACATAAAATGAATACACCTGAAAGAAGAGTAGAAACTTTTATTCAAACAGATGCTACCTTTACACAAACCTTACAGTATTTAGGGACAGATGAGTATCGAGAACATTTACTCAAAAAAAATCTTCCTCCAGATGATTTGGAAAAAACCCTTTCACTTGTAAGTTCCCCGGAAGCAATGGAAAGAAGATCTCTAGAACTTTTAGAAGCTTCACTCGATGAGTTGGATAATTTCTATGGACAAGAAGGTAACATAATTATTCCGTTTTCCGGAGGGAGAGACTCTTCTTCCATTGCTGCTCTTACGCTTGGACTTTTTAGCGGAGAAAGAGCAAATGAGAGAAGAATTCACCTTGTTACTGTTTTAAACGGCTTTTCTACTCAAATCGAAGCTCCTCGTAGACAAGCTCTGCGAATAGCGGAGCATATGGGGAGAACTGTAAATAGTACATTTGATCCAGATATTGGTCATTTATATATTGATATATCGACCTTCAATGGGGACTTTATCATGCAAACTGCTGAAAAGGATAGGGAGGATCTAGGCTATCCTTCTTTTTGTTCAGCCTGTAAAATTGGAATGGAAGACACTTTAGTCCGGCTTGCTCGTTACTTGGGAGCTACGCATATTGCACTAGGGTATAATGAGTACCAAGGTAGGCAACAATGGCCAGAACAGTCACCTGTTCAAATAGAACAAATGCAGCATTATTTTAAGGAGAAGTATCCTGAATCTCATGTAGGATCGCCTTTTTATCGAGTTTTTGAGTCACCAGTAGACCCTGTTTTGGTTCTTGGTAGGCTTGGTTTCCCTTTAGAGATACATAAGGATGAGATGAAGTGCAAGGCTGCCGGAACTAACCCTCGGGATATTGATACGGATAGGCTGAAAAGATTTGTAGAAAGCAAGCTAGGAGAACTTCCTGGTAAACAAGGGAATATGACTATGTCGAGTAGAGTTGTACAACCAGAACAGGATTATGGAGACACAGTACTTAGTTTCAAAGGTGACTCTAGTTTTATGGAGAACACTTACTAAGCTAAGATTTTAATTATGAATATGCATACTACTAAGGGGAAAGTGATATTGGTAAGTGCCTGTGTTGCCGGAGCAAACTGCAGGTATGATGGAAAGAATAAAGCCCATAAAACAGTAGTTGATCTTCTTTCTGAAGGAGAACTATTAATAGTATGTCCGGAAGTATTAGCGGGCTTGTCAACACCTCGCACTCCTTGTCAGATTGTTGGCGGTGACGGTCATGATGTTTTAGAGGGTAAGGCAAAAGTTATGGGTGAAGATGGAAAAGACTACACCAAAGCGTTTATAAAAGGAGCAAGAAGAGCCTGTAAGATTGCTTTAGAAAAAGGTATTACTCATGCGTACCTAAGAGAAAAAAGCCCATCTTGTGGATATGGCATCATTTATAGTGGTACAGATTTAATAAAGGGAGATGGAGTTTTTGCTGCGCTACTTAAGAAAAATGGGATAAAAGTCATTAGCTTGAAAGAATAAACTATTCTTCTGTTCTCAATCCCATTTTGGACAAAAGAGATGGAGCGAAGCCGTTAATATACTCAAACACCTTCTCTATTCCCATATTCTTTATTGATATTGTTTCTTCCCAAATAATAGGTGTGTTGCTATTATCTAAAGCTGAATAGTGTCTTAGAGTAACTGGGAAGTTGTCTTCGTAGAATTCATTCCTTACTACATCATTTAGTATGGGTAAAGATCCAGGAATATGTTGTATATCTTGATAGTTTTGCCTTACGTATTCTTGCGCTCTTAGTTTAGTTGTAGGTTTTATTCTCATAGCAGTTTCTATAGTGCCAATCTGCCAAACCCTGCCGTTCCAAAAAGCAAGAGCACCTTTTTGGATAATGGTGTTACCAGCTTGGAGAAGTACTTGTTCTACTGCCTCCTCAGGTGACTTTGGTTTCTCAAGCGGTAGATTTCTTTCTCTCTGTTGTACTAGCTTAATTGTATCTGAGGCAACGATTTTTCTTTCCGGGTAGCGGTGGTGTGCATACTCGGCTTTTATGTAAGCAAGCAACTCTGGGTTATAACCGTAAAGTGAAACTGGGCTTTTACCAAGTAAACTCTGCCATTCTTCTTCTGAGGGCGTTATGGATAAGGGAAGACTTTGGATATCTACTCCTAGAGAGACTAACATACCGACTTTTTGCTCGCTTGAAGACACAAAGAGGGTGGGGAGGGTGTAAACAGGTCTTTCTGCAGTTTTTTCAATGCAGTTACTCATAAGCGTGATATTATAACAGAGTAGATTAGCATAAACAAATCCCTGGCACTTTCGCTATTTAAGTAACAGCTGTAAACTTGAAGTATTATGAAGCTTAACAATATTTGTTTTGGAGATAGTCTTAACTTTATTACTCCAACTCTTAACGATCTAAATGAGCTAGCGTTTACAGTTTCACAAAAAATTCTTGAAGATGGTCGTAAATTTGACCGGATTGTGACTTTAGCCAAAGGCGGTTGGCCGTTTACCCGTTCTTTAGTTGATTTTTTAGGTATAAAAGAAGTAGCCAGCATGGGGGTAAAATTCTACGGTGGGATAAATAAGCGTCTGGAAAAACCTGAAATTTACCAGGACTTGCCTGTTTCTGTATCAGGGGAGAGGATACTGCTGTTTGATGATGTGGCCGATACCGGTGGCTCGCTTTCATTTGCCAAAGACTACCTAAATTCTCTCGGAATAGAAGACATAGCTACTGCGACGCTTTTTTACAAACCTCATTCGGTTATCAAGCCAGACTACTACGCTGAAGAAACGGATGCCTGGATTATTTTCCCTTATGAATTCAGGGAGACAATGATAATGTTAGGCAAAAAATGGTGCGAAGCCGGGGTAAGCAAAGAGGAATGCGAAAAGCGGTTTATTACCCTAGGATTTAAAAAGGAGTGGCTTAAATACTTTGATTTTTTAGGAAATACTATAGATTGACACTTCTATGCTGGGGAAATTGTTTAACGTCCTCGAGAAGAGTAGAGCCCCCAATATCTTTACCTGTTACGTTGTTGTGTAATATCTCGCCTTGATTCAATTATTAGTTTATTCAGATCCTGTGGCTCTGAAGATGTTGCCGCTCTGACTAGCGCATTAAGGTAATCAGATTTTCCAAGGGGAACATTTGTCCAATGGGGGAACCCCATCTCTTTTAATTGTTGTTTTGCTCTTTCAGGAGAACATAAATTTTCTTGTTGCGTGTATTTAGAGCTGACTGACTCAGGTTGGATAGTATGGGATTTGCTAACGCTTTCCGGTGTTGACTGAATGGATGCCATATATACAAGTCTAACGATTTTACTTTTCCTCTTCAACTACATAAATCGGTCTCCTTGAGACTTTATTATGCGGTTCATTTTTGGAATTTATTTGGGTGTCATGGATTTGAGATTCTGTACCAATTTTTTGTGAACGATTAGCTTCTTTCTTGTTTTCATAACCTATTTTATTATTATGTTTAAATTTTTCCGCTTTTGACGCATTCACACCAGCTTCTTTCTTGGATTGTGGGTTGCTTTTGTGTTTTGCTATGTTACTGGGGTATCTAGCGATACCTTGTTGTGTAAGTTTGTGTACAGCTGCCTCAGCTTGTTTTCTTCGTTCTAAGTGATCTTCTGGAATCTTTTCTTGGAGTTTTTCTCTAGATGGTTCAGATGGAATTTTGTCCGGTTGATTTTTTTGTTTATTCGGTTTTCCGTAGCGCTCAAGAGAAAGTCTTATAGCCTTTTCGCGGTTACTGTTTTTTGACCGAGGGAGAGGCAGAGTCTTAGCGGCAAACGGGCTACAGGTGTGGTTATCAATTGATAACTTAGTAATAATCTCGTAATTGTTTAAGTGAACGAGATCTGATTCTTCATAAATATTCCCGAATTCAAGATTGAGCAAACGAGCATCGCTTGAACCGACAAGAAAGGAAATAAGAGTTCCAATATTGCCGAAAATTGCCTTTTGAACATCCTCTTGAACCTGGGCAGTATACTGGTTAGCAACTGTCAGGTTGAGACGGTATTTCCTTGCTTCAGACAGGATTTTGACAAATGATGAAGTAGCGAAGTTCTGAAACTCATCAACATATAAATAAAAATCTCTGCGCTGTTCTTCGGGTACATTTACCCGATTCATAGCTGCCAGCTGCATCTTGGTAATAAACATTGCTCCAAGCAGGGCTGCGTTATCCTCGCCAATTCTACCTTGGGAAAGATTTAAGAGGAGAATCTTGCCTGTATCCATAACATCTTCAAGACTGACGCTTGAATGGGGTCGTTCCAGAATAGCCCGAATTTTAGGAGAAGTAATAAACTGGCCGACCTTATTTAAAATCGGAGAAATAGCTTCTGTCCGGCCGCGGTTGTCAAGTTGATTAAACTCATCTGTCCAAAATTTTTTAAGGGTCTGATCTTTCAGTTTCTCAGTTACGCGGTTGCGGAAAGAAGTGTTAGTCAGGATTGTTGGCACATCAAGTAGGGTAGAATTGGGCATTGCTGTTAAAGTGAGAATAGTGTTTCTGAGAATGTATTCCAGCCTAGGTCCCCAGGAATAGGAGAAAAGCTTATGGAAAATAGCTACAATCCCTGAAGCAACCAACTCTGCCTGCTCAGGTTGAGTTAATTCCAGAGGATTCATTCTGAAAGGACTATCGACTCTATTTGGGTCAAGGTAGACGACGTCATTGAGTCGGTGTTTAGGGATGTAATCAAGGACTATTTCACATAAATCTCCATGAGGATCAATAATAGCTACACCTTCGCCATTGCGCATATCATTAATTGCCATGTTAGCAATAAGTGTTGATTTCCCGGTACCCGTTTTCCCGATAATATAAATATGTTTCCTTCGATCAACTCTTTTAATACCAAAAACAGTGTCCTGATTCTTAAATTCAGTCCTAGCTAAAAAGTTGATTTCCTGCTTCTCTTTATCAGAAAGTCCGGCGGCAATTGGTAAGTTCTCAGGTGGTTCACCTTTTAAAGTTCCGCCCCAGGCAATGTTTTTAATTGAAACCAAATCCTGGTTAGGGAGATGGTATAGCGTAGCTAGTTCGGCAGCAGTCAGTACGTGGGGACTCAAACTAAATGAAGGTTTTCTCTCAATAATTTCAGCAAACAAAGATCTTTTACTAAGCAGCGGGATTTTTAATTTTAAGTGATTGCTGTCACCATGGCTGACACTGGCAAATGAGCCAGCTAGATTAGCTAATACAGCTTCTGCATGGTGTTTGTCTGAGCTAACGACCAAAGCTCTAATATCAACATTAAAACCTATCTGGGCGATTTTTTGTTCAATGAGAGATTTTTGGGGGTGAGGGATGACCTTCTCAGGATCACTGGTGGGTATAAGCTTATTAGCAACAGAATACCCTTGTTTTTGCCAACTTTTTGGAGCAGCGGTAACAACAAACTGTACCAGAATTTTATCATCAGGATCGGCTTTGGCTAGTGTCCCTAAAATGGTTGAGAGCGGATCAATGTCAGTAAAATCTTTGTAAGTTTTAAGCGGTAGATAGAAAGGGTTGGCCATGATGATTTTCCCAAAGGTGCTGACTTGCATTTGAGTTTTTTGGTCGCTATTTTCCGGAAAAAAGAAGGGGAGATAGTCCCCAACTGGTGAGATTAAAGCTTGGGGGTACTGGGCTGTTAGCTGGCTTGTAAAGTAGCTGGTAATGCTAGCCGGTACTGCAGCCATAAAGTAAATACGCTGGTTCCAGGTGACTAACTCAAAAGTCAGAGCCTCCTCTTTACCTAAAAGAGAATCAAAAATAGAGTTTTTGATTTGAGGTAAAGCCTGAAAACAAGCCGCCATGGCTTCTGGTGAAACCTCTGAATATTTGGGAACTCTAATCTCAAAAAAACTCAAATTAGAAGCAGATTTACTTTCGGACATATACGATTATATTATACTTTCTTTACGCGCCGGATAACAGGTATCAGACAAAACGGATGAAAGAAATTCTTAGGAATTTGTTAAGCCAATAAATATATAACCAAGCAAAAGTATTGTTACTAAAACCTTTTTAACTTATACTGGTATTATATACTTTTTGCTGTTTGAACGAAAGAACCCGACATTTGCTGCTAATTAGCAGCAAAAATCAAAAAAAAGGTTTTTGCATTTTTCCCTGTGCTATGGTATATTTCCACTATCACACACATACCTATGCACTCCTTGAGTAATCCCTTTGGGATTATTTTTATTACTAACAAAATAGGTATGGAGGAAAAAAAGGAGGAACTATGTCCCAAGACACAGGGAATTTTTCTGTTGATTTAACCAAGCTTCTGGAAGCCGGAGTTCACTTCGGTCATCAGTCTCGCCGCTGGCACCCCAAAATGAGCCGGTTTATTTGGCAGGAACGTGATGGTGTTCACATTTTTGACTTGATTAAAACTGTCGAGGCATTGCAAAAAGCTTGTGAGTCAGTGAAGCAGGACATTAAAGCAGGCAAAAGTATTGTTTTTGTCGGTACAAAACGCCAGGCTGCTCCGATTGTTAAAGAAGAGGCTGAAAGAGCCGGAGTCCACTATGTTACTTCCCGGTGGGCAGGTGGAACAATTACCAATTGGGATCAGATTAAAGTCAGTATCAAGCGCTTAACTGAGCTTAAGAAGGGTTTGGCTGAAAAGAAATTCCAGCATCTTACTAAAAAAGAGAGAGTGCTTTTGGATAAAGAAGTAACCAGGCTCGAACGCCTTTTTGCTGGCTTGGAAGGAATGGAAACCCCTCCTGACATGCTTTACATTGTGGATATAACCAGAGAAAAAGCAGCGGTTAAGGAGGCAAAAGCGGCTGGAATAAAAATGTATGCTTTGCTTGATACTAACGCTAACCCCGAACTGGTTGACTATCCGATTCCCGGAAATGACGATGCGGTTCGGTCAATAAAACTGCTAACCAGTATTTTCACCGATGCAGTTATTGAAGGCAAAGCTTTAGCACAGAGAAAAGAAGAGAAAAAAGAAACAAAGTAGATTACACACTGAAGTTATAAGATGATAAGCAGGTTGGTATCTGGAAACAAAAAGAACTTTTTGTCCTGGATGCGCAACCCACTTAAACCATGAAAGTTACCATTGACCAGATCAAAAAACTCAGGATAGAAACCAGAGCCGGGGTTATGGAAGTAAGACAAGCTCTTACAGAGTCAAACAGTGATATGGAAAAAGCCAAAGAATGGTTGAGACAAAAAGGTTTAGATAAAGCGGCTAAAAAATCAGATAGAGAAACCGGAGATGGTTTAGTTGAAGCATATGTCCACACAGGCGGTAAGGTTGGAGCTTTGGTAAAATTGACCTGTGAAACAGATTTTGTAGCCAGAACAGAAGAATTTCAAAAATTGGCTCGGGAAATTGCGATGCAGGTAGCTTCAATGAATCCTGAAAATGTAGAGGAACTGTTTAAGCAAACCTATATCAGAGACGCAAAAAGAACCATTGAGGACCTTGTTAAAGAAGCGATTGCTAAACTGGGTGAAAATATAAAGGTTGATTCTTTTACCCGCTTAGCAATTGAACAGACTTCTACTTGCTAGTTTCGAAACACTATAAAATAAAAAACCCACTGGAAACAGTGGGTTTTTAAGTATTATTTAAAGTTTACTAAAGCTTGGTAGGTGGTACCATTTCTGAATCATTCGGTTGGTTAGTATTAAAATCAGGATTTACAGCGGCAGCTTCTTGAGTTACCCCGCCCTGTGCCATATCAGGGCTTGTTTGAGATATTTGGGATTGAGCCGGTTGGGTTTCTGTAGTCATATTCAAATCATTTTGTGCAGATAAGTCCATCGAAGGAGCTGTTGGCGCTTCTGCTGTTTGCGGTGTTTGAGGTACAGGCGTTGGTGCCTGTTGCGGTGATTCGATAACTGGTTCGGGGGTACTACCACGCATAGAGCTAATAATCTCATCAATTTTTCCACTAACCTCATCTACCGGGACTTTTTTTAAGGCTTCGAGTTGAGTAATAAGATCACTATTTTGTTCCGGAGAAACCGCAGCGACTGTGTCTGGTGAAAGTGAGATGTTATTGAGAGTTGCTTGAGGCGTTTCATTTAATTGATTTCCATTCAACTGATTAGTAACAGCATTTTCTTGTTGAGGTTGAGGAGTGGGTGTTTGTACCTCTGGCGTAGGTGTTTCTGGCAGCTGTGTTTCTGGTAGCGTCTCTACTTCTTGAACAAGCTGACTAGAAGGTGCAGTCTGGGCAGCAGTAGAGTCTTGTGTAATAGCGGGATCTGGTTGTTTGGGATTTTGATTAAAAAAGGACATAGGCAGGAAAGATGGTTTTAATAAGCTAAATCCAGTATATGCAAATTACCTACTAAATTGCAAACTGATTTCCTTACCAAAATTATTGAAGTTAAGTAGGTAATCAGATTTCATGTTTAAATTTCAACCTAACCCTGATAAGATGTATATGTTTAATTAGCGAAAAAATTTGACTGTCAAAACAGTACAAACCCAAGTATTTGAGTGACATACCGTTTTGACTTATTGACATTATGAGTCAACCACTGCAGGATTTTGAACAAAAATGTGAGAAAATAATAACGCTTTTTACCGAAGATTTGAATACGGTTAAAACCGGTAGAGCCAGGCCAAGCTTGGTTGAGCATATTAAAGTCAATGCTTATGGAACCTGGATGGAGGTTCGGGAACTAGCATCAATTTCAGCTCCTGATGCACAAACAATCGAGATAAGCCCCTGGGATAAGTCGATCATTAAAGATATTGCTAAAGGTTTGGCTACATCTGAGGCAAGAGTTAATCCGGTGGTTCAGGGAGAACTAATTCGCATTACTATTCCGGCTCTGACTGAAGAATCCAGAAAAGAGTTGGTAAAACTTATTGGCCAAAAATTGGAGTCACACAAAACTATGGTTCGTCAAGAAAGGGTTCATGCCAAACAAGAGATTGAAGATCAAAAAGGTGAGAGTGGAGTCAGTGAAGATGACATAAAAGCCGATTTGGAAAAGTTACAGAAGACTACTGATAAAACCATTGAAAGGCTTGAAACTTTAGCTAAAGAGAAAGAGGCCGAGGTAATGAGGGTCTAGTTTCACAGTATTTTCAGTAGTAACTTTATAGTATAGTAAGTAGTTACGATTTTTATTGTATAAATCCTGAATCTTTACACAAAGATATAAAGGTTTGGGGTTTAAGAGATATCTGTGCTTCCAACAATTGTCATTTTTCTCATTGTTTTATCTGTTGTTGTTCTTATTCATGAGTTGGGACATTACTTGGCGGCCAGACTTACCGGAGTAAGAGTAGAAGAGTTTGGTTTTGGCTACCCTCCGAAAGTCATCGGCAGAAAAATCGGTGAAACCATTTATTCTCTAAATCTTCTACCTTTTGGCGGTTTCGTGCGTCTTCTTGGTGAGCAGAGTGTTGAAGAAAGCAAAAACCCTCGATCTTTTGCCAATAAATCCAAGAAACAGCGGTCTGTGATTATTCTGGCAGGTGTCGCTATGAACATTCTTCTGGGGGTTGCAGCTTTTTCGTTTATTTATTCTGTTACCGGTATTCCTGAGCAGGTTGATTACATTACTATTGAGGCTATTGCTCCAAACTCACCTGCAGAAAGTGCTGGTTTGGAAAGAGGAGATAAGGTTGTGGCAATAAATGGAAACAACATGGACGAGGTCAGAGACTTTGTGGAATATCTTGAGGATAAAAAGGGTGAACAGGTACGAATTCAAGTGGTAAGAAACAGTGAGTTCAAGCAAATTAACTTAACTCCTAGAGAAAATCCTCCGGAGGGTGAAGGTGCGGTTGGGGTAGTAGTATCCAACTATGACAACAAGTTTTACCCATGGTGGCAGATGCCCTTTAGGGCTTCTGTTGTAGGTGTTCAGGAGGCCTATGGTTGGACAAGGATGATGGTTGAAGGCCTTGTCTCAACTATTGCCGGAATTTTTGAAGGAGTCAGGCCCGAAGTCGCCGGTGTGGTTGGTATTTATCAGATTACCTCAACGGTAGCTCAGGAAGGAATTCTACCAATTATAAAATTTGTTGGTATTCTGTCCTTAAATTTGGCAGTTATTAATATCTTGCCTTTTCCGGCTCTTGATGGAGGCCGCTTCGTCTTTATTCTGCTCGAAAAGGTGATTGGCAAGAAAATGCGTCCCAAACTTGAAGCCTACATAAATATGGCAGGCATGGCTATCCTTATTGCTTTGATGGTTTTAATTACCATTGGGGATATTTTGCGGATAGTTCGTGGTGGATAAATCGCTGTAACTTCATTTCCAAATTCTTTGCAAGTTAAGTTTTTTTGTATTGAAGCTTACTTATAGAGAAAGTAACTTTTCAGTAAGTAGAAGTGTTATAATTACTCCACAAATTATTTCTTCACACCTGCCCTTGAAGCATAGCGTGAAACAAGAGCATGATTACGAGTGTGGGAATCAACGTCAGTCAAAATCTAGTGATTCTGATAGTGAGTTTGAGGAAATTTTCAACGAACTTTTTTGGCTGGAGCTTGAAGATAGTCCATTAATCTCTCCTAATGAAGCCCACTATTACCTTCCTGGTGATTCTCATAGAGATTTTACAACCAACACAGCTGTAAAGTTTGCGATGCACTACGGAGTAGTAGACTCCTATTTTGTAAGACATGCTTCAGCCAAACCCTCTGAAGTGAGTGTCTGGAATACCATAAATAATATGAAACTAGTAGATGATTATTTCTGGAAAGCACTATTAAGAGCTGAGATTCAAGAGGAAAATCGAATTGAAGCCAAAGAGTTGAGAAAGCTAGTATTTATGCGAATTAGGTTTCTTTATGAAAATGCGATAAGGTTAAGAGAAGAAGGAGATGTTGAAAGAATGAACAGAGTAGAAGGGAAAGCTTTAACTTTGTTTTTAGAGGCAGAGTTGAACTGGGGAGAGGATGATAAAGATGTTCAAGGAGCTTTAACGTTTCGAAGATGGTATGATCATCCGGAAAAATGATGAAAAGCTATCATTTTTCCAATAGCTAACTTCTTCTCTGTAAAATTGTGCTATCATAACTCATTAAGGAATTTCCAACTAATTTTATGCGATATTCAAACTTATTTGCAAAAACTCAAAAAAATCCTCCGAAAGATGAAGTAACCAGAAATGCACAGCTTCTGGTGCAAGCCGGGTATGTTAATAAGCTCATGGCTGGAGTATATAGCTACTTGCCCTTAGGGTTACGGGTTCTAAACAAAATCAGTAGAATTGTTCGTGAGGAAATGAATGCTGTTGGAGGTCAGGAAGTGTTATTGCCGGCTTTACATCCTTCGGAAATTTGGAAACAGAGTGGAGGATGGGATTCAATTGATGTTCTGTTTAAGTTGGAGTCCCGTACCGGCAAACAATATGCTCTGGGTCAGTCCCATGAAGAGGTTATTACCCCGTTAGCGAAAGAGTATATTAAAAGTTACAAAGATTTACCGGTGGCAGTTTATCAGATCCAGAGTAAGTTTAGAGATGAACTAAGGGCAAAGTCGGGCATTTTGCGTGGTCGGGAGTTTTTAATGAAGGACATGTACAGCTGGCACAGAGATCAGGCGGACTTTGAACGGTTTTACGACACTGTTAAGAGAGCCTACTTGAAAGTGTTTGAGCGCTGTGGATTGACAGCAAAATCAACAGAAGCTTCAGGTGGAGCTTTCACCCAAAAGATTTCTTATGAGTTTATGGTGCTGACTCCGGCTGGTGAGGATGACATCCTCTTTTGCGACAACTGTGATTACTGTGTAAATGTAGAGATTACAGACTTAGCGGAAGGCGGTATTTGCAAAAAATGCGGCCAGGGTGTACTTGGTAAAGCCAGGGCCTCAGAAGTTGGGAATGTATTTGACTTGGGTCAAAAGTACAGCAAAGACTTCGGACTCGAACTTATTAACGAAAATGGTAAGAAGTTTTACCCGATTATGGGGTGTTATGGTATTGGCATCTCCCGTCTTTTAGGAGTAATTGTAGAAAAACACTCAGATAGTAAAGGTATTATTTGGCCAGAGAGCGTGGCGCCGTTCCAGACTCATCTCATAGGGCTGGGTAATGATCCTGAGCTTAAAACTCAAGCCAACAATGTCTATGAAAAAATGCTCGAAGCTAACATTGAAGTTTTATTTGATGATAGAGCTGATGTAGGTGCGGGACAGAAATTTGCTGACGCTGATCTTATCGGTAACCCTGTCCGCCTTGTGGTTTCACCTAGAACTGGAGGTAAAATTGAGTGGAAGCGAAGAGATGAGGAAAAGACGGAACTGATTAGTTTAGAAGAAATAGTAAAAAGACTTTCTTAGTAGCTATTAAAGTATTATCTGTATGGAAGGCGAGGTTAGTTTCTCGAAAGTGTGTGTTACTAACTTAGCGATTTAACGTATTTATGTCTAAACTTATTGTTACCCACATTAATCCCGATCCTGATGCTATTACCAGTGTGTGGCTTTTGCGCCGCTTTGATCCCGAATGGAGTGAGGCAGGAGTTGCCTTTGTTTTGGCAGGAAACACTTACAAGGATCAACCGGCAGATGGAGATTCTGATATTGCTCACGTTGATACTGGTGGTGGGATGTTTGATCATCATGATACCAACGAACGAACCTCAGCCGCTCAGAGGGTTTTGGATTATCTGCAAAATGAATATGATTACTTAAAAGAAGATGA
>JBMNOG010000045.1:0-2816 GCA_050942955.1 Patescibacteria group bacterium | reverse complement strand
TAACTATTGGACCTATGTCAGAAAGGTTTGCCCACCTTATAAAACTCCAGGATTTAAAATCAAAACTTACCAGCGCTTTTAGGCCGCCTCCTGAGAATGGTATTCCTTTCAGGGAAGATTTAACACCCGAAGAACAAATAGAGAAAATAGCTTCAAAATCAGATATGCCGCCTACGCATGTAAAACCTAAAAGGGAAAAGCCGGAGGATGTTTACTACGAAGATTCTACTTATGAAGCTACTTCTTCAGGGCAGGAAGCAACAACATCTGCCAAGCCTCCACACTATTCAGATAATGCATTAAAGTATGGTCTTTCAGCTGGAATTCGTCTGGATACTCTATGGCCTCAGGCAATAGCTGCTTTTAAGAGAAACCCCCTTCTAGGTACAGGATACTCAACCTTGGTAAAGTCCCGGGTTTGGGAACAAACACCAGCTGAATCAACTGACAATGATTATTTGAGGCTTTTGGGGGAAACGGGTCTTTTAGGATTTGTCTCATTTTTATCAATTTTTGGGATTTGCGCCTTTGTGCTTTACAAGGCGTTTGTCAAGTCATCTGACCCATTTTATACAGGGCTTTTTGCTGCCGGACTCGGACTTATCGCCGGACTTTTGGCTAATGCACTTTATATAGATATCTTTGAGTCTTCCAAGGTAGCTTACTTCTTCTGGTCGATTATGGGAGTTTTAATCGCTACTTCCATGATTGTATTAAAAGAGAAGGATAAAGCTAAGAAAAAATAATATGACAATAAAACGTAGTTTAGTGATTACACTGCTCTTTATTACTGCTTTTATCCCGCGTCTCTACAAAATCAATAATCCGATTGCAGATTGGCATTCATGGAGACAGGCAGATACTGCAGCAGTGACACGCAACTTCATAAAAGAAGGTCTAACCCCTTTATATCCGAAGTTTGACTCCTATTATTCTCTCAATGAAGTCGGCAAACCTAATCCCAACCGCTACTTTTTTGCTGAATTTCCTCTTTACAATCTTGTAACTTATCCGTTTTACAAATACCTGGGAGTGAACGAGATGTATGCCAGATTGGTTAGCGTTTTCTTTTCTTCACTTACTGCAGTTTTTATTTATCTTTTGGCTCGAAGATTTTCATCCGAAAGGGCAGCAGTGCTTGCAGGCTTGGTATTTGCAGTACTGCCTTTTAGTATTTACTACGGCAGAGTGATTATGCCAGACCCTCTACATATCTTTCTTTCAGTTTTGGCATTATATCTCGTATCACTGTGGACGAGTAAAAATACATATTTTATGACTGCTTTAGCGGGACTGGCAACTACCGGTGCTTTGCTAACAAAACCATATGCATTAGTTTTGGGGTTGCCAATTATATACCTGCTTCTGCGCAAGTGGGGAATGAAGCTCTTTAAAAAACCGGAGTTTTACTTGTATATAAGTTTATCACTTCTACCTTTCCTTTTTTGGCGGTGGCATATTAGCAACTATCCGGAAGGTATGTTTGGTACCAGCTGGCTTTTTAATCAGGGAAATATTCGTTTTAAGGGTTCATTTTTTAGATGGATTATCTTTGATCGAATGAATAGACTTATCTTTGCTACAGGCGGTTTTGTCCTTTTTTGGCTAGGAATTATCAGGGGACGCACAAAAAAAGAGGGTTGGTTTTACTATCTCTGGCTGTTGGCAGTAGCAATCTTTATTACCGTTATTGCTAAAGGTAATGTTACCCATGATTACTACCAGATGCCGCTTTTACCAATTGGCGCAATTTTTATTGCTAAAGGCTTTGAGTTTTTGATGATGTATGGTAGCGGTATTAAGCAGAGATTAATTAATTTTTCTCTTGCTCTCTTTTTGTTTGCAATAATGCTTGCATTTGGTTGGTACGAGACTAGAGGATTTTTTAATGTTAACCATCCGGAAATTGTTGAGGCCGGTAAAGCAGTAGACCGCCTTTTGCCGCCTGATGCAAAAGTAATTGCTCCATATATGACTGACTCAGCGTTTCTTTACCAAACCAATCGTTACGGTTGGACTCTTGGGGGTGGTTTAATCCCCCGGTTTATTGAAGAAGGAGCAACCCACCTAGTTTCAACTAATTTTGATGACGATACAAATTTCTGGATGGAGCGGTGTGAGGTTATAGTCAAAACCGATTCTTGGGTGATTATTAACGTACAAAATTGTAAAAACGAAACAGAGCCTGAAAAAACTTTGGCACCTGAAGAATTCTACATGTAGTAGGAAAATGCCTAAAGCTCGGGTGCCGGCTTGTCCGGCACTTTTTAATCCATATGAAGATTCTCATGCTTACCCCATACCTTCCGTATCCATTGCTTTCAGGAGGACAAATACGGACATATAACTTGCTTAAAAATCTTAAGAATGACCATGAGATTACCTTGTTTTCTCTAATTAAGGATGATGCAGAGAGACAGTATTTGCCTCAGCTTAAGAAATTTTGTAAAAAAGTAGTGCTTATTAAGCGTACCAAAAATCCCTGGGCTCCCAGGAATGTTCTTTTGGCAGGTATAACTGCCTACCCTTTTTTGGTGACTCGCAACATGCCAATGCATGCATCGCACTTGATTGATCAAGAATTGGCTAAGAGTGAGTTTGACTTAATTCATGCTGAAACATTTTATATGATGCCTAACATTCCGGAAACGAAAATTCCGGTACTTTTAGTAGAACAGACAATAGAGTTCTTAGGCTATCAAAGTTATGTGAAGAAAAGTAAGATTTGGCCGATTAAGCCTCTGCTTTATATTGATATTGCTAAAATTCATTACTGGGAGAAATTTTTTTGGAAAAAGGCTGACAAACTGGTGACA
>JBMNOG010000044.1:0-2894 GCA_050942955.1 Patescibacteria group bacterium | reverse complement strand
TATAATTATTTTGTCAATGTCCTATAACGTAACTATTACATAACTCTTACAATCTCTATAATTTACCTATAGGACTAAGTACTTTTGAAACTTAGCCAGTAGAAATATAATTTTAGGGATAATAAAAGTTTACCCTTCAAGCAGTTCTGCAATGACAAAGTAGCGTTTACTGTCAAACCAACCACTACAAGTATACATGGTTAAGCTGTCCTGGGTATTTTGGAGATAGCTTAAGTCAGAACTCGGGATTTCTACTCCTTTTGTTACTTTGAACCATTTTTCGAAATGCTGATTTCTGACTACAATCACATCTCCGACTTTGAGCTGAATGATTTTGCCAAAATTCTCTTTTTCGTTGTGGCCATACAAAACTATATTACCCTTTTCCATGGTCCCTGATGTCTTTAGCCATGAAACCGCACCATCAAACACTTCCCAGTTGTTAGCAGAAACCGAGGCTTCTTTCACAGGCATCTCCAAATTAATTGAGGGAATGATAACCATGTCAGGCTTATAATGCTTTTCTTCAGCTACCACTGTTGTTTCCATTTTTGGAGTAAAAAACGCTACATATACATTTGGCGCAAAACCAAACACAATAGCTCCTACTATCCCGGCTAGAAGACCTACATACTTTAAAGAATAGTAGAGAGTAAGTGTATAGGTAAAAACCGGCCACTTGCCACGGCGTGTAATTTGAAGATTAAAGAATTTTGAGTTATCCGGCATATTACAAAAAGGGCGAGTCTTTACGCCTCGCCCTCATTATGACAAATACTACAAATACTAAGCAAACAGCTTCCGGCTTTTGGCGGATTCAAACAAAGCCAAACCTGATACAAAACCAAAGATCATTCTGACAGCTAAAGCTAGAGTGCTACTGAATGTTCCGGTAGCAGCCAGAACACTAGTAGAATCTCCAAGCACCTGTCCGGAAGTTTGCGTATCCGAACTGGCTCCTAAAACTGCACCACCAACTGACGGACAATCGAGGTTGTTTATTTGCAGAGACTGAGCCGGATAACCTGAATTATTGTCAGCCTCAACCCTGCCTTCACCACTGTAAGTAAAGAAGACTTTCGCGGTTCCGGTGTCGTTAGTTTTCAGAGTTTGTTTATTACCTTTGTAGGTAATGGTTACTTCAACATCTTTCCTGGCTTCTCCATTTTCCCTAAGATCATAGGTCACTTCAAAGTCCAGATTATCACATGTTGGGTTGCTGTTCCCAAGAGATGAATGTTTACCAGCTTTGGGGTCCGGAGTAGTTGTTGGACTTGGTGTGGGAGTAGGATTAATACTTGGAGTCGGCGTGGGCTTAGCACTGCATAACTTACCATAACTGGAAGAGGCGGTAGTGGTTTTGGTTTTACCAAGCGCACTGACTGTCCAAACTTCATTGCCAAATCCATTTACATAGATGTCAAATAGGTGTCTGCCAGACGTAAAAGTAGATGGGAGATCGCCAGATGCATTCCCAGGATTTAAATCACTGCGATTAAGTTCCAAAGAACCTTCGCCATCCCACTTATAACCAAATCTAACCATATACCCTTCTTTTTCATAAATATCAATACATTCCACAAAAATCCCCCAGTAAGGAGTTGGTGTTGGTGTTGCTTCAATCGGGCAGAAGTTTTCATGAGAACTGTGACCGGAAACAGAAGTGACGTGAGTTCCGCCTTTGTTTACCCATGATTCTCCACTTAGATACTGTTTTGTCCAGGTTTTTTCAAGATTCGTGGTAAAAGTAGTGTTAGTTGAAGTGTAGCCACCTATTTCCTGGCCTGAGGAAAGATTGCCAAGATTAATTATGTCGCCACTGGTACTTCTCAATCTCCACTCACCACTTACTGCTCCATTAACAGCTCTAAATCTGAAACTGTTTGATTCTTTAACTAGGCAAGAACCAACACTTAAACTGGGATTTGAAACTACCGGACTAGTAGTTAAAACAATATGGGAAATATCGTAGTTTCATGTACTCCAGGACCCGCTACCTGCACTAGGGTTATGAAGTTCTGTAGCATACTTAATACAGACTCCTGTAACTTGGTATCCGCTTGCAGGGGACCAGGTTACGGTTCTTTTATCTCCACCGATAGTGGCAGAGTTATCTGTGTATTCATATTGCCAGCCATCTTCCCACTCAGCTTTTACATTCCCTTTTGGGCAAACATTTTCATCACCAGCCTGTACGGGAACATTGTTAATACTGATAGTAAAAATACCTACAAGCAAGACGGCAATTACTGAGAAATATTTTGTGAAGACATGAGTAGAAAACATAATTTTTACTCCTTTAGATAGTTTTTATATTTATATCAATACTTTTAGCAAGCATTTCATTATAGAATAAAGAAGTCACTATGCCAATAATTAATTCTATAGGAAAAATCTAATGAAAACAAAAGTTAGAATCCAATAAGTGAAACAAAAATAAATGCTAGATTTAAAGGAAATCTACTTGTTGTGCCACTGCCAAGCTGTCTCAATAATAGTTTCAAGGTCTGAATATTGAGGTTTCCAGTTAATCTCTTTTTGGAGCTTAGAAGAGTCAGCTACGAGGATATCAGCATCTCCGAGACGCCTGGGTGAAACCTTCACCTTGACTTGCCGGCCTGACACTTTTTCAATCATGGCAATAATTTCTTTATTCGAGTAACCCTTGCCGGTACCGGCATTATAAACACCTGTTTTATGCCCTTTTTCTAAAGCCTCCAAAGCCAAAATGTGAGCAGAAGCTAAATCCAGAACATGAATGTAGTCACGGACACAAGTACCATCCGGAGTATTGTAGTCATCGCCAAAAAGAGTAAACTCCCGATCTTCTAATACTGCTTTCATGATGTTGGGAATAAGGTGGCTTTCGGGATCATGAGACTCCCCCAGTTTTC
>JBMNOG010000016.1:0-16522 GCA_050942955.1 Patescibacteria group bacterium | reverse complement strand
TGGAGTTTATAACATTACCCCCACCTCCACCCACACCAATTACTTTAATTCTTGCAAAGGAATTTACATCAGGTCTAACAAGTGCCATAAGTTTGAGGGGCAGTTCTCGGAGTTTGTTTTCTAAACGTAGCTAGATACTACGTCAAAAATTATAATCTTTCAAGGGAGAAATGATTTAATAAAATCGATTGCTTTGCTAGCTAAACCTTTACCCGAAAACTTCTCCACAAAGTTACCAAAATGAGGCAAGGCAGCCCTTCCAAATCCACTCTGCTTACCCTTTTCACTACCGTAAAGAATTAATCCTTGAGCTACAGCAAATACCGGAGAGCCGATATCATCAATAAGTCCGTTCAATTTTTTGTCGGTGTCTTGGCTACCGTCTAGATTAGCGGTTCGTACTGGCAAAGATAAAGTCCTCTTGCAACTGTCCACCGCTCCAACAGTTAAGGCTCCACCACCAGATAAAACAATACCTGCAGGCGTAACCCCAAGATAGCCTGCACGCTTTAGCTCATCGCCTACCATAGCAAAGACTTCATTAAGTCTGGGTCTTACTATGCCATCAACCAGCGTTTTATAGGAAGGTTTAGCAACTTCTTCAGTAACACCGAATTTTACTAAATCGAGTAGATCAGTGTTTTTGTCCGGCTCTTTAAGGAGTTTTTCTTTAGGATTGTTGGAAAGAATAAGTTTTAGGTTCTCTGCTTGTTCAAGACTAACGCGCATACCAATTGCCAAGTCATTAGTAACATGCTTGGCTCCTACAGGCAAAACACTTGAATGAGCAAGGGCACCCTCGACAAACACAGAGAGACTGGTAGTACCACCACCAATATCTACCAAGCACACGCCCAATTCTTTTTCCGTATCTGTTAAAACCGACTCTGCTGCAGCCAGGCCTGAAAACACCACACCTGACACATTGATTCCAATTTCGGAGACACACTTCACAAGATTTCGTATAGCCGTGGAAACTCCGGTAATAATATGAGCATCCACCTCAAGCCTAACGCCAGTCATCCCCAAAGGATCCTTGATACCTCCTTGTGAATCAACACTAAAATCTCTAGGAATTACGTGGAGAATCTCCCGGGAAGCAGGTAATGATACAGCCCGGGCTGATTCTATAACCCGATCAACATCGTCGCCAGTAATCTCTTCCCCGGAGTTGGCAACCGCAACAACCCCCTTAGAATTCTGAGACTGAATATGATAACCACCAATAGAAACATACGCGTCAGTAATAGAAAAACCTGCCATTCTCTCTGCAGCTTCAACGCTTTGAGTTATCGACTCAACTGTCTCTTCAATATCAACAATTTGGCTTTTGCGGATACCGCGGCTGGTTTTGGTGGCCACACCAACAACACGCAGCTTTTCGGTCTCTTCATCCTCAGAAACGATTATGGTGGTAACTTTGCAGGTACCGATATCAATACCTGTGTAAATATTGCTTCTTGCCACAGTGTTATTTTTGAACTTAAATTCTCTGAGTTTATAAAACTCCAGCTTAATAATAGCAAGTTTAGTTCGATTTTACTACCGGATTATCATACCGCAAGTCAATTTCACGAACTTCTTTTTCTCCCATTGTACTGTTTTGTAAAATAAATTGTAAAGCATCCACTTGTTTTACAATATCTCTTTCTCCACTAAACAAAGCACGCCTTCCTGAAGGTAGATCAACCTCAAGAGTATTTAAGCTTTTTACAATAATACTAATTGCCGGCAATGCTGATTGGTCCAAGCTTTGCACTAATTTAAGAGATGCTAAGATTGCAGGGCTGACGGTAGTTACGCCATTAGCTACTGATTCCTGAACTTTAATTACAGGTAAATTCTTCATTTCTCCTCTGGCAAACACTTTACCTTCTCCATCAATGAAGTACCGTTGGCCGTGAACATCTTCAACTAAGGCTATAGGTGTTCTCGGCTCTATGTTAACTATAAGAAGGTTGGGAATCTGTTTTTTAAAGCGAACTGAACCTACCTCCGGATAGGTATACATTATTTTCTGCACAACAGTTTCTTCGGTGAAAGTAAAAAGGGTTTTTTCACTAAGGCTATAGACCGGAAGACTAAGGCTCCAATTTGAACAATCAACCCCATTCACCAAACACTCTATCCTTTTGATCGTGAAAGGTTCTTCATTAATTATCCAAAAAATTGCTCCAGTGATAAATAGTACCAACGGCACTAGAAGTAAAGTTGATTTGGATAGTTTTATCCCCCGTTTTTTGAATTGAATTTTTTTTCTGATTCCGGAGAATAAACCACTGCTTGAGATAGCTCTTCTTTTAACAGTACTTATTTTAAACATAAGAAGGTTTAGTTAATTCTTTTATGTCTTCAATCATTACTGCAGCAGCAGCATGCTTTATATTTTTTTGAAAAGCAGGTAGTTTCTTCCCGCTAGGCTTCAAATTAGTAACCTTTAATACAGCCTCTACCAATGTTTCAGCCGTTAACTTCTCTTGTGGCAGAATAACCCCTAAACTCAGCTTTTCCAGTAGTTGAGCATTATTATGTTGTTCATTCATGTAGCTAAAGGGTAAAGGTATGGCAACCATTTTCTTACCCAGCATCAAAACTTCATATACTGTGTGAGCTCCGCTTCTACCCACTACCAAAGTTGCAGTAGCCAAAAAGCGCTTGAATTCCTTTGAATAGTCAGTCACTAGATAACTCTTTCGGAGTTTGTAAGGTAGTTGTCTACGGAACGCCCGCATTCTTTCAAAATCTTGTGTTTGAGAATTACTACCGGTTTGATGGTAAACATTCCACAACGGAAGGAGCTTAGGTAAGGCTTTTTCGACTGTTGTGTTTATAACATGTGATCCCTGTTTACCACCGCTAACTACTAAAAGTGGTTTTTTCGGTTCAAAAAAATACTTTTCTAGTTCTCTTACTGTAAATTCTTGAAATACCTGGATATCTACTGGGAGTCCGACAACTTTTAACTTGCTGCTACCCAAACCTGAAATTGGCCAGCTAGTGTAGAGTTTGTGATAAAAAGGCAGAAGGAGCTTATTAGCCATACCTAGGATGGTAGTCTGCTCATGACCAATTGCTGGAATTCTTAAGCACCATCCTGCGATAACAGGCGGAACAGCGAGATAGCCTCCAAAAGAAATAATGAGGTTGGGACGTTTTTTTAAAAAAAATAAAAAACAATAAATAATCGCTCCAATGGTTTTAAAAACCTCTATGATGTTCCCTTTATGGATTTTTCCCGAGTGCAGCTCGATAAACTTGATTCCTTCTTTTGTAACTTCTTGATACTCGCTGGATATGTTGCTAACTCCCTTCATCGTGTACTTATGTCCAAACCACAGGATACTAAACCCATGTTCTTTTAAGTGTTTTGCCAACACAAGAGCTGAGTTGTGGTGACCACCGGTAAAAACAATAGTTTTATGCATCATAGTTTTATCGTCTGCCTACAGACTGCTTAGAAATGTTTAGTAAAACACCAATACTGGTGAGAGTGACAACCAGTGTGGTGCCACCATAGGATAAAAATGGCAGAGGTATCCCTGTTAGAGGCACCAAAGCAACCATTGATGCCAGGTTTACAAAAATCTGAGTGCTAATCCAGGCCGTAATCCCCGTAGCGATAAGCCTGCCATATTCATCCGGCGCTTGCTGGGCAATCTTAAAACCTTTCCAAATAACCACAATAAATGTAAGTATGAGAGCTAATCCGCCCAAAAACCCCAACTCCTCTCCAACTATAGCAAATATAGAATCTGTGGTTGCCTCAGGCAAGTACTGATATTTTTGTTTTGACTGACCAATGCCCAAACCGGTTATCCCGCCTGATCCCAAAGAAAGTATGATTTGTTTAGTGTGATAGGAAGTTCCAAGTGTATCAGTGCTCGGATCCAGAAATGTAAACAATCGTTGTCTTCTATAAGGAGAAGTAAGAATTAGAATAAGCCCCAGCAAAAATGCTGCCACTGAAGCTAAGGCAAACTTCTTAACCGGAGCCCCGCTAACATAATAGATAATGAAAATTGAAGCAACTAATACTATAGCTGTACCCAAATCTGGCTCAAGGATAACTAGCCCTAGAACAAACAATACCAAAGCAAAAAACTGCTTCAGCTCCCTCTTTTTCTCAAGCCATGTTGCCAAATAAAGAACCAGGATGGTTTTAAATGTCTCTGTGGGCTGGAAAGTTGTTATCCCAAAGTCTATCCAGCGCCGAGCTCCTTTAATCTGAAGACCAATTCCAGGGATAAGAACTAAGACTAAAAAAATAAGGTTTCCCAGAAAAAGCCATCTGACAACTTTTTTGTACAAATGGTAATCTAGGTGACCTGCTAAAATAAGACCAAGCCAACCGATAACAAAATAAACACTCTGGAATTTAAGATAGTGAAATTTATCTCCAAACTGCTCATTGGCTTCGACAATAGAGGCATCATACACCATAATAAGGCCAAAGACCGTCAGTAAAAATACCACAAACAACAGGAGAAAATCTGCTTTTTTCCCATTGTTAGTAAAAACTGACAAACGGGAAATTTTGCGTCTAGCTTTTGTAGTTTTGGCCTTATTTTTGGACAGAAGTATCACTCTGTCATTATAGGCTTGAAAGTAGAAGGATTCAACGAAGACAACTTATTTCCCTTCAGAAGTAAGACTGGTAACATACTCATTAAATAACCTTCCCCGTTCAAATTCATTAGCAAACATTCCAAACGAGGTAAAAGCAGGAGACAAAAGCACTGTATCCCCGGCTGATGCATGTTTATAAGCCGTTTCAATTGCTGCTTTAAAGTCATCAAACTCACCTAGGAATTTATCCTCCCAGTCGGGTACATTTTTTTCCAGTAACTGCCTTAGTTCTCTTGTACCTGTGCCCTTAAGCAGTACTATGTACCTAACTCTTTCTGAAGCTGAGACAACTAACTCCTCGAGAGGAAGATTTTTAGTGTTGCCTCCAGCTATCCAAACGATACGATTAGCCGGAAATGCTTTTAAAGCAATAGAGGCAGCAGTTGGTGTTGAGGCAGTGGTATCATTGATAAAATCAATACCTCTGTAGGTTTTAATTTTTTCCAACCTATACGCTACCCCCTTGAAAGCAGTGAGCGCTTGGCGGATTACATCTTGCTCAAGACCAATAATTTTACCAACTGTGTACGCCGCTCCCAGATTTTCACGGTTATGCTGGCCTGAAACTTTTAGTTTCCACTGTTCTGGAAGAGTTTTTGCAGAAAAGTAGTGAACAGATGCTTTTGCCTCTGAAGCAAATTTCTTACTCCAAATGTCGCTGTCTTTAAGAACCAAAATATCAGATTTACTCTGGTATTTATAGATGTTTTTTTTATCCTCAATGTAGGCTTCCATGGATTGATAGCTAATAAGATGGTCAGGAGATATGGAAGTAATGACTGCAATATGAGGAGAAATTTTTTTAAAATAGAGGCCATGCAATTGAAAATTCGAAAGCTCAAGAACTGCGTAGTCGGCAGAGTGGGTCAAGGGTAACATCTCAAGATTCTCTGACTGAGGAATATTGCCTCCAAGTACAACCTTCTTTCCAGAGGTTTCAAGCATTTGAGCAATCATTGTTGCTGTCGTGGTTTTACCGCGCGTACCAGTTACTCCAATGATAGGACATTGGCAAAGTTGGAAAAACAAACCGGTTTCCGTTTCAAGCTGTTTACCTAGTTCTTGAGCTAAACGGATGTAAGGGGAATCAGGGGCTTTATTCCAAACATCTTGGTTTACTAAAACAATATCGGCCCATTTAATGTCTGCTTCATCGTGTCTACCAAAGGTTGCCGAATACTTAATACCTTTTAGGCTATCAAGGGATGGTCCTAGTTCTTCCTGAGATTTTAAATCTGTTATTCTGATTGAATTAGTGTGACGGGAAAAAAACTTTGCAGCTCCAACCCCACCACCTTGAAGACCCAAACCAAAAATAAGAACTCGTTTGTCTTTTAGGCTGCATGTAAACTGATTCAGTATATCCATAGTTGTATGTATGCTACACCATGGCTAACCACACACCGAAGATAGCGAGCATAATTCCTACTAACCAGGCCCGCTGAACAATTTTGGGCTCCTCCCAGCCAATATACTGGAGCAGTAAATGAAACGGGGCAACGGGGAATGCTTTCTTACCAAAAAACTTCTTTGAAAGCAACTGAGTTAAGCTGGTAACAATCTCAAACGTAAAAACACCGCCGATAATAACTAAAGCCATTACTTTTCCTAGAAGTAGCCCCACCACAGCCAATGTCGCTCCAAAAGCCAAAGAGCCTACATCCCCTAAAAGAATTCTGGCTGGGTATATATTGAAGTAAAGAAAGGCAATGATTGCCCCAAGCCATAGTGCCAAAAAAAATGATAAAGGCGTATCAAGGATTGAGGCTGAAAGCAACCAAAAAGCAAAAAGGGCAATCATCATTAGACCACCGGATAAACCATCAAGGCCATCTGTAATATTCACTGCGTTTGCAAAAGAAACTATAATAAAAGCAGAAAGAGGCACAAACCAAATACCTAGATTAAACACTCCAAAAAAAGGAAGATAGAAAATATCAATTTTCAAATTGTAGTAGAGCAAAAATGATGTAATAAATGCCAGTGTCCACTGAATAATAAACTTATGTCTTAGTCTAAGCCCGAAAAACCCTGAAGATTCAAATTTAAAAAATTTCATCAAATCATCGTACAATCCTAACAACCCAAAAGAAATAAAAGTAAAGAAAATAACATTAATTTCGCTAACAATCGGATAAACATGAGTGATATTGACTCCTAGGTACTTCATTAAGGGAAAGAGGATGGCAAACAGTAGTGACACTACCAAAATAATGAGAAACCCTCCCCCTACCGGTGTTCCTTGTTTGTGTTTATGAAAACGGTCAAATATTGGAGTAGGTTTATTAAACGCATCTTTTGTTTTTTGATTAGCACGGATAAGTCTGAATTTATACAAAAGATTAATAAAGGGCACCAGTAAAACGCTTGTAGTAGCAAATGAGAAAATTAGAAATCCTAGAATTAGTGCAAGTGGGTTAGACTGTCCTGTTGTCATTTTATTCTGTATTTACACGCAACAAATATTGAAAGAGGTATATCTTTTATAGTACCACAAAAATCAGGGTAAGATAGTAAACACTTCAATTGTAAACTTTTGCCTTTTTTCTTGCTTTGAGAATGGTAGTAATTTTTAGAATTAGTATCTCTCTAGCCAATTTCACTCTCACTCTCGCTGTATATGAAAAATATTGTATTGTGTTCTGCAGCCAAACTACCAGCCTTTTAATAATAAAATGGACACAGAAAACGGTAATAGGCGAAAGCAGATTAAGGTATATGATTGCAAGCAGGAAACTAAATAACACCAAGTGGGGATATCTTTTTATTAGAACAGCTGATAGTAACTTTAATAAATCAAAGTAAAGAAAGTAATCTACTATTAACACACAAAGAAAGATAGCTAAATCAAGAAAAAGTGCAGTAATACTTTTTTTTGATTTAAGCACATAGCTATATACTTCAAAAGGAGAATAAATAAACCGTCGAATTTTGTTTAAATCAAAGGTATTTTCTCTTATCAATCTAGTCCAATAAAAGGTTGACTGGATAAAATAGAAAGTGAAAATTAAAAAAAGGAAAGAGGAGAGAAGATTGATTCCTTGTATAAGAATCATTTCTCCTCCATATGTTCGAGTTTAATTAGGTAAAGAAAGTTTGAGAACTGACCTCCTTATATCAAACTAGTGTCTCCTTCAATTCTAAGATATTATTTTAAAGCTTTAAAGAAGGAATTACTCGGTCCGGTGAATATTGGCACCTAACTGCTGCAGTCGTCCATCAAGGTCTTCGTAGCCTCTTTCAATATGTTCAATATCCTCAAGTACTGATTTTCCCTGAGCAATGAGAGCAGCCACAGTAAGAGTGGCTCCAGCTCGCAGATCTGGAACTTTCAAATTAAGAGCATGCAAGTTTGTCGGTCCACTAATTCTGGCAGCATGAAGATTTTTATCTTTTTCAGGATTATCAAACTCATAATAATCTTTAGGATTAGATACTTCAGGATTAAAGAGGGAAATTCTAGCTCCCATCTTTACCAACTGTTGTGTAAACTGCAAACGGTTATTGTGGACCGCCTCAATTATCTCACTCTCACCTTTTGCTTGAGTCATAAGAAGAGACCAAAGAGGTTGCCAATCAGTCATAAAACCAGGCTCAGGAGCTGTCTTTATGCTTGTAGCTTTCAATTCGTTTTCATACCAAAATCGAATTCCATACTCTCCAATTTCATATTTTGCCCCAGCTTCATTTAGTTTCTGCAAAAAGGTCTCTAAGTGTTCTTTTTTCGCATCTTCAACCACAATATCGCCTTTTGTTGCAATGGCGGCAACAGCATAGGATACAGCTTCATTTCTATCAGGCATCACCCGGTGTACTGCACCCTTGAGGTTTTTTACTCCTTCAATTTTAATGACATCACCCGGCTGTCTTGTAACTTTTGCCCCCATTTTGTTTAAAAAGATAATCAAGTCATCAATCTCAGGTTCTTGTCCGGCATTTTCTATAACTGTTTTCCCTTGAGCCATTACTGCAGCTAGAATAAGAGACTCTGTTCCGGTATGCGTTTTTTTTACAAACCTGTAGGTAGTTCCTCTTAACCCTTTGGTGGTAAGGTATATTTGTTTGTCTTTATACTCGGCCTTAACCCCCATAGCCTGCAAAGCATCAAGGTGTCGATTTATAGGTCTTTCACCCAAAACACATCCTCCCGGCAAAGGAATAACGGCTCTGCCCTGTTTTACTAATAAAACAGAGGCTAGTAACGTCGCCGCTCGGGATTTTTCTCCGTTAAATTGCGGCACTTCAATTGACCTAAGACCATTAGGCTGAATAAGCAGTGTTCTTTCGCCACAGCGGCGGACACCCACACCTAATTCTTTAAGAGTCATTTCGGTTATTGAAACATCGCCAATACGAGAAAGGTTAAGAAGCCGTGATTCAGAATCTGCTAGAGTAGCAGCTATCATGAGTTTGAAACTGGCGTTCTTTGCCCCACCTAATCTAACTGCCCCTCTAAGAGGTAGGCCACCATTAACAACAAATTTTGCCATAACTTATATAAGGAATTTTAGACAAAACTACCAATAAACTCTACTTCCCGCTTAAGGTCAAGACCATATTTATCCTTGAACCTTTTCTCAACCAATTCTACCAGAGTTTTCACATCCGAAGCACTAGCACTGTTAATGTTTTCAATAAAACCAGCATGCTTGGGAGAAATTCTTGCTCCACCGACACAGTAGCCTGAAAGGTGGAGCTTAGTATCAATTATATAACCAATAGACGGGGTAGGTAGTTTTAAGAGTTGTTGCTGGGTTTTATTAAGATTCTGAAAAATACAACCAGCGCTTTTCTGCGGCTGATTCGTAATTTTGGCAACTCCCCATTTTTTGATAACTTCACTTGCTGATTTAACATTTCCTTTATAAAGTCTCAACACAACTGAAGTAACAATCTCCTTATTTTGCTGGAATATTGAGCAGTCATAGTCAAACTTCATTTCTGGTCTGGTATACGTTTTGGACTCACCTTCTAAAGCAAGGGTGGTAACTGATACTATAAAATCAGAAAAAAAACTCTCTCCCCCATGGATATTCATGTATACAGCCCCTCCAACTGATGAGGGTATACCTGAGAACCACTCAAGACCCGTAATTTCTTCTGAAAGACACCTTTGCATTAAAGCACTTAGTCTCCACCCTGCTCCAACTTTAATATAAATAGGTTTTCCACTTTGTGTTGTTTTCCCGTTTAGGTTTTCTATATTATATCCACTGCTTGGAGATAACTGAGACAAGCGGGATTTAACTTTCGCTTTATTAGCAATACTAAACTCAGAAGCGGAGACCTTTTCAAACCCATTCAACTGGATTTTGATAACCAATCCTTCAAGTCCTTTATCTGAAACAATGACATTACTGCCTCCTCCGAGTACCCAAACTGGAACTGCATGCTTTCCAGCAAGACCTAAGACCTTCTTTAACTCAACTTCGTCTTTGGCAATGTAAAAAATTTCTGCCGGGCCTCCAATGCCAATAGTTGTGTGTCGGGAAAGAAGTTCGCCCTGAGTAACTTTACCCGGAAACATGTTTTCTATTTCATCAATAAATGCCTTTTTATTCATACTTTTTAAGTATACTGATTATTTCTTGTGACCACGTGTAAATATCCCCAGCTCCCATTGTGAAAAGAAGGGTGTTTTCAAGGTTCTGCGAAGCTATATAATTAAGCACAGCTTCTTTTCCCAAAAGGTACGTTGCTTTAGGATGAGTAATTTTCTTTGCTAAAACTTTGCTGTTAATTGCTGGATTATCCTGCTCCCTGGCTGAAGCAAAAATGTCGATAAGAATAACTTCGTCAGCATCAGAAAAACTTGCGGCAAACTGTTTAAGCAATACCTTAGTCCGTGAATATGTGTGAGGCTGGAAGATAACAATGATACGTTTACCCGGAAAACATTCTCTTGCGGTTTGTAAAGTTGCTTTAATTTCGTCCGGATGGTGGGCATAATCATCATAGAATAAAGTGCTGTTAATCTTTGCAATCAACTCGAATCTACGCTTCACTCCACGGAAAGAAATTAAGCCTTTCATAATATGATTATCATCAATCTTAAAAAATTTTGCCGCCAGAATTGCTCCTACTGCATTTTTAGTATTAAATCTTCCTGGAACAGGTACTGTATACTCAGTTTTAGTTCCATCCCTTGCTTCAAGCGCAAACCGAGTTGCTCCTTCACTATTTGTATAGTTGCATATTTTCCATTGAGATTCTTCACTCTCACCATACGTCCACACAGGAACTGATGTCTTATCCAGTAGTATACGCGTAAAAGAACAATCAATATTGGCAATAAGCACTCCGTCTTTGGGAAGGGTACTCACAAAGTCTGCAAAAACCTGCAAAGTGGCGGCCTCATCTTTGTATACATCAGGATGGTCAAACGCAAGATTGGGGATGATAATTACTTTTGGTTTTTGGTAGTAAAACTTAGGCTTAGGATTATCAGGAGAACAAGCATACTCATCCGCTTCAGTTATAAACACCTCTCCTCTACTATCGTATTTGCCGGGATACTCAAGCGAAGATACTCCGCCGACTCCAATCATATATCCAGGATTTTTTTTAGCTTTTTCAAAAATGGTGGCCAAAAGTGCAGCAGTTGTCGTTTTACCCCCAACCCCAGCAACTGAGATCCCCAACTTTGTCTTTTGAAACAAACCCAAAGCTTCTCCTTGAGATGAAACTGCAATACCAAGACGTTTGGCCTCCTGAACCTGAGGATTGTTCTCCCCTTTATGAGCAGCAGTGTAGATCACCCATTCAGGGTTGAGTTGACTGATTATCGACTTGGAAAACCCGGGATAACACTGGATGTTCTTTTTTTGTAGAATACTATCTGTTAGAAATATCTCAGAGGTATCTGAACCTGTAACCTTCATGCCAAAATCTTTAGCCACACAAGCTAAAGCTGTCATTCCGACCCCTTTTATACCTGAAAAATGAATTGATTTAATGGACTGAAGTTTCATAGTGTTACGACTGCCGCTTTTCCCAGCCAAATTCAGAAAAGTACGTATTATTTGAAATAAATTTCAGTGCAGCTTTTATATTGGGAATGGTGCCGGAAGGCAAAGAATTAACTTCACACCACTGCATATCAATACAAAAAGCTGTTTTGTTATTTATAGGTTCTCCCTGCCATTTTTTGGTTCCGAAAAAGCAGTCAATTCTTTCTGTTTCAGAAAGTCTGTTCATTACATGTAAAAACTTAAGATCTTTTGGGTTCACAATAATCCCAGTTTCTTCAGCAGTTTCACAGATTGTCGCCCCAGATACAGTTTCATTCTTTTCCACATGTCCGGCTATGAGACTGTAATTCCCATCCTCATAGCCGGTATTAAACCGTCTTAGTAAAAGTACTTTACGGTTCTTAAAGAGAACTAAGTAGACTGCAAGCAGTACAGGGTGTCGTTTTATTGCCATATAGCTATTTTATAGTAAAGCAATTACACTTACCCCCATCCCTTTAGTTTCTTTATGTTGTCTTTGCCTGGTCCAGGAGTAGTAGTTGAGATCACAAATTGTACATATCCCGGCAGTCTCAATGCTCTTTTGTCTTACGCCAAACTCAATAAACTCTTGTTTTATGTATCCAACCAAATCGACTTGCCAACCTTTAGTGTTTCTTCTTAAGAATTTACGCCACTGCGGCAAAGATATTAATACTTCATGAGGCCAACCACTCTCTATTGTATAGCAACAGTTATGAGCTGATGGCCCCAAACCAACAAATACATCTTTAGGATTGGTGCCAAACTCCACCATCATCCGTTTAAGGGCCTTAACACCAATGCTTTGAGCAGTGCCGCGCCATCCGGAATGGATTAAACCGACAACTAGATTATGGGGATCGTAAAGAAAAATAGGAACACAATCAGCATGTCTGACAATTATGAGTACACCCTTTTTGTCGGTGACAATCCCGTCAGAATTATAAAAAACGTTTTTAGGAGGCAAGGACTCATGGTTTTTCAGAACTGAGATTGTCTCCCCATGCACCTGTTCGCAACTGACAAAATTATCAGAAGAAATCCCAGAAACCATTACCATAGTTTTTTCAAGGCGGCGACTTAAAGTTAGTGTACTGTTTTCAAAACTGGCCCAGCCGCATTCTTTAGGAAAAGTGGCATGAAAAAGACCAGGTTTTCTAAGTGAAGAGAGTCTGAAAATTCTCATCTTTCTACCATTCTTTGGTTAGCCAGCAACCACTGCTCATCGGTATTCACCCCATGCCAATAATCTTCATTGTTGACCGAAACTGCCTCTATCTTAAACCCATGTTTATAAGCAATGCCAACTATATCGGTAAGGTAGCGTTCGTTGGCTACAGGATTAAAATCAATTTCCTTTATGTATTTTTCAATAAAAGACCTCTTAAAACAGTACATTCCTAAGTTTACTTCCTTAATGTTTCGCTGCTCAGGCGTAGCATTCTTTTCTTCAACAATTTCTTTGGGAAAACCCTGTTCATCTCTTAAAATCCGACCAATACCAAAAGGGTCCTTTTTATAGACGGTTAGAAAAGACATGGCGCAGTTTGAGTTGCGGCACATTTCAATAAGGTCTTCCAATACTTTCGGAGGGTAAAAAGCACTGTCATCACCGTGCAGCACTAAAACATACTTAATGTCGGGATTTAGTTTAGTCAACCCACATTCTGCGGCATGGCCTGTCCCTAGCTGCTCCTCCTGTAGAGCGTAATCTACTTTATCTCCAAACAAAGACTGAATCGATTCTTTGGCATATCCCACTACAAAAATTTCTTGACCAAACCCAACTTTTTCAAGCAGTTCATGAGTATAGCCAATCATAGGTTTGCCGTTTAACGGCATAACCACCTTATTAAGACTATCAGGTTTGCTCTTAAGCCTTGTGCCTTTACCGGCTGCCAAAACAACAGCAGCCACATCAGAATAACTGTTTTTTACCATAAGTTTATTAGATTATAACCTGTTTATTGTAGCAGCAAGAATCAAATATTTATAGGTAAAACTCTGTATTTACGAGTGTTCTAAAGACTTTCTGACAGCTTCCTGATCACTCCATGGATTCTCTACAGTTCCAAAACACATCGATCTTTCATGTCCCTTACCAAATATACCTACGATATCACCTTTTTTAGCAATTGAAATAGAAAAGGCAATCGCCTCTTGACGGTCAGGAATACGGATAAACACCGGATACTTTAGGTGTTTCTCAGTAAGCAGTTGTTCTTTTTTTACCTCCATAGCACCGCTTCTTTTTGCCCAGCCAGCAATCTCGTCGCTTATAGCTTCTACCCCTTCTTTACGAGGGTCTTCTGCCGTAATAACAGTAATATCAGCCTTTTTTGCTGCTACCATCCCCATTTTGCGCCTGTTCTTATCCCTTTCGCCCGCACACCCAAAAACAGCAATCAGTCTTTTGCTTTTCTGACTTCTTAATGCAGTTAATGCAGTTTTAAGAGCATCGGGTGTATGAGCAAAATCAACAATAACTCTGAAAGGTTTGTCCTGAAGAACTTCCATTCTCCCCACAACACCCTTAAACGTAGAAATGGCGGTAAAAGCTTTATCTTTAGGAACACCCAGTTCACTTGCAGCCGCAACCGCAGCTAATGCATTAAGGCGGTTAAAATCGCCCATAATGGAAAGAGTAAAAGAGCTGTTTTTTAAGTTCCAGTCACCTTTATTCTGTCCGTAGGTAACAATTTTCCCCTTTATTCTTGGTTTTAGAAAGGTGTAAGACTTGTCCTCCGCATTGAGAATAGCAAACCGAGTAGATGAAAATAGCTTGGCTTTTGCAAGCGCGTAGTTTTCCCAGGTTTTATGGTAATCAAGGTGATCTTCGGTAATGTTAGTGACAACCCCACCAAAAAACGTAACTCCCCAAAATCGGTGCTGAGCTAGGCCGTGAGAAGTTGCTTCCAAAACTACGTGAGTAAATCCCTGGTCGCAAATTTTTTTTAGCAGTTTCTGTAAAGGTAAGTGATCAGGTGAGGTAACATGGAAACCGGTATCAATATCAAGATTTCCGATTCTTGCACTTACTGTAGAAACTAAGGCTACTTTATACCCTGTATTTAAGAGAATGTGGTAAAGCATGGTTGCAGTCGTTGTTTTCCCGTCAGTTCCAGTTACCCCGATAATGGTAAGTTTGCGCGAGGGAAAACCATATATCAAATTGGCCAGAATCCCCATAGGTAGGTGTTTCCCGCTGTTAACCAGTTCATTCGGAACTAATCTGCGTAAGTAATCCAGTATGCTTGAGTGGCGTACGATAGTAAGTATGTTCATAGGTGTATTATACTGTTACTTTTATCTCTGGGCAGGAATTCCAAGATAAACAAATAGTTTTTTTGCAATAGAGAAAAAGAGGGGGGCAGCGGTTTCAGAGCCCCATTCCGAGGAAGTTGGTTCCCTGATTATGGTAAGCATAACAAACTTTGGATCATCAGCAGGAGCAAAACCAATAAACGAAGCTATAGTCTTTTGCTCATGATATTGTCCGCCAACAGAAACTTGAGCAGTTCCGGTTTTTCCAGCAATTCTATACCCTTTTGGCTTAGCCCATTTCGCATCACCGTATTCAACTGCTGCTACCATCATTTCTGTAACAACTTCAGCCGTCTTGGGACTAACTACTTGCCGAACAACCTTTGAAGGAATAGCAACTTCCTCACTACTGTCAATTATTTTTTCTACCATTCTAGGTTTCATGAGTTTCCCATCGTTAGCTATAGCCCCAACTGCCGTTACCATCTGGATAGGAGACACTACCAATCCCTGACCAAATGCTGCAGTATATAGATCCACCTCACTCCAGGTTTCTCTTAGAGGCGGTGCTACTTCTCCTTGAAGATCAATCCCTGTCATTTCACCAATGCCAAACTTCTCTAGGTAAGAGACAAAAGGTTCAAGGCCAAGTTTTTTGGCTACAAATACCATGCCAACGTTGTCCGAGTGTTGTAGTACCTCTGTCATCGTAGGATCTTTATAGTACTTGTCATTCCAGGTACGAATGAAGTACTTGTCAATTTTGTACGGCTTGTCACAGATATCGCAGCGGGTGCTGGGCTCAATTACCCCTTCTTCAATTCCTGCTGCCATAGTTAAAACTTTAAAAGTTGATCCGGGTTCATAGACATTCGTCACCACAGGATTAACAAAGTCTTCATACTCATATTTTGTGTAGCGCATAGGTTCAAAAGAAGGCCAGTTGGCCATAGCCAAAATACCTCCAGTTTTCGGATCCATAATCACTACTGAACCGGATTTTGCTTTGTATTTTTCAACAGCAGCTCTGAGTTCTTCCTCCACTAAAAACTGAACGCTACGATCAAGATACAGCTGCAAGTGTCTACCGTCACGCTTCTTCTGACTCCAGAACTTACCGATAGGAATAGGTCTATTGACAGCGTCTTTTTCCTGTTTAACAATGCCAATCCTGCCGCTAAGATCCAGTTCGTAGTAACCTTCAAGTCCGAAGTAGCCAATGTCTTTACCGTTTTCATCCTGACCTAAAAACCCAATAACTTGCGCAGCCATAGAGGCTTCGGGGTAGTTTCTAATAGGCATAGGATCAAACCCTAGACCCTCAACTCCAAGCGCATCAATTAAAGGTTTTTTTGTTGCCGGAAACTTTTTTTTCAGAAGAACCCAGAACAAATCGTTTTTAGATAATTGGTTAGACAAAAATTTCTCTGTATTTTCCAGCAAACCTTCTTTGATTTCATCAATCTCTTCCTCTGTAGCATCTGTAGCCACTTTAACCTCATCTATTCCTGGTGCCAGAATAGGAGCCAGAATTTCGGAGAGTGTCTCAGGTTTTATGCTTAGTTTCTGAGGGTTAGCATAGACTAAGAACCCCTCTTGATTAATAGCTAAAGGAAAACCATCAGAGGCCAGGATATTAC
>JBMNOG010000006.1:0-65816 GCA_050942955.1 Patescibacteria group bacterium | reverse complement strand
GTCGTTACCAAGTGCAAGCCCTGCATTGGATCCTGGGGTTCTTAAAGATAGCCTTCCTGAACTAGTATCAAAAAAGAAAGAGGCAGTACTGTCAGTTCCTCCCACAGCTAAGTTATAATTTGTATCACTAGGATGTAGTGTGGTAGTAGTTAGTGACCAAATACCTATGCCTCCTGAGGCGAGGTTGTAGAGCTCCTCATCAAGAGTATTAATTGAGTTAGTAAAACTTTCATAGTCAACAACATAACGATTACTGGCATACTCTCGTGTGCCTAACATGTTTGCAAAAAGAGCTTCACTTCTACTGCCAAGGTAGAAGTCGTAGCCAGAAGGTATAAAGGCATCTCCATTTATAACTAGTTTGTAGTTAGGATTGGTTGTACCGATGCCGACGTTACCGTCTGAGCTCCAAATACTTGAACCGGGAAGGTAGACATTATCAGCATCTAAGGTAAGATTGCTATCAGGATTTATAGTAAGGCTGCCAGATGAAGTGATAATGCCGCCGTTAACAGCTAGATTTCCCGCGGTAGTGATGTTAGCAGACGCAGTGATAGAGCCTGAAGTAACATTGCCGTTTTGAACATCAACAGAGAAACTGTTTCCTACAGTTAAGTTATCTCCGCTAACAGCCAGACCATTGTTTGCTGAAAGCTTGCCGTTTACAGTAGCTGCATCATTAATAGTTGCGCTACCATCGACTGTAAGGTATCCATCGAGAGTTACAATACTTTCTGATAGGGTAAGAAGGTCTTCGTTATCAGTTACGCCAATAGTTCCTTCTTCAGGAAGAATGATATTTCCGGTGGTTGTAATGTTGTTAGCGACTATATTGCCGTTGCTATTAAAAGAGTAGAGTCCGCCGCTGAATGTAAGATTGTTGATATTTAGCAGGTTTCCCAGATGATCTAAACGCTTAACTCCAGCTCCAGTACCAGTATAAATACCGTCATTCTGTGAAAGAATCTTGTTCCTAACAGTAATAGCGTTTAAGTCGACTATGCCTGTAACAGTAAGGTTTCCGGAGATACTAGCGTCTTGTCCAACTTGCAGATCCCCAAATACGTTTTGAGTTGTTATAAATGCTTCTTTGAAGGGTTGAGTTCCCGTTCCCAACGATCCTGTATTAGTAATCACCGGAACAAGTGCATCCTCATCAAAAACTGCCACGCCGTCGCTTCGCAGAGCCTGAGGTTTGTATGCGGAAGCTAATGTTCCAGTTTCCAACTGAAGTCCATCAATGTATAAAGCACCTCCACCATCTTGCGAAAGAGCTGAAATGTAAAAAGCATCACTTTTTGGCGTATCACTCTCACTAAATGTCTTAGTAAAACGAATTTGTTTCCACGAACTACTCCCTTCAAGCTGAATTACTTCTTTATCTTCACCTTCTCTATCCCCATAACCGATGGAAACGTAGGTTTTACGCAGACCAAGAGCTCGTACATATGCGGTAAATGTGTAATGTTTGTGGGGATCAAGGGGGAGATGGTGAGGTTTTACAGTTAGTATTTGACCGCTTTTGGGTTCAAGTTTTAGGGTGTTTTTGCCTTCAAATGATATGTCCTGAGAAATGAAGGTATTCTGCTCGTTAGTCTCATCAGCATACGTGTAGTAATCAGGTCTCCCTGAAGAGTTCTGTTCAAATCCGGAATTGATGATCAGGTTTCTGGTATCTGTATCAATGTATCCCCCAGTAAGGCCACCGGAAAAATAGATATTACCTGCTTCATCAAATACAATTTTATCTTCTCCGACTCGAAATGATTCTATGTTTTCCGGCTCAATACTAACATCACTATCGGGAGGGGACTGATAATTAATATCCAAGGTCCTTACCAGTTTTTCAATATTATTTATCTTATTATTAAGAGGAAATAGTTTTGAGAGAATAAGTAAAAGAAACAGAAGTATTACTAATGTACTTCCACCTATAGTTGAGTACTGAATTAATCTTTGTCGACGCTTTTGAGTGTTATTTAACAGATCGGAGTTAGAAGGAGAGAGAGAAAGGGACCCTTGTTGTTGGAGTAGGCTGCGCTTTACATCATTTAATTGGGATGCAATTCCATAGAGGAAACGCTTAATAACACTTAAGTCTTCTGCAATGTCCTGGTTCGCTCTAGGGGATTGAGCTGCTGCAACCTTAGGGGAGGTTTGAATTGGAGTAGAAGTAGGAGTAGGAGTAGGAGTAGGACTCTTGTCTTTTTGGTTTTCACTAATTGTCTGCTTTATTTGTGCTATCTCCTGGTGTGTTTTCTGGATCAGCTCCTTCGTTGTAGGAGTGCCCTTTCTTGTTTTTAATTGTTGAAGATCTTCTATCCTATAACGTCTGACATTGCCAAGGGTTCTTAATGGAGTGATTTTACCCCTTTTTTCCCATCGCCTTAGGGTGTCGTTTGAAACACCTAGGTATTTAGAAGCTTGAGAGATGGACAGTAGCTTGTTTTGGGCAGACATCCTTTAGCCTGTTAGTGCATAAGTTTGCATAACTTTTATTTCTTCCTATTACTATAATAAAAAAGATTTTCACACGCTGTCAAATAGGAAAAAGGGGAGCATGTATAAAACTAGCAGCTTTGACCTGAAAAATTAGTGTCAATTAAATCCTATAATTTATACTAGATAAATTGATTATCTTGATAGGTGATCAGTAGCTGGAACAATTCAATGATATAAAAAGATATAAAAACCTAAGGTTGCATATATTTAATATCTGGATGGCTTAGGTTTGAGAAGAGAGGCACGGCAACAAATTGTGAACAATTTCATTTTTTCCTAAGTTGTAATAAAATTATGGTTATTAGCATATTTTTATTGATTATAAAGGAATAATTTATATCTATTGTTACTATCTTATAATAATGAGTATTAAATTGTGGATAACGTGTTGAAATGATATTTGTTTTATGTCTTATAGTTTTAGAAAAAAGAGTAAAATTGGAAACCCCAAGTCTCGTCTTTGAAATACTATGTAATAAACTACTTTGATTCACCTCTTTTACTTTATTGTTTATGTTTAGAATGTCTTTTATAAGATTTACCTCAGTTAAAAAAGTAAACTTCTAATCAATAAAGAGAAGATGAGCTGATTGGTGGGGAAGCAAACCAATTCTAACAGTATCATGCGACAGTTTATATAAGAAAAAATATAAGAATTCCAACAAAAGAATTTAAACGGTTGTACGCAACAGAGTAGGATCACATCTATCTATGTAAATTAAATGCACTGACTTAATTAGATATAATAAGATATATTAATAAGAACGAAAGTATAGTTTTTTAAAATAAATAAATCCCTATAACTTGACCTATGACGAATAAGCATTAACTTGGAGAATAGAAGTACAACCGAAGTTATTACGATAACTACTAAGATAATTCAAGCTTTACAATTTTAAGATAATAACTACCAATATGGCTTAAACATAAGGTGCTAGTAGGACAGTGCACCAATAATAAGATACTTAAACAAAAAAGTGAAACATTCAATAAGAGAGTGGTTGGGAATTTTTAAGAATGGCTTAAATGAAAAAATATTTACAGTTTGTGTAATTACTATTGTTTCAAGAAAAAAGGGCTCAAAAATTAGCTAGCATTAACTAAAGGAAAGTGCTATTTTATTCAGGAAGAGGAGAACATGCTTAAATAGATAGGTTATATAATAAGAACGTAAACTTCGGTTAATCTATAGTACGAACAAAACAAAAACATATATCTATTAGAAACTGTCGATTTTGGTATAAATGAAGGATGAGAAGGCATAAACAAAGAGTTTATTCTAATTGATATAGAAGATATTGTTTTGATATATATTACCTATCAACCAATCTCTACTTAAATTTAAGTTCCCCTATTAAACTGGGGAACTTAAATTAGACAATCGGAAGATCAAAGTTCTAGAGGTAAATTTGTGTAAGTGTTTAAAAATCGGTAAAATGACGGTGTTTAGTACAATGTGTTCCTCTGTAATTCTAAATTTTCTGCTTGCGGATATAAACTAGGATATGTAAACAAAGAACTTTCCTTCAACACGTCTTAAATCTGTCAATCTCAGGAAGTAAGTGCTAGACATTCAATCATTAAATATAAGCTTATTTTACAGCATAAATTGAGTACATAGAGTATATTAATTTGCAAAGACGAGTAAGATTACTTTTTCCTTTTCAGATATAAATGAGAACCTTACAAAGAATAAAATTTCCGCATTCTGTTTTGGTAGGAATTTACTCTTATTGTTGTGCCAGACAGTGGCAGTAAAACTTACAAAACACTAAAAAAATGTTTAACTTGATAAAAAACCAGTATTTTTCTAATAGCCCTGATGACTGGAATCTAGGTGAGTTTTACAAGAATAGCTAGAACAGGCTTAGAATTAATCTACCTCTGTTAAAATCAGTGCTGATGCCATTTTTAGAAGTAAGTTTAATGTTAATTAGAGATAGATATTGCGCTAAACTGAAAGTGGTGGTATTTGTTCGATCTTCCTATAATATTTGCTGAAGTAGTAATTATTGTGATGGCATATAAATTTAGTTTACGCCATCAAATGAGTAAAATATTTTCCGAAATATACTTAACTGTTTTCTTATCCAACTACAATTAAAACATAAGGCAGGTGACATAAGTTACAGCGAACAGAGCTGGAGTCGCAATACAAAAGCATAACCGAAATAATTACATATTATTTTAATCTTCCAAATTTATGTCAGCAAAAAGTATCACTATATTAGTAGTGATGTTATTATTTGTATCTAGTAATTATTGACACCACTAAATATGTTATAGTGATGGTGTGTGTTTAAGCACTCTGTGATGAAAAATGTCAATGTATATTTTTTAAGTAGTGAAAATTATTTATGTTTTTATTTTGTGCTATCAAACAGTATAACGAATAGCTAGCAAACATAGACACATAGTACTAGTAGTCTAGCAAACAGTGGCTATATGTGGAAAACTTACAAATGTGTGCTGACAAATGTATTTTTTCATTTAGTTGCTAGTGACAATACCTTTTTACCGTTTTTGCTTGATACTAAATTATACCTCTTAGCTATTTACTTATGCTTTGAAGTGGTGGTGCTTATATTAAATACAAATTGCTGCTGGTGAAGGTATTACATTTTCTATTACATTGCTTTATTTATTTATTTTTAATGGTTTTTTTGGGCCATTTTTCTTGTTACACCAGTTTTCGAGATTTTGGCACGTTTAATTAAATATTTTTTATTTGATGGTGACTCAAAATATTAAGCTTAAATGAAGATTTCAAAATTTTAGAAATTAAATTTTATTGATTTATAAAACAATAATTGTTTATACATTATTTAATTAACTGTTAAATCAATATATTTGCTTTAAACAGAACAGAAGTTAGTTCTGTAACTGAGATTTTCCATATGTATTTTCCCCATTACTTGTTTTCTCATGCTTTTTGAGCCATGTATTTTACTTTTGAACATTTAACTATGCTATAAAAACACATTTCTTGTTTTATAGATGGTGTACTTTCTGTAATTGTGAACTTTATGCTTTCCTTATTTTCTTAGAGGGAAACATGCATTTGTCTGCGATGGTATAATAATTACCATATGAATAAGCTAGCTTTTATAACGAATAGTATTTTTTTTCTATCTTGTCTCTTTCTAGGTTTCTCCCTTTTTGCAGATCCTGTTGTAGCCCAGACGCGAACTTCACCAAGTCCTACTCCTGAGATTTCTCTCGATGCGAGTGTCTCGGCAGAGGCATCACTGTCTGGAGAGAAAAAAGAGGCCTCTGCTTCTTCAATTGTCAAAAAAGTGGTTGAAAAAGAACCAGACCTTACTGAGCCAAAACCTGAAGTAAAAGGAAAATTAGAGAAATATCTTGAAGAAAATCCAGTAGGGGAACTGAATCCGCTTAATGTTGGGCGCCATGCTATCAGATCAGCCATAGCACAGGGAGTGCCTGCTAATACTATAGTACTAATACTACTTTTTCCATTAGTGGCTACAGTTGTTGTTATTGCTCGGCATGTGGTTGGATTAAAGAGTTTTGGTATCTTTACTCCGGCACTTTTGGCAGTAGCGTTTTTGGCTACAGGGTTAACGGTTGGTATTTTTCTTTTTATTGCGATTCTTTTTGTGGCTACACTGCTTAGAATGCTTCTTAAACGAGCCCGTATTCAGTACTTGCCGAGAATGGCTTTATTCATTCTGTTTGTATCATTAACCGTACTTGGTATTTTACTAATATCTCCAGCGTTAAGGGCTGAAGCATTAATTACTATTGGTATTTTCCCGATTTTAATTCTTATTTTACTAGTTGAAGACTTTCTTGACTTACAGATCACTCGCAGTTTTTCCCAAGCACTAATAATTACAGTAGAGACTTTAATAGTTGCTGTTATGTGTTTCTATCTTATGAACTGGGAAATTCTACAAAAGTTTGCTTTGGTTAATCCAGAACTATTTGTTATAAGCTTAGTAACTGTCATAGCTCTGGTAGAGCAGTACTCAGGCTTGCGTCTCTTGGAGATCTGGCGCTTTAGAAAATTAGTCCAATCATAGTTTAGATAGACTTTACCTCGATTTGTTTCTCTAATCTTTACAAATACTGACTTATTTACACTATGGCAAAGCTCAGCGACATACTTGGTATGAATGCCCGTAATCGACGCTATCTAAGATTGAATAAAAAATTTGGTCGAAAAGTAGCAGATTCAAAGCTATTGACCAAAAAAGTCCTTCGCAAAAATAAAATCCCTCATCCAAAACTGATTACGATTTTAAACTCAAGCACTGATATTCAGGAATTTGATTGGTTGAGTTTGCGGAATGGTTTTGTTATAAAACCCAGCGAAGGATATGGGGGAGAAGGGATTTTAGTAGTAAAGAAGCCTTTGGAATATGCAGGAGAATGGGTGCTTATGAATGGCCAAAAAGTGAGGGTTAATGATCTGAAACTCCATGCTGCTGATATCATCGAAGGAAGATACTCTAGAAATAGAGCTCCTGACAAGGCTTTTATCGAGGAAAGAGTAAAAATTCACCCCAAATTTTCCCGATATGCGAAAGGGGGAACCCCCGATATTCGAGTTATCGTCTTTAATAAGATTCCTGTTATGGCTATGCTGCGCCTACCAACCAAAGAGAGCGATGGTAAAGCCAACCTACATCAGGGAGCGGTTGGATTAGGGGTTGATATGGCAACGGGAATTACAACTCATGGTGTGCACTACGATCAGGTTATTACTCATATTCCCGGAACAAATAAGAAGGTTAATGGTTTGAGAATTCCGTTCTGGAGAGAGCTTCTTAAAGTAGCGGTGGATACTCAGCGAGTATCTGGACTCGGTTACTTGGGTGTAGATATTGTCCTGGATGAAGAGAAAGGTCCTTTGGTTCTGGAGCTTAACGATCAACCTGGACTTCAGATACAACTGGCTAACCAAAAGGGATTGTTGCGCCGTCTGCGAAGAGTAGATGATCTTGACATAACCCAGCCGTATAAAGGAATCGAGGTTGCTGAAATTCTGTTTGCTGAACAATTTTCCGATAAAGTAAAAATTGAGAAGGGAAGGCCAATTCTGGGAATATTCGAAAATATTCAACTTGAATATGATGGAGGGAAGAAGATGGATCTGGTGGCCAAAATGGACACAGGAGCTTTTAACGTTAGTATAGATAAAAAACTAGCTACAGAGCTAGGGTTACTTAATAAGTCAAATATACTATATGAAACGCAGGTGGAATCATCTTTAGGAAAAGAAAAAAGGCCGGTTATTGAGGTTGAGTTTTGGCTCAGGGGAAGGAAAATTCGTGCGCTTGCTCACGTTGCTAACCGAGCTCACTTAAAAGCTAAAATTTTGGTGGGGAGAAGATATCTTAAAGGCTTTGTTATTGACCCGGGAGAGGTTGAGGAATATGAACTGTAAAGAAATGAAATACGGGTATATGTATGGATATCAGATATATCAGTGAATCAATTATTAAAACATACACTACTAAAATTAATGAACTCCCCAAAGACAAGGGGAGGCATTTTTTATATAGGGCATGGCTGGCTACAGGAAAAGAAGATCTTAAAAAGCAGCTTTTTGAATTGGCGTATGACTATACTAAAGAAAAGGGGATTAAAGAAATAAATTCATTCCTTGAAGATCCTAAAAACTATTTTCAGAAGAAACAAGGAGAAGTTGAAAGATATAAGTCCAGAAAAATAAATGATACACAAAAAAGACAACAATGGTTAAGAAGAATAGATCTTTACTCTTATCACTGTCTTATCTGGTATATGTACTATATGAATGTTTTTGGGGTGCTAAAGAAGCAAATGCGCCAGGAGTTATTCAGTGCTTATCCGGAAAAAGTGCTGACAGATAGTAGGTTCGTGCTTTATGCTACCGTTTCGGCTACCAATACAGCGTATCTTAGTAAGCAGTTTAATATAGCTGATATTATTGACGATTACCTTAACCTTTTTACCGAGATCTTTAATAATAAGTTATTGGCAGATGATGAAATCTTTAATAACTATGTTTATGGACTTACTCATATAATTATCGGAGACTCAAACTTTTACCAGCAACAAGTACAAAGAGCTAAGTATAGGTGGGTAGGAGAAGCTTTTAACAGATTGACTGATGATATCTTTACAAGGTTGTCGTTGGATATAAATGTAGAAGTTGCATTGTGTATGAAGATGTTAGGGATGGAAAACCGAGCCTATATTGAATCTGTAAATAAGCGAGTGGAAGATAACTTCAGTCTTAGTAAAGGATATATCCTCAGAGAGGAAAATAACTCATTTGAATTTGCTGAACATACAAACGCTGTGACACTACTGTTATTTAACTTCAGAAAACTGCAATTATGAGAAAACTATTAGTTGTTTTCCCTAAAGAAATTGATGAAAAAGTATCCGGGTACTTCCAAAGTACTTTAGGAAAGTCGGTATCCTTTGCTAGTTTCAGAGATGTTTGTTTCATTCTTAGTAAGACGAAGTCATTTGTTTTGTTTAATGCACTAAATGTTAAGAGCTTTGACCTAGTATATTTTCGAGGATTGAGGAGTAACATCCCCCTTTACCAGGCAGTTCTAGGGCTTTATCCTGACTTACCCTTACTGCAAACGATTAAAACTGGAAACACTACCAATAAACTATTCCAATACTGTTGTTTTGCCCGGGAAGGTCTAGCTTTTGCTAAAAGCATTCTTTTCCCACTTAATGCCGCAAAGAGCAGTCAAGCAGTTTCTCTCCTTAAAAAAGAACTAGGCTTTCCTGTTGTGGCTAAACATATTTTTGGTGACCACGGAGCAGATTGTTTTCTCTTTAAAGATGAGAAAGAACTGGGGGGATTTATCACTAAACACGATGGAAGTATCGAATTCCTGTTTCAAGGTTTTGTTCCAAATGATTATGATTTAAGAATTACAGTTGTTGGAGAAATAATAGGAGCTGTTATCAAAAGAACCAGGATTCAGAAACGGGAGTGGCGAAATAACACTTCACTGGGGGCAAGGCGTGAGATGCTAAAAGTAAGTGGGGTTGATAGTGAAATTTTGCAACTTGCAATAAAGGCAAAGAATGCTGTGGGATATTCACTTGGAGGAGTAGATATTGTTATTAATAAGGATAACAATAAACCATACATTCTGGAAGTAAACTCAGCTCCGGAGTTTAAGCCAGGAACAGCAGAGGCAGTAGTTGCATACTCGTCAAAACACTGTCTGCTTAAACCCTAAGCAATAGTAATCCTTGGTTCCCTGTATACATCCTGAACAGCGTTAAGCAGCTGAACCCCTTCATTCATAGGTTTTTGAAAAGCTTTTCTACCTAAAATAAGCCCCATGCCACCACCGCGTTTATTAATAACAGCTGTTTTAATTGATTCGTAAAAATCATTATCTCCGGAAGCTCCACCAGAACTAATAAGCCCGATTCTACCCATGTAGCCGTTAGCAACTTGGTATCTAACCAAGTCGATAGGGTGATCGGTAACGAGTTTGTCGTACATTTCTTGTGAATACTTGCCGAACTTAATAACTTCAAAGCCCTTGTTTGAAGTCGGAAGTTTTTGCTTCACAATATCAGCCTCAATGGTGGCACCTAAGTGGTTGGCTTGGGAGGTGATATCAGCAGCTTCTTCATAGTTAGTGTTGCCTTTTTCAAAAGCACTATTGCACACATAGCACCAGAGGACGGTAAACATCCCTAGTTGATGTGCTTCCTGAAAAGCTTGGCTGACTTCAACTAGCTGCCGGTTAGATTCTTTTGAGCCAAAATAAATCGTAGCACCAACACCAACCGCCCCCATGTTCCAGGCTTGCTTGACGCTAGCAAATAAGATCTGGTCATGCTTGTTGGGGTATGTTACCAGTTCATTATGGTTAATTTTAACAATAAAAGGAATTTTGTGGGCATACTTTTGGGAAACAATTCCCAGAATTCCCAAGGTTGAAGCAACCGCACTGCAGCCTGCTTCCCAGGCAAGTTTTACAATATTTTCCGGATCAAGGTAGATGGGGTTAGGTGCAAATGAAAAACCGGCAGTATGTTCAATATCCTGATCTACTGGCAGGATAGAGAGATAACCGGTACCATCCAGGCGGCCGCTGCTAAAAAGCCACTGAAGATTGCGCAGCACTCTGTGATTGCGGTCAGAATGAGAGAATACTCTGTCAACAAAATCCCCTCCAGGAAGGTGAAGAGACTCTTTGCTGATTTTCTGACACTGGTGGTTAAGAAGATACTCAGCTCGGTCGCCAAGGATGTGGACAATATCGTCGTAGTTCATAGGGCAGTGAAGCTGTTAGATAACTACTTCAACTATACCAGAAACTAAGGAATTGATGAATATGATGATAGGGATTGATGGTAGATATTGCAAAAATAGCTCTTATAAGACATCTGTCAGAAGTTTTTCTCAAAGTTTTCCACATAGATTCCTCAAAGTAAAAAATACAGCAATATCAGTAATAAGATGTACATATACCCTATAGTAAGAAAAAGTATTTCCTATAATATATAAGTAGGGATAATAGGTTAGACTAAAAATATACCTATTTACCACGATTCAGTTTTAATCTTTTATAGAGGTATAATTAACGTAGAAAGAAACGTGACTATGAATTCAAATAAAAAAGTAATTCTTGGTTTATCAGGCGGAGTCGACTCTGCTGTTTCGGCAGTTCTTTTAAAAGGGCAGGGGTATGACGTTCATGCTGTGTATCTAACTTGCTGGAAGCAGCCGGGGTGTAGGGCAGATCTGGATAGAGCGGACGCAATGAAAGTGGCTCTGCAGCTCAACCTTCCTTTTCAGGTTCTTGATTTTCGCAAAGAGTACAAGGAGCAAGTGATGGACTATTTTTACCGCGAATACAAAGAAGGAAGAACTCCTAACCCTGATGTTTTATGTAACTCAATTATTAAATTTGGTTTGTTTTACAACTGGGCACTTAAGGAAGGTTACAAGCTTATAGCTTCAGGCCATTATGCAAAGATTTTTGATGAGCATTTAGTAACACCAAAAGACAGAACTAAGGACCAAACCTACTTTTTATATAGGCTCAGAAAAGACCAGCTTTTGCATATTCTTTTCCCTTTAGGAAACTACTTGAAGACAGAAGTTAGAGAGCTTGCCCGCAAACATAAACTGGTGGTGGCGGATAAAGATGATTCAATGGGGATTTGCTTTGTGGGGGATGTAAATGTCCGGGAGATGTTGCGGCAAAAGTATGGCATTAAAAAAGGTGAAGTCCAACTCTCTGACGGAACAGTTGTAGGAGAGCATGGCGGTTATTGGCTTTTCACTATAGGTTTTCGTGGAGGTTGGAGAAGAAAGGGAAGACTTCCTACAGGCCGATTTAAGAATGATGAATTGCCCAAGCTGTATGTCACTGACATCAAAAAAGAGGAGAATGTGGTTGTGGTTGGAGAAAGAGAAGAGGCGATGAAAACGGAGTTTGAGATCAGTAACGTGCATTGGATTGAGAAAGTAAACGGTGAAGATAGCCAGGTTTTTGTCAAAGTCAGAAATACGGGAGATTTTCTGTCGGCAACACTTTCGAAAACTACTGGAGGAGGATATAGTATGCAGTTGAAAAAACCTGAGTTTGGCATTTCTCCAGGACAATCGTGTGTTCTCTATAAAAAAAGTAAAGAGCAAGCAGAAATTCCTTTGTATGTAGTATTGGGGGGTGGAGTTATTAGATGAGAACATAACCTCTTTGTTATGAAGAAAATACTAATTTACGCCTTTAGACCGTTTAAGAGAGACAATACGAATATCAGTGAAGAAGTATAAAGAACATTAGAGAGAAGGCGTATTTCGGATACTTTTACAAACCGAATTTAATAAGCAAGTATTTTTAAACTTAATGGAATTCTACGAGCCTGACATTATCTTTTGATTGAGGCAATGTTCTAGAGGCGAAAAGATACGAATTGAGAAAAAGGCAGTGAACAGTTTTGGGAGTGAACAAGAAAATCTATAAGAAAAGAAGATTGTAGAAACTGGATCCGATTGTTTATTTACTAATTTCTAATTTAAAGATTAAAGCTGATGAAGGGAGTGCTATCTCTTATAATGCGGGGAAGTTTGTCTGTGATTTCTTGATATATATTTTACTAGAAGAGTGTATTTCTGGAAATATTTCCTATTCTTTTTGCATATTCCCAAAAAGATGGATTTAAAAAAGACGACATAATCGGTTGAAAAGATCATTGCAGCTGCTTTTATGCAAGCCCAATATGTCTGTTGACTTTGTAAAATGGGCTTGGTAAGATATATGCAGTTAAAATCAATTATGATTAACTGAAGTAAACTACCAGTTTGTGACGTTTTGAAAACCCACCAACTGGTGGGTTTTTTGACTGTTTGAGTACATTAACAAGTTAATACTACGATCACATCTGTACTTTAAACCTGTCTTCACTTTCAAGCTAGCAAGCTTAGACGACCCTAACGGGAGTGCAAGATGTGGAAGAAATCATTCGATCTGCCAGTTGGCGGATCTGAATTTACCTGTTAATTCCTTTACTCAGAAATAGTCCCGCCTATTGCGGGAACTTTTTTACTGAGAGTTTGATCCTGGCTCAGGATGAACGCTGGCGGTGTGCCTTAGGCATGCAAGTCGAGCGGCTTTTGGAGCAATCCAAAAGCAGCGGCGAACGGGTGAGGAATACACAGGAACGTACCCTTTAGTGGGGAATAACTCATCGAAAGATGGGCTAATACCGCATGTGCTCGCAAGAGCAAAGAGCGTAACTGCTCGCTAAAGGAGCGGTCTGTGTGCTATCAGCTTGTTGGTAGGGTAATGGCCTACCAAGGCGACGACGGCTAGGGGGCGTGAGAGCGTGGCCCCCCACAAGGAGACTGAGACACGGCTCCTACACCTACGGGTGGCAGCAACCGGGAATATTGCGCAATGGGCGAAAGCCTGACGCAGCGACACCGCGTGGAGGAAGAAGGCCTTCGGGTTGTAAACTCCTTTTATATGGGAAGAAGAAAGTGACGGTACCATACGAATAAGCACCTGCTAACTACGTGCCAGAAGCCTCGGTAATACGTAGGGTGCAAGCGTTATCCGGAATTACTGGGCGTAAAGAGTATCGTAGGCGGTCTTGTAAGTGTGTGGTGAAATCCGCGGGCTCAACTCGCGAACTGCTGCGCATACTACTAGACTAGAGAACGTTAGAGGATGCTGGAATTCTCGGTGGAGCAGTGAAATGCGTTGATATCGAGAAGAACACCAAGGGCGAAGGCAGGCATCTGGGACGTTTCTGACGCTGATGAACGAAAGCTAGGGGAGCGAAAGGGATTAGAGACCCCTGTAGTCCTGGCTGTAAACATTGTTCACTAGTTGCCCCATTCATCGAGTACTAAAGTTTTTAGTATTGGGCGAACGGGGTGACGTAAGCTAACGCGTTAAGTGAATCGCCTGGGGAGTACGGCCGCAAGGTTAAAACTCAAAGGAATTGACGGGGAGGCGCACAACCAGTGGAGCATGTGGTTTAATTCGATACAAAGCGTTGGACCTCACCTAGGTTTGACATGTACCTGCACGGTTTCCGAAAGGATTCCTTCTTCGAGAGTGGTACACAGCTGCTGCATGGCTGTCGTCAGTTCGTGTCGTGAGACGTCCACTTAAGTGTGGTAACGAACGCAACCCGCACCCTGTGTTAAATACTCACAGGGAACTGCCTCGCAAAAAGCGGGGAGGAAGGAGCGGATGACGTCAAGTCAGCATGGTGCTTACACCTAGGGCAACACACATCCTACAATGGAGCCGACAACGGGTTTGCTAAGCCGCGAGGTGGAGCTAATCCCTAAAACGGCCCCTCAGTTCAGATTGCAGGCTGCAACTCGCCTGCATGAAGTTGGAATTGGTAGTAATCGCGGATCAGCAGGCCGCGGTGAATACGTTCTCGCCTCTTGTACACACTGCCCGTCAAGCGAGGAGAGTTGGGGGTACCCGAAGACGTTTGCCTAACCGCAAGGAGGGCGGCGTTGAAGGTAAACTCAGCGATCAGCACTAAGTCGTAACAAGGTAGCCGTACTGGAAGGTGCGGCTGGATCACCTCCTTTCTAAGGAGTTTTGGTAAATCCCTCTCACGCGGGATTTTCCATTCTGGTAGTAATATCAGAAGAAACAATAAGGGAAGATTCTTTCCCGATCAAACTCCAGGATTAACAGGCTTTTCTTCCACATCTTGCATTCTCTTAAAAACCACCCAAGCGGGTGGTTTTTTTGTTTATACATTTTATTAATAAAATGTATAAATAGATATGAATAGAGAGGAGAGAGTTACCTAGTTATCACAAGGTCTCCTTTGCTTTATTATAATTCTCTTCAACTTTCCCCCAGTTAACCACCTTCCACCAATTACGAATAAACTCAGCCCTGTCATTTTTATACTTAAGGTAGTAGGCATGTTCCCAGACATCTAAAACTAACAAAGGTTTTTCACCCACCATGAGAGGGTTATCGTGTCCGGCAGTAGAATAGAGGGTAAGGGTGCCGTTAGGTTTCATAGCCAGCCACGCCCAGCCGCTGGCAAAGTGATTGGCGGCAATAGCACTGAACTCATCCTGAAACTCTTTTAAGCCGCCAAAACGGCTTTCTAAAATAGCGAGCATCTCTTTTGATGGCTCACTGCCGTCGGGCTTCATCACTTCCCAAAACAGATTATGGTTGTAGTAGCCGCCACCATTGTTTCGGACAGTTGTCTTTACTTCTTCTGGCAGCTTTTCCAAGTTAGCCATAATCTCTTCAAGAGATTTTTCTTGCCACTCCGGATATTTCTTTAAGGCATCATTAAACTTATTTAAATACCCTTGGTGATGTTTATCATGATGAAAATGCATTGTTTCTTCATCAATTGAAGGCTCAAGCGCATTGTAATCATAGGGAAGTGGAGGAAGGGTAAAAGCCATGGTATCTCCATTAATTTAGTAATGTTTTCAATAATTATAGTTAAAGTATATGAAGAAGGAGTGAACTATCCTTATAATTCTACTATAAGTATCAAGTGCAAGTTTCTGAATTTTACTCAAGAAAAAATGTACTCAATTTATTTGCCTAACACAATATACATCTTTGGTATCCTGGTGCTTCAATGGTGGAGAAGTTTTTTGAGTTTGAATGATATAATGACTGCCCAAGGTTTTTAAAACATGGTAAAATAGAGAGTTCTTTGTTGAGGTATATATCTAGACAGAAGAATCCCTGGGTGATTAGCTCAGTTGGTTAGAGCGCAGTCCTGATAAGACTGAGGTCCTTGGTTCGACTCCAAGATCACCCACCTATGGATCAGGCTACTCCACGTTAGCTTATTCAGCCGTGTTCCATGCCCGATCCTTCGATGGGCAAGCTCACCTGATCTTTTAGTTGATGAATGGATGAAGCTGAATAAGCCATTTAAGATCTGACAGATCTTTAAATTGATCAATAATATCCGTTGACTTGGTGGCAACTTGTCTGATAGAATACGGTATAGATGTTAGGAGATTTACTCTGCATGCCTAAAACATTAATCACAACAACATCGTCTCATTCAAAATTTGAACAATTTTGTCGCTGGCGGTGGTGATTTTGGCTTAGTGCATGGTTTTACAAGTCTCCTAACGGAGACTTTTTTAGTTTTGGCCATGTCTCAGAAAGAGTTAGGGCCACAAGAGCACTTTTAATATACGTGGATATACAAAGAGGACAGACTCTGGGCCGTTAGCCTTGTCCCGCTAAAATGGGATCAGCTGGCAGCTGAGCCAGAAGTATCTTTTAGGTAAAACTGGCAATCTAGGGTTTAGATGATAGGAACTTATCTGGGCCGTTAGCTCAGCTGGGAGAGCGCTACATTTGCAATGTAGAGGTCGGGAGTTCGATCCTCCCACGGTCCACATTTGGTTGTTAGTTATTGGAGGTTAGTAAGCACTATTAGCCGGCAATGACTAACTACTGAAGAGTTAGGAAATCAGACTGGCAGATTGAGAAAAACTGGTGTTTTTGCAATTTAGCTGGCGAGATTTTGGCTCTTTTAAAAGTGAATAGAAGATGTAGGCAAATGTAATCTTGATTGTCATTTGCTATTTGTAAAAGAGCACTCTCTTTTGCTAAAGCAGACAATAGATGCCTTGGAGTTTCAAGCCGAAGAAGGACGCGGTTGGTGGCGAAACTCGTCGGGTAGGTACCAACAACCTATAATCCGGCGGTGTCCGAATGGGGAAACCTCACTGTCAGAAATGGCAGTGGTCCCGCACCTTTTGGGTGTGTGGACGGTAACCTGGGGAACTGAAATATCTAAGTACCCAGAGGAAAAGAAATCGAATGAGATTCTCTCAGTAGCGACGAGCGAAGAGGGAAGAGCCTAAACTTTGCAGTAATGCAGAGGGTTGCAGGACTTCAACGTGGGATTGCTGGCGCTAGAAGAATGGCCTGGAAGGGTCAGCCATAGAAGGTGATAGCCCTGTATTTGAAAGCAAAAGCGCCCTAGAAGTATCCTAAGTACTCCAGAAGACGGTAAACTTCGGGAGGAATCTACCTCGACCACGGGGTAAGGCTAAATACTTGAAACTACCGATAGCGAACTAGTACCGTGAGGGAAAGGTGAAAAGAAGGGTGAGAGACCCAGTGAAATAGAACCTGAAATTGTCTGCTAACAAACAGCGAGAGCTGTCCTTTGGACGGTGATCGCGTGCCTATTGAAGAATGAACCGGTGAGTTGCTCACATATTGCGAGTTTAATCCCTTGTTAGGGAGAAGGCGAAGTGAAAGCGAGGGTGAATAGCCCGTTTAGCAGTATGTGGCAGACCCGAAACCAGGTGAGCTACCCATGAGCAGGGTGAAGCAAGGGTAAAACCTTGTGGAGGCCCGAACCAGTTGACGCTGTAAAGTCTTTGGATGACTTGTGGGTCGGAGCAAAATACTAATCGTACCTGGAGATAGCTGGTTCTCCCCGAAACACGTATAGGCGTGGCCTCAAAGATTGCCCTTGGGGGTAGAGCTACTGGATGGATGCTAGGTCGTAAGGCCTGGTTTCCAACCAAACTCCGAATACCAAGGGTGTACTTTGGGAGTCAGACAGTGGGGGCTAAGCTCCATTGTCGAAAGGGAAACAGCCCAGATCCCCATATAAGGTCTCTAAATTACCGTTAAGTCAGAAAGGAAGTCTTTCATCTCAGACAGCCAGGAGGTCGGCTTAGAAGCAGCCATCCTTTAAAAATAGCGTAACAGCTTACTGGTCGATTTGGATGAGGGGCGCCGAAAATTCAGCGAGGGTAAACGGTATACCGACGATGGGACTTTTCTTTGATTCGTCAAAGGATTGGGTAGGGGAGCGTTGATGTCAGCGTTGAAGCTCAAGCCGTAAGGCAGGGTGGAGCGGTATCAAGTGAGAATGCCGGTATGAGTAGCGAAAGAAGAGTGAGAATCTCTTCCATCGAATTCCCAAGGTTTCCGTCCCCACGTTCGTCGAGGACGGGTTAGTCGACCCTTAGGCGAGGCCAATTGGCGTAGCTGATGGATAACAGGTTGATATTCCTGTACCAAGGGATGCAATATACTGATGGGGTGACGGGATGTGATATTTCAGGCCTCTTATTGAATTGAGGTCTAAGCAGTAAGATAGTTCTGGTAGGCAAATCCGCCGGAGCGTTTTAACTCGAGCTGTTATGGGGAACCCTGCTTGCAGGGGAACCTGAAAATATTACGTCTCCAAGAAAAACCTCTAAAGTTTGCATTCTTTGTCCGTACCGCAAACCGACACAGGTGGGATGGTCGAGTAGACCTAGATGAGCGAGAGAACGATGGTTAAGGAACTCGGCAAATTAGCTGGACGTAACTTAGGGAGATGTCCTCCCCATAGTAATATGGGGCGCAGCGAAAGATTTTCAAGCGACTGTTTAACAAAAACACAGGTCTGTGCAAAAGCGAAAGCTTATGTATACGGGCTGAAACCTGCCCAGTGCCGGAAGGTTAATTGCGGGTGTGGCTTAGGCCAATTATGGCTTATTCTTGCATCCAATCGAAGCCCCGGTGAACGGCAGCAGTAACTATAACTGTTCTATGGTAGCGAAGTTCCTTGTCGGGTAAGTTCCGACGCGCACGAAAGGTTCAACGACTTGAAAACTGTCTTGACCATCGACTCGGCGAACATTGCAATGGCTGTGAAGATGCGGCCTACATACACCAGGACAAAAAGACCCCGTGGAGCTTTACTGCAATCTGACATTGAAGTATTTACTTTCATTGTCGAGAATAGGCGGGACGGTCATGATTTATCTTGATCGGTCAGTGGAATACCGCTCTTGAAAATAAGTATTTCTAACCTACGGTCCTAATCCGACCAGAGACAGTGTTAGATGGGCAGTTTCGCTGGGGAGGCGGTTTGCTAAAAGGTACCGCAAACGTACAAAGGTATGCTTACTGCGGATGGAAATCGCAGTGGACGTGTAATGGCATGAAGCATGCTTGACTGTGACACCTACAAGTGGATCAGGGACGAAAGTCGGTCATAGTGATCCTCCGATGTGTTGTGGAACACTCGGAGCTTAACGGATAAAAGCTACCCCGGGGATAACAGGTTAGTCGCGCCCAAGAGTTCATATCGACGGCGCGGTTCGACACCTCGATGTCGGCTCAGCGTATCCTGGGGCTGGAGAAGGTCCCAAGGGTTGGTCTGTTCGCCCATTAAAACGCTACGTGAGCTGGGTTCAGAGCGTCGTGAGACAGCTCGGTCTCTATCCGGTGTATGCGCAGGATTCTTGAGGGAATTTGCCCCTAGTACGAGAGGACCGGGGTGAGGCAATCCCTAGTGTGCCAGTTGTCGCGTCAGCGGCATTGCTGGGTAGCTACATTGCTTTGGGATAACCGCTGAAAGCATCTCAAGCGGGAAGCCCTACCCAAGATTAGGAATCCATTCCCGACGCAAGTCGGGAGAAGATCCCTGGAAGACTACCAGGTATAACGACTGCAGGTGTAAGTGTTGCAAAGCATTGAGCCAAGCAGAAACGTATCGATCAATAAAAGAGGTTGTGCTCTTTGTAGCAAAGCTATCAAGAGCATTTCCTACTGTAAACTTCTATTCACTTTTAAAGGAGCAAAAAGCCCTTTGGGCTAATGATTAATTAACAATTATCAATTTTCAAATAATTGGGTATTAGGTTATTCACTGAACATTGAAAATTACTCAGCTTGACTTTCGTGTTCCGGTTTCTGGAGCGAGGTGGCACCACCTCTTCCCATTCCGAACAGAGTCGTTAAACGCCTCAGCGCCGACGATAGTAGTGGGGCAACCCATTGTGAAAATAGGTCGAAGCCGGAACAGGGAAGTCAAGTATTTTACCCTGACAATGACAGTGTCAGGGTTTTTTATGCCCAAACTATCTTATTGCATTTACCAGAGATTGTCCCAATGTTTTTACCCACTGCCATACTGGCTGTCTTCCAATGTGAAGAACATATTCCTGAATAATTTTTGCCCCAATTATTATGAAGACAGGTACTGCCAGTTTCCTAAATGAAGTAAAGGGATCATTCTTAAAAAGAAAAAGATACCCCAAATAGTAGAGGTAAAAATACTCAAAGACATTGGGAAGCAGAAACAAAAATAAGTCTCTTCTTGTGACCAAAAACAGAATAAAACCTAAGAGTCTGTGTAGAAACAGAATAATGCTAGTCTTCCTAGTAACGGGATTGTGCCAACTTAAAGACACGTAAAAGGCGAGAAACAGGTAGTACATGTCCAGAATTTTGTCCCAAAGCTGGTATGGAGGAAAATCATAGTACTCAATACCAAAAAGATTAAGGAAACCGAGATCGGCAAAATCCAACAAAAAAGAAGCTAAACCTCCTAAAAACGGTTTCCTCAGAATTATTAAAGGGATTAACAGCCTTAGAGAAGTAATAATAATTAAAGGAAAATACTGGTCCATTTCAATCTCAAGTTTTAGCAAATCTTCTGTGAAAGGGGGGTGAAGCAAGGCATAGTTATTCTTAAAATCTTCACCACTGTTAGCTATAATGAAACCATGTCTTTAATTGACCAGCTAATATCAATTTACAGTCAGTTTATAGGTATTTTCCCGTCCCAGATTCAATGGCTTATTTCCTTGGCAATTTTTGTTGCTATTGTGATTGCGGTAGTAGATCTGGTTAAGAAAAATTTTATTTGGTTGCTACTGCTAATTATCCTAATTCCTGCTTCAATCCCGCTTCTGAGAAGTATTTTTAGCGGCCTTGTAACCTTCTTGCAGTACTTATTACAGTAACTGTTCAAAGTGCAATTTCAAACGAAAGGTCGACTCCAATTTGGTATAATACCAGCGTAACGTCACACCTATCAGTAATGTTACTAGTGAAACTGATCGTGATGTTTGTTTTTCTTTAAGGCGGAGAAAATCAGGCTTTAAAGACTATCCTAAAGAAAGGTTATTGAAATATGGCTAAAAAAACCACAAAAGCAGAAGAAACTGCAAAAAAAACGCAAATAAAAAAGGAGGAGAAAGAAGTTACGGCAGCTGCGAAAACAAAAAAAGCAGAAACCGCTAAAACGAAAACTGCTAAGACCGTCAAGGTTACAAAGCCCATTAAAGAAACTACCCCTAAAGACAAAGAGAAAAAGTCTGCTAAAAAGACTGTTAAAAAAGAAAGCAAGACTTCTAAAAAGGAAGAAGTTGCTAAAGAAGTTGAAGCTAAAGCTGCAGATGATAAAAAAACTGCACAACCTCCAACAGAGAATAAAGCCAATGAGACCTTGGCCCGCTCGGTAATTGAAGAAACCCTGAAAGAGAGGATAGATCCATTTGAGGGTAAAGGCTTAAAAACCCAGCCCAATTCCATGGATGAGCTTATTGAAATGACAGGGTATGAGCTTCGTGGTCTTAAAAAAGGTCAGGAAGTCAAAGCCACTATTACAGACAAAGGCAAGAGAACTGTCTTTTTTGATATTGGAGCAAAAACCGAAGGTATTCTTATTGAGAAAGAGATGGAGTATGTTGAAGACTATATTAACTTTCTTAATGTCGGTGATACGGTTTTAACCACCGTTGTTTCTCCGGAAAATGAGAAAGGCCAGATTCTCCTTTCTCTTTCCAGGGCCGCTAATGACTGGAAGTGGAAATTGTTTGATAAATACCTTGAAACAGGTGAAGAAGTAGAGGTAAGAGGGCTGGATATTAACAAAGGTGGCATGATTGCCAGACTTATGAATGTCCGCGGTTTTATCCCTGTTTCCCAGTTTGGAAGACAGTGGGTAGGTAAGCTTGACCAGCTCTACAACAAGGTTTTCCCGGTAAAAGTTATCGAGGTGGATCGGGAAAAGAACCGCCTTATTTTTTCTGAAAAAGCAGTATCTGAGTCTGATATTTTAGACCGGCAGGGTGAGCTTTTGTCTGAAGTTAAAGTCGGAGAAACATACAAAGGCCAGGTTTCCGGAGTTATGCCATTTGGTATTTTTGTCAGAGTTATGCTCGAGCCGGAAAAGGCAGACAGTCCCTTCTTGGATGGCTTGGTCCACATTTCAGAGATTTCCTGGGAAAAAGTTAACGATGTTGCCAAACTCTTTAAAGTCGGTGACATGGTTGATGTCCAGTTGATTGATGTCGATGAAGATAGTGGTAAGCTCAACCTCTCCATCAAGCGGTTGCAGGAAGATCCCTGGAAAGAAATTGCCAAGAAGTATCCTACCGATACCAAGACAAAAGGTACTATTACCCGCTTGGCTCCATTTGGGGCTTTTGTTGAGATTGAAAAGGGTATTGAGGGCTTAATTCATATTTCCAAGATCCCATCTGATGCTGATGTTAAAGTCGGAGAGGTAGTAGATGTCTACATTGAATCTCTGGATGCTGACAATCACCGGATTAGCTTAGGAATGGTGCTTTCAGCTAAGCCAGTAGGGTACAAGTAATAGGAGAATATATGAGTCAAAAAATGATTGTAACAGACAAAACCATTCTCATTGACTTCAGGCTTGTTTTTAAGGCGATCAGGGAAGAAAAGGGGGATTGGGAAAAAGTCGAACAAGAACTCTCAGAGTATTTTGAGAGTATGAAGGATGAAGAGGAGTAAGCCCTAAAGATAATTACATAGTTATTAAAAAGCCCTGCAATCTGCAGGGCTTTTTAATAAGGTGTTGCAAACAAAGCTTTCAGTGAGTATTCTGGTATAAAGATTACTATAAGTCTTTACTGTTAATAAATAGCACTACTAAATGACTCTGCGTATGGAAACGGATGTTATTCTTCCTGAAACAGAAGAGGCTACTGTAGAAAGTGATGTTAGTAGCGATCTTCGATTAATCCTTGAAAATAGACAGGCTTTGCCTGAGAGGATTGAATTTACTGATGGACCATTTGAGGTTTCCCAGCTTGATTACTCAAATTCAGAAATGAAAAGGAAAATTCACCAACTACGGACTGCTGTATTTGCTGATGAGCTTGGTTGGGTAACCCCAGAACAAGAGATGAAAAGTGACGATTATGATGAAACAGCTATTCATATTGGTTTATTTCACAAAGATAGGCTAGGGGAGCTGGCTGGGTACGTAAGACTCATAACCCCCACTGCTAATGGCAAAGGATTTATGTTAGATGGCCCGTTTAAAGAAATGGTTCCCAATGAAGCAGAGTGTGAGTGGCACGACGACCCTAACAACTCTTTTGAAGTAACTCGGATTGCAGTAGAAAAAGACCTCAGGCAATCTTCTGAGGGAAACAAAGCTGCTATGTGTCTTTACAAAGCAGCTTACCATTTCTCTATTGCTACAGGAAGAGATGAGTGGTACATCGTAACGACCAGAGGTTTACTGAAGCTTCTTCAAAGATATGGTTTCCCTTTTAAGCAAATTGGAGTAGAGCACAAGTTCCATGCTAAAGATAAAATTAACGTTGCTTCAACTATGAGTAGCGAAGAAGCAAAAACTAATATGACAGATAAAAACCCAAAACTACTGGCATGGTTTCTGGAGGGATGTCCTCAACCTCCTTTAAAATCTTCCGAAAAGTAAGACTATACCTACTTAAACAGAAATATAGCTGCTACAATTAGTGATATATGGGTGTAGACTGGCAAATAACTTTGCTTCTTGTTACAACGTTAATTAACTTTGTACTTGGTTTAATTGTTCTCCTTAATAACCCCCAAAGCAAAATAAACAGGTCGTTCTTTGTAGTTCTGCTTGGAATTGCCCTATGGGCATTTACTAATTTTGCTTTTAGACTTTCAAACACATATACATGGATTTATTTTTGGGCAATCTTATCATATGCCAGTATAATTCCTATTGCTTCGGGCCAACTCTATTTCACACACGTTTTCCCAAGTGGGAAAATTAAGAAATGGCTTAAGCTATTTATTTTAGCCTCCACTGTTATTTTGACTACACTGGTTGCAATTCCTGGTTTTGTTTTAGAAAGAATAGAATTTGTTGGAGAGAGCCGGCCGCTTGTTACTGGGGTAGGAATATATGTATACGCAGCGTATCTGATTGCGTTTTTTTGGTGGGCGGCAATTACTTTAGTTAAGAAATATTTTGCGGTTTCCGGTGTTTCTAAGCAGCAGATTAAGTACATCCTGCTGGGTACTGTAACCAGTATTATCTTTGGGCTGATATTCAATTTGGCAATACCTCTTCTGTTTAAGAACTACACCTTTGTAGCACTTGGTCCTAACTTTACCTTTTTCATGGTTATTGCCACAGTGTACGCTATCGTAGCTCATCACCTGATGGACATCCGCTTGGTAGTGGCATGGACGGTGTCATACATCTTGCTCTCTCTTATTATTATCACTTTTTACACTGTAGCTCTTTATGGGGTAGGGCAGTTACTTCTTCCGAGTACCTTGAATGGAAATCAGTTGGTGATCTCAGTGTTACTGACCCTGATTGTTGCGTATACATTCCAACCTTTAAGGAGATTTTTAGAGAAAAGTACAGACAGGATATTTTTCCAGGAAAACTATGATCCTCAAGAGCTGCTTTCAAGAATCTCAGTTATTCTCGGTTCAACACTAGAACTAAAGCAATTATCAAAAAGAGTGTTACAGCAGCTTAGTAGAACGTTTCATGTAGACTTTGGCAGACTTTATGTCGTAACAAAACGTAAAGTTGATCTTTGTGCAGAGGTTGGTAACGGAGAAAAAGAACACAATATTTCTCTAAAACAATACCGGGATTTGATTGCCCACAAAAGCAGTTTAATTGTTTTTGATGACATTCCAGAAGGAGGTCTGAAGAAAGTGATGCGTAAAGGAGATTTTGGTTGTTTTGTGCAGCTAAAGTCCAAGGGTGAGATTGTGGGGCTAATGGCACTGGGGAATAAGAAGACGGGAAGTATTTACACAGGCAAAGACATTAAAACCCTGGAAATACTTGGCCCCCAGTTGGCTGTAGCTATTCAAAACGCTTTGCAGTATACCGAAATCCAGCAATTTAGCGAAAGATTGAAAATTAAGATCAAGGAGGCAACAGAGCAACTACGAGAAGCTAATAGCAAGCTCAAAGAGCTTGACAAAAGGAAGGATGAGTTTATCTCAGTTGCAGCTCACGAGTTAAGAGCTCCACTAACTGCGGTTAAGGGTTACCTTTCAATGATTAATGAAGGTGATGCCGGTAAAGTCTCCAAGGAAGTAAGGGAGTATTTAGAAGGAGCTTTGGAGGGGGCGGAAAGAGAGATTCGTTTGGTGAATAACATGCTCAATGTCTCCAGAATTGAAGAAGGGAGACTAGTTTATCAGATGGGGAAGTGCAATTTAGCCACAATTGTAAAAACTGCTTTTGAAGAATTCAAAATTGAGGCAAGAAATAAAGAATTAGATTTCAGTTTAAATATTTCAAAGAATATTGAGGACAAAGTATTTGTTGATCAAGATCGAATTTATGAAGTGGTGGCAAATTTCATTAGTAATGCTATTAAGTACACTGATAAGGGAAGCATTGCTGTTACCCTTTCTCAACCTGATGAACAGACTGTTCGCTTTGAAGTTAAGGATACAGGGTACGGCATGACTCAGGATGAACAGAACAAACTTTTCCAGAAATTTTTCAGAGCAGAATCAAGCGCTGGCAAGGTTTTAGGAACAGGTTTAGGACTATACATTACAAAGCTTTTAATTGAAAAATTTGATGGTAAGCTCGGAGTAGTTTCAGAAAAAGGAAAAGGGAGCACATTTTGGTTTGAACTGCCTGTAGTCTCTTCAGAGCACCAGTAAATTGACATTCTACTAACAAGTTAGTAGAGTATGGCTTAACAAAGGTAAATATGGCTAAAAAGATCTTAATTGTCGAAGACGATCCGCTATTGGTGCGAATGTACCAAACTAAGTTTATAAAAGAAGGCTATGAGGTTCTAACAGCCGGAGATGGTATGCAGGGACTAGATATTGCTCAAAACCAGAAGCCTGACTTTGTCATAATGGACGTAATGATGCCAAGACTTTCAGGACTGGAGCTACTTGAAGAGTTGCGCAAAAATACTGAAACTAAAAACCTGCCAGTTATTATGCTTAGTAACTTGAGTCAGCCTGAGCAGAGAGAAAAAGCCCTTCAGCTTGGGGTTAAAGAATTTCTTCTTAAAGCTAACTATACCCCCAGCCAAATCGCTGAAAAAGTAAGACAGTATTTAGGATAACGTTGAAATACTGTTACTACGCTTCGTTCCAAATTTCCTCTAATCCTGTTCTACTTATCTGTGTTTTTCTAATTTGCTTGTTCAGTGGTATTTAGCTAGAATTAAGGTAGCATCAAGGAGTTACTGTCTATGAAGTTTTCATCTGCCCAACTTAAAAAGATTCTTGTTGCCTCTGGTTTTGTTACAGAGCAGGATTTTCAACTAGCTGCTAAATCTGCTGAGGAACTTAATAGTGATATCACTGACATTCTAATTTTCAGGGGAATTATCTCTGAAAAAGCTTTAGGCCAGATCATAGCTGAACATCTTAAGGTTCCCTTTGTTACTATCGGCCAACAAATTATTCCCCTTGAAGTTCTGGAGCTTGTGCCGGAAAAAACTGCCAGAACTCACTTGGTTGTTCCTTTTGCCTTAGAGAAAGAGACGCTAAAGCTGGCTATGTCAGACCCTTCTAACTTTGAGGCGCTTGAGTTTGTGCGCAGACACACAGGCTTGACTGTTGAAGCTTACTATGCCACCACTGCAGACATTCGAAGGGCTTTAGGACAGTACAAACGTAACATCCGCGAAGACTTTGAAAAAATTATTTCTGAAAACGTTGAAAAAGCTGGTGGCAAAAGTGAAGATCTTCTAAAAATTGCTGAAGACATTCCGATTGTCAAAATCCTGAATACTATCCTTGAATACGCTATTGCTGAGAGTACTTCCGATATTCATCTGGAGACACTGGTTAATGAGGTTATGGTTCGTTTTAGGGTGGATGGGGTGTTGCGCGACATTGTGGCTTTACCTAAAAAGGTAGAACAGGCACTGGTGGCAAGAATTAAAATTTTGGCAAATCTTAAGATTGATGAACACCGTGTACCTCAGGATGGGCGCTATAAATACGATATGGCTGGGGAGGTGGTGGCATTTCGCGTTTCCATTATCCCAGGTTACTACGGAGAAAACGTGGTGCTGCGTCTGCTGCCTGAAACTACCAGGCCTCATTCTCTTGAAGAACTAGGTTTTTCAGGGAAAAACCTAAAAACTATTAAAGACCAAATAAAACGGCCTCACGGCATGATATTAGTGACAGGGCCTACCGGATCAGGAAAAACTACCACGTTGTATTCTGTACTTAACATGCTCAATAACGTTGGCGTTAAGATCTGCACAATTGAGGATCCGATTGAGTACGGCTTAAACAGACTGACGCAAATTCAGGTGAATACTAAATCGGGCCTAACGTTTGCTGCCGGGCTCCGGTCTCTTCTGAGGCATGATCCGGACATCATGATGGTTGGAGAAATTCGTGATACCGAAACGGCTGAGATTGCAGTCCATGCTGCCTTGACAGGTCACCTTGTTTTAACTACTCTACACACTAACGATGCCCCTGGAGCTCTTCCAAGGATGCTTGATATGGGGGTAGAAGGATACTTACTGGCTTCAACTGTTAATGTAGTTATTGCCCAGCGTCTGGTGCGTAAGATCTGTCAAAACTGCTTGGTAGAGAAAAAGCCAGATAAGGAGACTTTGGAGTACTTCCAAAAAATGCTCGGCAAAGACCTTTCCAAGCAGAAATTTTACAAAGGTGAAGGTTGTGCTGAGTGTGGAGGTACGGGTTATAAAGGCCGTATTGGTATTTACGAACTTTTTGAGGTGAGTGAGGCGATTCGCAAGCTTATAATCAAGCGAGGATCAGGGGATGAGTTAAAAGATCAAGCTCAAAAAGAGGGGATGGTTACCATGCTCGAGGATGGTATCGATAAAGTGGCTTCAGGCTTGACTACCTTAGAAGAAGTTTTAAGAGCAGTAAGAGAGTAAGAGAAAATAAAAATGTTCAATAATCAGGTACCAGTTATGAGCAATTACTAGTTATGATGTGTTCTATTGCCAAAAACCAATAAATGAAAATTGATTATTGGTAATTGAACATTTGCCCTCTGCCTCAATTTTGCTACAAAGCCTTATTGGAAAACGGGAAGATGGTAGAGCAGACTCTGCAAGCCAGAAGTAGGAATGAACTTGCAGCTTCCCTAAGAGCTAAGAAAATGAAAATACTCTCTATTCGGGAGATTAGAGGGAATATCCAGTTCTTCCGGGGAAAAGTTTCTGCTTTGGAAAAAGCTAATTTCTGCCGCTACATGGCGGTTATGATCCGTTCTGGGTTGTCAGCCTCTGAAGCAGTTGAGCTTATCTACTCAGAAACGGAAAATACTAAAATGAAAGTCATTCTCCAAGACATGATCTTTACTATGCAGGAAGGAGGGGAAATATCAACTGTCCTGCGCAAATACCCAGAAGTTTTTGATAGTGTTTTCTTAGCTCTGGTGCATGCAGGGGAGCAGTCAGGGTCTTTAGAAAAAACATTCGCCTACCTTTCTAAGCAGCTTTATGCTGTTCACCGCTTGAACAAAAAAATCATGGGAGCGTTGATGTATCCGGCAGTCATCATCACTGCTATGCTGGGAGTAGGGGTTTTAATGATAACCTTTGTGTTGCCAAAACTGAGCACCGTGTTTCTTAAGATGAAAATCCCTTTACCCCTGCCTACGAAGCTACTGTTGCAGTTTGGGGATTTTATGGGAAAAAATGCTGCTTTGGCAATTCTCACCATTCTTACCCTTGCCGCTTTCTTTGTTTTTCTCCTTACTTACCATAAGACCAAGTCAGTCATTTTTAAATACCTATCAAACTTTCCCATTATAAAGAAACTGTGTCGGCAAATTGATCTTGCCCGTTTTTCCCGAACGCTAGCAACCTTGCTCCAATCCGGAGTTTCCATTATTACTGCTTTAAACATTGCTTCAGAGACCCTAACACAGTTTGATATGCAGAAAGTAGCTAAGAACTTTGAAAAAGGAATTGAGGAAGGTAAGACTGTTGCCAGCCTTTTAACAACAAATAAAAAGGTCTTTCCCTCTCTCATGATTCAAACTATTAAAACCGGAGAAAAAACAGGAGCACTTGATTCAGTTTTGCTTGAACTGGCTGACTACTACGAAGAAGAGCTGGAAGATGGCCTGAAAGAGTTTACCACAATTCTTGAGCCGATTATTATGCTGGTAATCGGGGTAGCGGTTGGAGCTATGGTTATTATGATTATTGCTCCTATTTACAGTGTGGTGGGCAATATGCAGACTGCGCAGGGTGGGCGCTAAGACACCATGAACCAAGATCTTAACTCGCTTATTCAAAAAAATCCCTTACTTACGTTAGTGATGTTACTAGTAATAGTAGTTTTGGTGTCGGTAGCTGGCTGGAAAGCCTATGAACTTATCCTTAAGCCGGCCAAGCCTACCCAGGTTACAACTGTTACCTTTGGTGATGGACAGAACACAGTAACAGTTGAAAGGAATGGAAATGTCACTATTAAAACGCCTTTTGGTACGTTTACTCAAACCTGGGATCCGGAAAAAGTCCGGCGTTTTTTTGAGTCTCTAGACAGTTTAGATTTTGACCAATTAACGCAGTTTGTGGGAACAGGACTGGCTATTGAACTTACTATGGCAGACGGAGAGAAGATAACGGTAGTTGTTGATGAGAAAACGCAGGAGGTAGGAGACATGATCCAAGAGACTTTAGATGAAATCTACGAAAATGAAGGAGTGTTACCCACTCTCCGTCCTGAGCCGACACTAAACCCTAGTTCTCCTCAGCCCTCCTCTGTTCCTTCACCAACTCCTACCTCTGAAAGTTCGGAAGATGGTAGTAACCCTTGGCACGGCGGCGGCGGCCCCCAGGAGGAAGATTCATATGTCTGTGATGAAGTAGAAATCCCTGAGGGTAGGAAAATAATTATCTCTAATACTATCTGTGGCGAATAGAGCACTGAGTGCAAATATCAGCCACTAAATGTGAGGTAAGGAGTTTCGGGCACAAGGTGTTAGGTGCCAAGTTCTTCGCACTCCATACATAGCTTTTTAGCTTGGTGCGCTGTTCTTTATAATCTACTCTTCTTTCCAGCTAATGAACTCATATTCTCCTTGCGTTGGGAAGTAAGGAGGGGGATTGTAAAGAAGAGTGCCATCGTATGTCATAGTTCTGGTAATAAAACCTGAGGATGGAGGATCACCCGAATTCCAGTAAGACTTGTACCTGGAAATAAGGGTGCCGTAAATAGTAAGTGAATTTTTTACACGCTGAGATGAGGTGTCACAAGCTCTAAAGGGGTTGTACCAGACTGGACACAGGCAAGTATAGATATGGCGGATAACTTTTCCGTTTTGAGCTAGCAGTGCCGCGTCCACCTCAAAGTCATTGGGAACATCCCGGGTAAAGTAGATATCATGCTGGGCAATGAGCCCCAACTTATGTTGGCCATTTTTTTCAAGATAAGTTATATTACCTCTAATCCAGATATCCATATTGTTAGTGCCTGTAGGAAAGCGGGCAGCGACCAAGCTGGTTTTACCATTAACTACACCTTCCACCCAGATATGATCTTCTAAAAAGATAATTGGGGTAGTATCTAGATCAAAAGTTCTAATTGGGGTAGGATTTTGAGAAGTAATTACCTGACTCCAGTTTTCGCAGCCAGTCTCAGCAGTCGAGGCTTTAAGGCTACTGAGCTCGGTTATAAGGTAAACATCGGCAGTGCCGCTGCTGTTAAAGACTACATGGTAACCTCTGTTATTACTGCCAAAATCAGTAGCTGGACCAAGATGAGAGTTATGTGTGTCTGCAGCCTCGCTCATCTCCCGAAAATCAAAGTTAATAGCTTCAAAATCAATAGGCGGTTCAGGATAGTCCCAGAGGTTGGAGTTAGGACCCTCACCCCAAATAGCTGGACACTGACAACCGCTACCATTTATCCATTGACAAGGACTTTGGCAACCAGACCAGTTTTGAGGGCATTCGCACCTGAAATTTTCCCAATGGCAACTACTTGCATAGGGAAGATAGTAGTTGCAAACAGTAGAAGATGTAGGATTGCTGGCACAACCTGTCTCACTCCCACAGATATAGTTTTCTCGGGCACTGGTGACAAGAGATGTGTTTGTCCCATCCATCCTGATGCCATTATTTGAATGAATTAGTCCGTTAACTGTGATGCCTGAGCCATAGTACATACTTGCCTCTGAGGCTCCTGAGTAGCGGGCAAGTGAAGGAATGCCGTAACTAACAGTAACAGTTCGTTTAGCCGCTTCATAGCCTGTGACCCAGCCAGTTGAAGTAATAGTAACTAACGTCGAACCGGCAGTGGGCGGCGTAATCTCCAGAGAAAATCTTCCAATTTCCTCACCTTGAGGATCGTAGTATGGATGTTCGTAAGGTCCTGGTTGTCCCATGCCATCAGTAAAATCTTCCGGAGCGTGAGCCAAATGCCAGCGGTAGTATTGAATGCCGGCTTCAGCGATATAAAGAGCCTGATCAAAGGCTGTTTGCCTGAACGTAGTATCAAACTGGTTGGTCAGGAGGAAAACTAATCCGTAGATAACGACAATGAACGCTGCAGAGATAACAAGGAGAGGGGCGGTAATGGAACCAGATTGAAAATTTTTCATAGATTATCTTTTAAAGTTCGTACATGGGTGTACGAGGCTATTTCATAATTTGTATGAAGATTTAATTCATCAGTGTTAACTACTAATCGTATGCCGATAAGTCTGGTATGAATCTGTCGACTAGTTATTGGAAGAGGATTGTTGGTCTCATCTTTTGGCCATTCACCATTGTAGTAGTAGAAAATTGGTTCAGTTCCGTTAACTATCCCCTCAGCTACTTCAGTTACCACTTCGTTTGCCAAAGGGTATGTTACGGGATGTGAGGTGGGCTCAATTACTCCCTTTTTTAGTACAGCTCCATCCAGAAAGTAGCGGATTCTTTCAATGGAACTATCTCCGTCAGCATCGCCGTAAAATGCCAAGTTTTGATCATCTAATATTTCCAAGGTATAGGCTCCGTTGTCGGCGATACGGCTGTTACGGATTTCTCGTGCCATGCGTTCAACTGCGCGGTTAGCGGTATCAATGGTCACATAAGAGTTGATGGTAGTTTGCTGCTGGTTGAAGATCATATCTTGCAGGGCCAGCATAGCTCCCAGAATAAAAATTACGAGAACTAAAGCAATAAGAACCTCAACAAGTGTGAAACCAGATTGGGAGTGTTTGTGTTGGTAGATAGATCTTTTCATATCAGTTTTCTATTGCACAGTTAAGATAACTTCATTGACTGTGGTTCCATCAACTGTAACTGTCCCAGTAGCAGGTTGGTAGTTACTATGGTTAATCGTAAAATCGTAAGCATTAACATCCAAATCAGAGAAAAATACCTGCCCAAAATCAGGATCATCCATAAGGCCGCCGGACTGGGTAGCGATAACATCAGGCCCAAGAGATAACGTTGCACTGGCAGAAGCTATGGCGCTACCACTGGCGTCTTTGGTGGATAAAAGCAGACTGTTAAGTGTTTTAGGAGACAAGGCAAAGTGAACAGTATAGTTTGTATTTGGATTAACTGTCATAGGCTGGAAGGGATTGACACCTGATACTACCAAGGTTTCAGAAGGAGGAATGGTGAGCATGTAGTTATCCCACTCCAGGTCTTCAATTTCCAATAGTCCACTACTACTGGTAGTAAAGGTTTCATCAAACTTGTAAACAGGATCACCATCAGGATCAGTTCCGATTATCTTTGAGCCGGTTAGTCGGAAAAGCTGATTTGGGAAAACGGAAAAGTTACTCAATCTTCCATGGTGAGAATAGACTGTAACATTACTGGTTCTGTCTATAATAAACGTTGCTTCAGAGAGACGTTCTACCTCTACAGTTATTGGGCGGCGTTGGGGGTTAGCTACCTCATCTGTTGTATATGTTTTGTCAGTAGAATAGCCATCTTTTGAGACTGTTACATTGTAACAATTAGCACAGGGAGGGGCCCCCGGAATAATAAGCCGACCATCAATGTTTGTTTGTAAGGTCATATCAATTACCGGGACAACATCACTGCTGACTACATGTACTTGCGCTTGAGAAACAGGTTGGCTTTGGGCATCAATGACTAAAATTGAGAGTGTGCCGCCGCCGGTAACAGTTTCAATGCCTTGGGGGGCTACCTGGCTAACAATGACAATTGGTTCAATATCAACTTGTGTTGAACTTTCTTGCTGAGCAACTTCTAACCGTACCTGTTTGTAGTCTGTGGGTAAAAGGTCAACAGGAGCATTTCCATCAAATGGGTCATCTACATAAGTAATTGTGGTGTGCACTATAAAGTTGACATCGTTTCTGGAAACGGTTTCAAATTCCGGAATAATACCATTAGGGATTCCTGTGGTAGTTCCCAGATCGCTATATGGGACATTAAGCAAAAGCTCCATTTTTTCATTGGCCAAGTGTCTGGCAATCATTCGCACCCTAGAATAGTTAATGGTTTCATAAATAGCTACTATGAGCGAAAAAACCGAGTGAACCAGAATAAGAAAAACTCCGGTAGCCACGATGATATCAATTAATACTTGACCACGGTTTCGACATCTCTGGTAAGACAGAAGAAAAGCGGGCATTACACCTATCATACTTCAAGGAGTTATAAATTGCCATTGAATTGATGGTGCAAGCTCTCTTGTTGGTTACTTAGCGAGGTAAGCAGTGAAGAAGAATTTTAGCTAGCTTTTGTCCATCATGGCGTAGTAGATTTCTGGGGATTGTATCGCCCTCGACCGGCTTGGCCATAATTTGCGAGAGACAATCACTGCGGACAATGCAGTATCCATTTTTTGCGAGAAGATCATCTTTAACCGGATACTCTTTTTGGCTAGCGTAACGCTTGAGAACACTTTGAGAGATAGGGGAAGAGTTGATGATGATAATGTCCGGCTTGCGGCCGGTATAACGGACTACCTCATCTACATGGCTGGAGGCTGTCATGCCATGGGTTTGGGAAAAATGTGTCATGAGATTAACAATGTAGACAAATTGAGCCCGGCTTTGCCTTAGAGTTGTCTTAAAACCTCTTACTAGGGTATTAGGCAGTAAACTGCCATACAGATCTCCCGGACCTAAAATGACTAAGTCTGCCTGACGGATTGCCTGAGCGGCTTTGTTATAGATAGAAGCACGAGGGGAGAGTTTGATTGAGGCAATCTTTTGCCCACCGAGTTTAGGATCATCTAGGTTGCTTTCTCCTATTTTAATAAGACCATTCCCGTATTCAATTACCAAGTTGACATTTTCCTCTGTAATTGGGTAGACATTACCGTCTATGCGAAAAATCTGACCGGCTGTTTCAATGGCTTTTCCGGGAGTTAGTTTGAGGTCTTCTAGGGCGGTAAGGATAAGATTTCCCAAGTTGTGACCTGCTAACCCATTGCCTTTGCTAAAACGATACAATAGAACCTCGCGGACTTCCTCCTGATGTTCTCCAGTAGCTAGAGCGGCTAAGCACTGCCTTAAATCACCGACTGGTAAAAAGCCAAACTCGTCTCTTAATCTCCCAGTTGAGCCGCCAGAATCAGAGACGACCACAATAGCACTCAGTTCACATTTTCCAGTTTGCTTCAGTCCCGACAAAACTACTGAAGTGCCAGTCCCGCCGCCGATAACAACTATCCGTTTTTTATTCATAGTGGTTGTTTAGGTTATTATAGCGCAGGAGAATTTTACCCTTCTGGTATCGTAGAAGAAACCATATTGAGCTTCATAGACATTGTTTTCTATTTCTGATAGGCTAGTATCAGAGGTTTAAACCAATTTTTGAAACTGCCCATATGGTAAGCAGTGTTTTAGTGTTTTCTTCTAGTCAAATACAGTTCCTGCAACTGGATGCCCACAAAAAACAGATAGTTGCAGCAGTAACTCAGCCACTGGCACAGGGAAGTATTAAACGTGGTAAGATTGAAGACAAAGTTGCAGTTACCCAAGCTGTTACTCAAGTAGTTAAGGCAGCAAAAACTTCACTAAGCGAAATTACACTTATTATCCCTGAAGATACTGCCATTTCCAAGTCTTTGGAAATCCCAAAGTTGCCTGATAAAGAAGCGGATGAAGCAGTTAGGTGGGAAGCAGAAAATGTTTTACCATATCCCTTAGAATCTGTAGTCTTAGACTGGCAAGTAGTTAGCACCAACGGAAAACACCACATTCTCTTTCTAGCTGTTCCCCAAGAAGTAGTTGATGCCTATATTAAAGTGATTGAGTCTCAGAGTATAAGAGTAGCGGCTGTTGAAACTCCGGCGCTTGCGCTGGTACGTCTGGCTGAAGCCAAACCAGGAATTAGACTTCTGGTCCATGTTTCTCAAACAGAAGCCATTCTGACTCTAACAAAAAATCAGGAAGTAGTGGCTACTTCTCTTATTCCGGTGACTACTCAACTCTCTGACCACCTAAAGCAAACAATCCTGCATATGTGTAAGTACTACCGTAATTTTCCGGTGGAATGGATTCAGATAGGAGGAATGGGGGTAACTACGCAGCTAGTAGAGTCACTTTCAGAGCTGAAGTTGCCGATATCAGGCTACGCCATGTCCATAACTGTTAAGCCGGAGGTAGCCAACAACTACCTGCTTGCTATTTCCGGAGCTCTTAAAAATGTGGCTTTACCTTCTGATCAAAAAACTATTAACCTTTTACCTCAATGGTACGTTTCTTCCTATACATCAAAGCAAAACCGTAGGTTTTGGACTAAACTCCTTATTGTTTGGACACTGTTTACAGCCATTCTTTTTATCTCGCTAGGTGGAGTCTACCTCTGGCTTCTGCAGAAAGAACGGGAGTTTACCCAGAACCTTAACTCTCCTTCCAGTATTCGGAAAGAAGCTTTAGCCGCTGCCGGAGCAGCTAATCAAGCTTCACAGCGTGTCCAGGTTCTATCTGCTACTGATTACTTCCCAACCATCACCTCTGAAAAGATTAAGAGTTTAACCAATAGCGAAATTACTTTAGGCAAGATTCAGCTATCACTACCAGAAAAGAAGGGGACAGTTATGGGGATGGCTTCTGATCGCCAGGCTATGGTAACCTTTAAGCAGGCATTAGAAGACTTGCCAGAGATCAATGAGGTGCAGCTGCCTGTGTCCAGTTTTGCTGAAGGTGAAAACATTCCGTTTCAACTGTTTTTCACTCTAAGTAGTGAGATCGGTAAAACTGAAGTAGGTGATTTATGAGCGATACAAAGTCACAACCAAAACAACCAACTGAAACCACGAAAACTCAAAGCAAAGAGAGTGAAGTAAAGAAAGTGGCTAAAAAGCCCAAGAAAACAAATAACAATAGCCTATTTATTATCCTGATAAGCTTTTCGACTCTGTTTGTAATTGGAAGCGGTGTGTTGCTGTCTTTACTACCCCAAAAAGGTCTAACTGTACAGAAACTGAGAACCCAGTCTCTGGCATTTCAGATAAGTGAACAGGATGAGATGCTTCTGACTCAAGCGCTTAAGGAAACGGAAGAAGAGAGAGAAAAGGTACTATCTGCTTTTCCGACAGAGTCGAGCCTACTTGAGTTTATTGCGATTGTGGATAGTCTGCGTTCTTCAGTTGAAGTGATGCGCTTTTCAGTTGATAGCGATGTGCCTACAAAAATAGGTAAGACTCCGAGTTTTTTGCCCATGACGTTAAGAATCCGAGGTTCAGAAGCTGCAGTAAATGCTGCTCTTAACAAAATTGTTAACAGCCCTTATTTTATTAAGGCCGTTACGTTTACTAAAGACTTTGATCCTAGTTCAGGTGAGGTAATAGTTCAAACTCAGTTCCATTTATTTGTTTCTGATGAGTTCACTAAAACTAACTCTTAACCATATCATTGTATTTGTCTTTGCTTTAGTTGGCCTAGCTTTGTTATTGATTTCTTTCAGAGTAGCAGCAGAGACAATTCAGACCGCTATAGGGGTAGATAAAAACATGGCTATTTCAACAGCTACCCAGCTAAACCGCCAGAGTTTAGGTAAAGCTCTTTCACTGATTAATAAACGCGTACCGGAACAAGCTGTAGTAGAAAACGTTCCTAAAGAGAATTATGAAGAGCAAGCTACTTCCTCTGCAGCTAAGCTGTCTATTCCTAAAAAAGTCGAGATAGTTAATGCTTCTGGCAAGACTGGAGGAGCTAAGCAGGTCAGCTCTCTTTTTTCCGGAGATACGGAAGTGGAATTGGTAACCAGTCAATCGCTACTTGACGAGACTACCATATTCTATAAAAATGAATATAGACAGTGGGAAAAACCACTGAAGGATCGTCTTTTGGAATTAGGTTGGGGAGAGATTAAAGAGGAGATATTACAGACAGAAGATAAGTTTGATATTAGAGTTATTTTAGGGGTGGAAGGCGAGTAATATTGTGTGTTAGCGAAATAATCGTATTTTGCTGTTGGGAGGAGGTGAGTGTATTTATGAAGAAAAATCGAGGTTTTACCTTAATCGAACTGTTAGTAGTTATCGGTGTTATTGCAATTTTGGCAGCCATTGTGTTAGTTGCCGTTAACCCAGGAAGACAATTTGCCAATGCCCGGGACACTCAAAGGCAGTCTGATCTGTATGCTATTACCAATGCTATTTACCAGTACGTGGCTGAGCATAACGGTAATTTACCGGATATTTTAGATGCTAGTGGAGCAGTAATAACTGCATTTCCGACTACGCCAACATGTATTGGTAGTGGAACTCACCCAACAACTGGTGCTGCTTGTTTTGATCTGGCTATAGCCGGTGGAGAGGAGCCAATTGTGCCTACCTATATTGCTGAAATTCCGCATGATCCAAATCTTACTGTTAACTTTGATGCGTATACTGGCTACAGCGTCTTTGCTGATGCTAATCAGAGAGTTACCGCTACAGCTAGTGGAGAACTGACTGGTGGTACCATTACTGTGCGCAGATAAGAAGTACTTCTTAAACACTCAGAAATCCGTGGGCCTGCCCTGTTTCTGAGTGTTTTTGTTTGTCTACAAGTAAGATATACTTGATGTAGATACATACTCTTATTCTTAAAAGGAGGTTTTATGTTTCTTCATAAGCATTCAGGATTTACTCTTGTTGAATTGCTGGTAGTTATCGGTGTTATTGCAATTTTGGCAGCCATTGTGTTAGTTGCCGTTAACCCAGGAAGACAATTTGCCAATGCCCGGGACACTCAAAGGCAGTCTGATCTGTATGCTATTACCAATGCTATTTACCAGTACGTGGCTGAGCATCAGGGAAACTTACCCGATACTGATGGTGATCCGTTAACTGACAGTTTTCCGGAAGAGGCAGTCTGTATTGGTTCAGCAGTTGGCTGTTTTGATCTGGCTAATGCTGGCGATGGGGGAGATACTATTGTACCTACCTACATTCCTGAGATTCCGACCGATCCTTCAGAGAACCAGCCTGGAGAAACCGGTTACTTCATTTCCCGGGATGAAAATAACCGTATCATTGCTTCAGCCAGTGGGGAGTTGACAGACGTTATTACTGTTAGACGGTAAAACAAAAACAGGTAACTTGTTACAGGCTTAGAGTTTTCTTACCTGTTCCGATTAACTGGGTGTGATACACTAACCCTTACTATGGCAAAGTCTACCTCAGTTTTTGTCTGTCAGTCTTGTGGTTTCCAAAACTCAAAATGGTTAGGACAGTGCCCTGAATGCCAGGCATGGAATACACTTGTGGAAAGTCTTGTACCTACCACTCCGGCCGGTTTTGGCGGCCGAAAACCCTCTAAAAAAATTGCTGTTCCTACGACAAAACTTTCAGAAGTAGCTTCAAAAAAAATTGCCCGTATGCCGACGACTTTTGGAGAACTAGATAGGGTTCTTGGTGGGGGAATTGTGCCAGGGTCGCTTACACTGGTTGCCGGACCTCCCGGAGTAGGAAAATCAAGCCTTCTAACTGCAGTAGTTGCCAAATGTAAAGGCCTCTACGTTTTAGGAGAGGAATCTCCCCAGCAAGTACGGCTCAGAGTAGAACGATTGGGTTTACCCACTGACTTCACTGTTTTGCCTGAAACAAATGCTGAGACTATAGTGGCATCTATTACCGACCAGTCGGTGGTGATTATTGACTCAATTCAAACTATCTGGACAGAAAAGCTAACCGGTGTAGCCGGCTCAGTGGGTCAAATCAGGGAGTCAGCGCAAATCCTGCTCCACAGAGCAAAAGAAACAGATGTGCCTGTCATTTTGGTTGGGCATGTGACAAAAGAAGGGGTAGTCGCAGGGCCAAAAATTTTAGAACACCTGGTGGATACGGTTTTGCAGTTTGAAGGGGATGGCAGGCATGAGTTCAGACTCCTTCGGGCGGTTAAAAACCGGTTCGGGCCGACAGATGAAGTAGGGGTATTTGCTATGCAGGATAGTGGGCTTACTGAAATAAATAATCCATCAGAGCTCTTTTTACAAAACGGCAAAGACTCTTTCAATGCACCTGGAAGTGTGGTGGTTTGTTCTATGCAGGGAGTGAGGCCAGTTCTGGTTGAGATCCAGGCTTTGGTTAATCCGACCAATTTGGCTATTCCCCGACATGTAGGTACAGGTATTGACCAGAGGAGATTACAAATTATCTGTGCTATTTTAGAAAGGCATGCGGGTTTGCGCTTGGGGGATAAAGATGTCTTTGTTAATGTGGCCGGAGGGCTTAATTTAAGGGAGCCTGCGGTAGATCTAGGGGTATGTCTCGCCATTGCTTCGTCTTACAAAAACAAACCTATTAGCAGTAAGACTGTGGCTGTTGGGGAAGTGGGATTGCTTGGGGAAATTCGTAAAGTCTCTTTTTTGGATAAACGCTTAAAAGAAGCCAAATCCCAGGGGTATACTGTTGCTCTTACTGCTTCAGAAGTTTCAAAGATACGCGAAGCTGTGACTAAAGCGTTAGCGTAAGTTTCATTGCCGTTTCATTCTTCTCTGGTACACTGGTTACCACTAAAAAAGTTGTACAGTATGGCTTCCAAAAAAAGTGGAGTTATTTACCAGGCATCTTCCGAAAAAGAACCGCTTCCAAAAAATACGGTCTTTCGGTTTGTAGGTAAGGTTAGCTTGGGGGCTGCAGTTGTTGCGGTAGGAGTGCTTTTTACCTTGTTTTCACTGACGCAAGTTTCTGTAGTAATGCAAAGAATTGGGACAGTTTTACCAACTTACTCTTTTGATTCCCATGCAGAAAGCGCTTTGCCTAATGTTAGTCCTGTACCTACCCCAGATCCTGCTTCACTTCCGTTCTCGCTGGAAATTCCTGCAATCGGTCTTCAGGCTTCAGTAGTGCCAAACGTTGATGCTGGGGACTCAAAAATTTACACAGAAGCTTTGAAAAAAGGAGTAGCTCATGCCTTGAATTCAGCCTTTCCAGGACAGGGAAAGATGGTTTTTATCTTCGGGCACTCAACAGATTATCCCTGGAACATTGCCACTTACAATGCGCTCTTTATTGAAATAAAAGAGCTCAATAAAGGTGATGCTGTTTTTCTCAGACTGGGAGACCAGATATTTTCTTATACTGTTAGAGAAAAAAGGGTAGTGGCTCCAAAAGACCTGAGCCTAGTTGACCAACTAAAAGATCAGGATGTCCTTATTTTGCAAACATGTTACCCTCCTGGAACCACCTGGCAGCGGCTCTTAGTAATAGCCGAACCTATTAATACCTAATAACAATATTTTGTCTCCAATATTATTAAAAATAACGAAGATATCAATTTATTTTCATAGTTTCTTAATTTACATTTCGTATAATTCTTTTTGATGAAGAAACTACTTTTTGCGTTGTTTTTTGTTGCCACAGGGTTTCTTATATATTTTCTTACGACAGCGGAGTCTGCGTATGCTTCCCGTATTTGCCGCGAAGTTTATGGGGGTGGATTGGTCTGTGAAGAGAAAGAGATTGACGTCGACAAAGTTGTTTTTAGCCCTCATAAAAATACATTTGTAGACAACATTCCCAGGGATGAGCTTGTATTCAGTTCAGGTGAAACAGTTACATTTGAACTGCGTGTGACAAACACCGGCAATATAGTAGTGCACCAAGTTACTCTTAAAGATTTTTTGCCTAACTGGTTGGAGTGGCAATCAGGAGGAGATACGTCAGGTGGTAGTGGAGTGGTGCAATTTGAAGTATTTGATCTTGATCCCGGAGAAACTGAAACAAGATCGTTCCAGGCACGGATAAAAGACACCAGTGCTCTTTCTGAGATGGCTATGTGTGTCACAAATAAGGTTGTAGCTATGTTCGACAGCGAAGAGGACATAGATACAGCTAATTTCTGTATTGCCAGAGAGGCAGTAGTTGAAAAGGAAGAGATTGTGGTTAAGGAGAAAGTTTTGGGGGTTGAAGAGTTGCCTCCTACTGGTACTAATTTTCCTCTGGTTTTGCTGGCGGGCCCTGTTGGTTTTTTCGCTTTAGGTAGTGTGTTACTAATGTTAGCAAAGAAATAAGTATTGAGAAATTAATAAAGACTATGTTTTAAACCCTAAAACCCGCACAAAAGCGGGTTTTTTTGCCCTCATTTCTAAAGCAGGCAGGGAAGAGATATCGGGTTTCTTCTCTGCCTACTTGGCAGAACGAGTCTTGCACAAAGCGGCGAACATATGCGTTTACCTAACTTTTTGCAAGAAGCACTTTAACAAGGTAGTAAGCTGTAAACCAGCTTTCTCTCTGACTCTTTAAATGGGTAGGCGAGTAAGTCTGGTTGTAGATGAGTTGTCTCTAAACTTTGTAACTGGAGGGAGAAGATGGAGCGACTAACGGGTCGGGAACGCTACTACGTGCTTCGCTACTGGGCGAGAGAATTGAGAGAGGAATGGAGGACAGGGGGTATCGAAGTTCTTGAGCAGAGGATCAAGAACCGGACTGGTCTAAGCGGTCAAGCCTTTGAAGATGAACTTCTTCAAAAAACAGGGGAATGGGAGGCTCAAAGAAGTTCCGTTTCACCCTCACCACAAGTGGTTACCACGGAACCGGAAGTTGATGAGAGTGTGGAATCTATCCCTGAAATAGCTGAAGAAGCAGCTCAGGAAACAGAGGGATTATTGGCAGAACTACTGAAAAGCTCTGAGCAGAGGATCCTGACTAGTGTGCGTGAGGAGTTGAACCGGAGAGACACCAAACTTGAAGAAGAACTAGATAGGATAAAGGCGGAGGTTGGGCTTAGAGAACCGATTCTAGAAGCTCCACCAATTACACCTTCTCACCCAAAAGTAAGTGACGAAATCCCTGAACCCAGTGAAGCAGAGAAGAGGAGAGAGGAAGTGGCTGACAAAGTGGTGGTTCTCACAGAAGAGGAGGTGCTGAGTAAGGCCAGGGTGAAAGACGGGCTTCTTTCCAAGGCAGAGAACAAGCTGGACAAAGTCCATCCAGATCACCGTGAAGAGTTCCGGCACAGAATTGAGGAACAGCGTTCTCAATCTGCCATCGACTTTGATGTCCAAGCGACACTCCAACTTCTCGAAGATATAAACGAGGATACTGCCCAGACTATTCAACAGAGGGCAGACAAGAGGGAATCGACCTACAAGCAGGAAACCCGAGATACTCTTCAGGAGATTGTCCTCACTGTCTACAAAAATCTTTCCCCTGACAAAGCTGGGAAGTACCGGAAGCAGGTTGATGACCTTGAATGGAAAACCTGGGATATGTATCCGGTAGAGGATGCGGCTAAGTTGATCCAAGAGATGGTAAATGATCTGGAAGATAGGATAGCCGAGAGCCAGATCGAAGAACACCGCCGTGATGCCAGACGCAGTGTTCTTCAGGATCAGAAAGAACACTATCTTCGGGTAATAAGGACACAGATTGACCTAGTACCCGAAGACCGCCGAGCCGAGTTCAGACAGAGGGCTGATATACTCGAAGGTGAACCTGTTGAGACCTATGACTCTCAACAGTACCACGATCTTCTTTTGGAGGTACACCGAGCGGCGGTCCAGAGCGAACGGCCAGTACCGGTTGTTCCTGCACCTCCTACATCCCAAGTTGTAGCGATTTCTACCTTTAGGGAGACTAACACTACAGCTCTCATTCTAGGTGGGGTAGGAGGCTTGCTCTTTCTGCTAGCACTGGGTGGTACTCTAACCTGGGCTAGGTTTATTCTTGACCAAGGTGGGGCTTATCGCAGCGTTTTTATGGGTTGGCTGATACCCATACTCTACATCCTGGCATTTATTACTCTGGTAGTGGCTATGGGATTGGTCGGAAACAACTGGCGGAGAGTCAGGCGGACAAACCCCTAAGAGAAGGAGGTTTCAGATGAGACGAGTAATAGCAACATCTGTTCTGGTAGTGGTGTTTATCGTGGCCTTAATGGCCTGTGACGCCTACACTGGCGGGGACATCGAGCCTGATCTGGGTGACGTGGACGTAGTTACAGCCGCAGACCTTGAAGAATTTGAGGAGCGGGTTCTTGTAGCAGTCCGTGAAGGACAGGTCACTCAGGGGGAGTTCGAGCAGTTTAGGCAGGAAATTAGGCAGGAGATCCAAGAGGGTGTTCTCACTCAAGAAGAGCTCCAGAGAATCATGGCTGCAACCATCAGAGAAGGGGTAGCTGTTCTGGAACCACAAGGTGTTGTACCAGCGGCCGCATCCGAAATGGCTGTTGTGCCGGGACGAAGGGGTACGGTAGGTCAACCACCTCTCATTGTGATCAACGGGACTGTTGCGACTGGACTTAACCCCCAACCGGATATTACTCACCCCTCACTGTACTTACCAACTGGAGTTGGTGGACATCAGGTGTGGACGATTGAAGCTCCCACTGGAAGCGTTATCATCGCTGGCGGAGTTGTTGTCAACGGCATCGAAGGCCACTACAGAGCCTGGCGGAGTGATGGCACTCCGGTTGTCCTTAACGTTACCGACGGTTTTGCCTTGGTAACAACCTCGGAGTGGGGAGAGCAGGAGTTCTGCTTCCGGGTCGGTCAGGCAATTGAACAGGGGTGGCTGCTTGAGGTGGTCAACCCTCTTTCAGGCTGGCGTTGTGGAGCGGTTGACTATACCCGTTATACCCCATGAGTCCGTCCTGGAAAGGAAGAGAAAGCAGCACAGCTACTACCTTGCCGGCGGCACTGTATCTTGAGCATAAGATGTTTTCTCCACCAGGAGGAACCATTTTCTTGCCAAGCTCTACAGCGCCGCCCTTTCTCTTGAGGTTAGGAAACATTCGTAGCCTCAAAGGAGAGAAACAACAATGAGTAAACCAAGGCCCACAGTTTCCATCTTTATGCCTGTTTTTAATGGCGAGAAGTTTTTGTCTCAGGCGCTTTCAAGTATTCAAAACCAGACGTATCCCAACTGGGAACTAATTGCTGTTGATGATTGGTCAGAAGACCATTCCTGGGAAATTCTCAAAAAGTACGAAAGTACAGACAGTCGGATTACTGCATACCGCAACGGTAAACACTGGGGTGTGGCTAGTGCTGCCAACCTAGCTTTATCAAAAATCCGCGGAGATTATGTTGCCAGAATGGATGCAGATGATGTCATGCATCCTGAGAGGCTAGCAAAACAGGTGGCATTTTTGCAGCATCATGGGCAAACAGTGGCTGTTGGAGCCCAGTGCCAGCTCATTGACACTAAGGGAAAAATTCTGGGTATTAAAACGTTCCCTCAAGACCATAGAAGCATTTACCGGATGATCTTTAGATCCATTCCTTTGCAGCAGCCCTCACTTATGGTAAACCGCAAACTCTTACCCCAAAACTACAGGTGGTACAAGGAAGGGGAAGAGACTGCAGAGGAGGTAGACCTGCTGTTTAGGTTATTTCAGTTTGGCAGTTGTGCCAACCTCAAAGACTACCTTCTGTCTTATCGCATCCACCCCGATAACACTTCTTTAAAAGATCCTAAGAAGACATTTTTTGTTACGCTTAGATCTAGAGTGAAAGCGATTATGAGTTACGGCTACCGTCCGCATTTGGCAGACATTAGTATAACTCTTCTACAAATGCTTATAGTGAGTTTGCTTCCCAAAAAACTCATATTTCCCTTATACAACCGGTTAAGGCAGTTGGAGAAAGAACCTTCACAAAATAAGGGAAAACAGACATTTACCTAAACTAGGCTTTAACATGTTTTTCTCTAAAATTAAAAGTCATGTCCCGCTGATACTGCTTTTACTGGTGTGGTTTATAGTTGTAGTTGCAAATTACACTCCGGGAACTTTCCTTACTGGTTGGGACAATCTCCATCCTGAGTTTAATTTTCCTCTTAACCTGAGCCGCTCTTTACATGCTGTCTGGCAGGAGTATCAGGGTGTGGGGCTTTTAGGCGGTATGGGGCACGCGGCTGACCTTGTCCGCCAGCTTATTCTTTGGGGTATGAGCCTACTGTTTCCAGTTTCGGTTCTGCGTTACGCTTGGCATCTGGGAATGCTCCTTCTTGGTTCTCTGGGAATATTTTTCCTGCTATCTTCTTTTCTTAAAAACAAGTTTTTTGGAAAGTGGGCGGGCTTGGTAGGGGCGCTGTTCTACTTTCTTAACTTGGGGACAGTTCAGAACTTTTACGTCCCTTTTGAGCCATTTTCTACGTTCTTTGGATTTTTGCCTTGGGGAATATATTCCCTTAGGCGTTACCTTGAGAGGAGGAAACTGAAGAACCTGACCTTGTTTGGGCTAGTTGGCTTTCTCATGACCCCTTCTTTTTACGTTCAGACTGTTTTTATCGTGTATGCAGTAGTAGTAACTGTTTTTCTGGTCGATTACCTCTTGAAAAATATCAGCAGCCACAAGTCGGCAGTTCAAACGCACCTCAAAATCGTTTTTGATGCACTAGTAACACTTCTAGCGGTTAATGCTTTCTGGCTCTTTCCGGTAGTGTTTTTTACGTTTACAAGTGCTTCAGTTACTAAGCAAGCTAAGATAAACCAGCTCTCAACAGAAGAAACAAGGCTGCGGAACAATGCCTTTGGAAGATTTGTGGATGTAGCGCTTTTGAGAGGTTTCTGGTTTGATTACCCCGACTTTAATGAAGAAGACCAGTTAGTGTATCTAGTTCAACCCTGGAGACAGCACTTACAAAACCCCATTCCTTTAGCTTTTGGTTATCTTTTCTTTACTTTCGTAATTCTGGGAGTTATCTACAGTTTTAGAAGCAATTTACTCTGGAGATGGAGTCTGTTAAGCATTCTCATAGTTTCCTTTGTAATGCTTATAGGAGAAAACCCGCCTACAGGGTTTATTGTTAGACTTCTTCAGGTTATCCCGCTTTTTTCACAGATATTCAGGTCGCTATTTACAAAGTGGGTGGTTCCTGCCAGTTTCAGCTACTCAATTTTTGTAGGTTTTGGTGTGTTCTGGGTGATGGAATGGTTTTACCTCAAAGGAAAAAGTCTTCTACTAGCTTGGGGACTGCTGGCAGCTGCTATTGGAGGACTGGTGCTTCTAGCTTTACCCATATTTGAAGGGCAACTGATTTATACAAGAGTAAAACAGCACGTACCCCAGGAATACTTTGACTTGTTTGCTTACCTAAAAACCCAGGATAAGCAAACCCGAATTGCCAACTTTCCCCAGACGTCTTTCTGGGGGTGGCAGTGGCATAACTGGCCTAAGTCTTATGGGGGAGGGTACAGGGGGTCTGGGTTTTTATGGTATGGCATTGAGCAACCCATCTTAGATAGGACTTTTGACCCTTGGAGCAGGGAAAATGAGCAATACTACTGGGAACTGAAAACTGCACTTAACGATGGCTCCCATGAAGCCCTGGGGGCAATTTTTGCCAAGTACAACATCGGTTGGGTGCTCCTTGATACCTCTGTTACTAACCGCTACTCCTCAAAAGAGGGCAGCCATGAGGAGTTGCGCCAGTTTCTTGAAGAGGCTCCAGGCTTAGTTTTAGCTAGACAGTTTGGATTTTTATGGCTTTACAGAGTAAATCAGCCTGAAACCCAAAATTTTGTTAGCCTTTATACAGATGTACCAAATATTGCATATGACTTCCGTTTTTCCTGGGAAGACCAGGGGTTTAGAGATTATGGCCTGTATCAGTTCAGCGATTCAGGTAAGAACAGTGAGGTAACGTACCTTTTTCCATCTTTATTTACCAACCACCTCCAAAACGATAAGGAGTTCGACCTTACAGAGGAAAAAGACACTGTTGCTATCAAAAATTCCATCAAGAACGTACCAGAAACATACGAGGTAGATATTCCCAATATTCTTAATCTAGAAAAACAGGTACCTGTAAAAATTTCCTGGCAGAAAATGCCTTCCCGGATGCTTGAACTGACTCTCACATATCTTCTGCCCCAAGTTACAGTTGGAAACCAGATATATGAAGCCAAACCTACCCAAAGGATTACTCTGTCAAAAGAAACCTGTTCTAATCTCTGTTACCTGAGCACTAACGGTGGTGAAGGGGTAGATATTAACCGATATGAGGAGATATTCACTCTTTTTCCTAGTGACACCACCACTGTTATAGGATTATATTCAGAAGATCCTAGCAGCTACGTTAGTAAGATAGAAGTAGATCCCCAACTAATCAGACAAGATTTTGAGTATACGAAGTCTTCTAATCGAGGAGGTTCTAGTTCTACCTCTGTTTCAATTATTTTACCCAAAGTTGTTTCTGCTCTGTTTGGTACCAATCTTATAGAAATCGACAGCTTCAAAACCCAGCCCCCCAGAAACTGCCGCAACTCATCTGGTTTATATGAGAGAAAGCTGTTGGTAGATCAGGGGAGAGAGGTTATCGAATACTGGGCAAGCAACAGGGCCTCTGCCTGTGACTATTTCTATCTCGATAACACTCCTCACAATCAGGGTTATTTAATAAAGCTGGAAACTAACAACTTTTCAGGTTTACCCTTTAAAGTCGGCTTGCAAAACCCAATTACAGACAGAACTGAGCTGGAAACAACTCTAGGTAGTAGTAGACGCTACGCCAGTAACTGGCTTGTTCTGCTTCCATCTAACGACCTAGGGGAAGGATACACTGTTTACCTTGATTCTGTTTCATATGGGAGGGAAGAGAGTCGTAACAGGCTTAGAAATTTGACAATTTGGTCGTTTCCTTACAATTTCATAAAAAGCCTGAAACTGGTGACAAAAAACGATATACCCCGAGCTAAACCAGTTACTGGCTTTTCAGTAAAGCACTATACCCCTTGGTTTTATGGAGTGGCTCTGGAAAACACACTCAGGAAGGAAACTACAGCTGTCCTTTACCAGGCATATAATCCGGGCTGGATAGGGGTGGGGAAAGTCAGTTTTTTTCCAAGAACACTAACCCATCTTAAGATCAATAACTGGGCCAATGGCTGGAAGTTACCCACGGGTGCCACCAAGGCTTACTTTTTCTTCTGGCCGCAACTGCTTGAATATTTTGGGTTTGGATTGCTTTTTGGATGGGGTGGGGTAATGTTGTTTCTTAAGAGAAAGCAGGTTTCAATTTTGTAGAACTTTCCTCTATAGGTAAAAATAGGCTATAGTTTAAGTATGCGTTGGCCTACTATTGCTAAAACCCTGCTGTTTATTCTCTGTTTTACGGTTGTTGCTTTTGTGTATTATCAAGATCTTCCTAATCAATCGCTTCATGAAGACGAGTATGCCTGGATTGAAAGAGGGGGCATCTTCTTTCAGAAGTATTTCCTCGAGAAAGATTTCTCTCATACTGCTTGGAAAAGCTATCACTCATATGATCAGCCAAAACTAGGAGAATATCTTTACGGTGCCTGGACGTCTCTTTATTATCAGAAAAGTCCTCAACAAGTCTTTGCAGAAACCGGTTTTCAGGAGAATTTAGCCTCATACTCTTTATTTTCAGAGTACTCTCCCAGTCAATGGTGGGTAAAATACCAGGCTCACACTCCTCAATACCAATTTATTCCTGAGAAATACCAAGACGCTTATAAGGTGATTGTTATTAATCGATACTTTGGGGTAGTTTTTACCCTTGCTCTGTTAGTAGCTATTTTTTTTATGGGTAACTATGTAGGAGGGTATGTAACAGGGTTTGCCAGCTTTCTTTTGCTTGCCCAGCACCGGTTGCTTCAGAGTGGGGGAAGGCAAGCTATGGCTGACAGTATGCTTATCTTTTTTATGATGATAAACTTCCTCCTTTTTGCCTTTTTTGCAAATAAGCCTAGAAAAAATTTCTGGATTACTATCAGTTTTAGTACATTTTTAGGCATATGGATTGGTTGTGCTACCAGTATTAAACTTAACGCTGCTATGACAGCAATACTAGGCTCTATCTGGATGCTTGCTATCCCGTGGTTTCAAAGAAAAAGGAATTCCAAAATAGTAAAGGAGGCTTTTGTCCCTATTTTGGTGATGTACCTTACGGCTTTTATTGTTTTTACAGCTTTAAATCCTTTTGTCTGGGAAAATCCAATCCAAAACACGCTCAAAATGCTTTCCTGGCGTAGCCAGGTTGCTTTAAATATGCAGCAAAGTGTACCTAGCCTAGCCTATACATCACCCTTTGACCGTATTTTGGGAATAGCCGAGGAAACTCTGCTTCCTGCTAACCATAACCAGAGGTTTTTACCCTGGCTACCAGATGGTATTGATGTGCTACTGTTTATTTTAGGCAGTAGCTTTTTGCTAATCCAAGTCCTTAAAAGAGAGAAGAAAAGCCTTTACTTTCTCTGGTGGTTTGCGGGGACTGTTCTGTTTTTAGCCTTATACCTAACAGTGGCGTTTGACCGCTACTTTTTGCCGATCATTCCTCTTATTGGAATAGTTGAAGCTTACGGGTTAGTAAAGAGTGGAGAATCAATTTATAATGGAGTCAAAGCCTTATTTCTCAGGCGAAAACATTAGTTGGAGTACGTATGCGCCGTTTTCGGTCTAATCTATTAATTGTCATTTCTCTAATAATTCTTGTATCTCCTTTTATCTATAAAATCGGTAGCTCTCACGTGTGGCAAAGAATAGTAAACCAAAAGATTACCAATCCTGTAGAAAAAGCACTTAAGCTGGGGCCACCGCCAGTGCAGTGGCTCTCTACCAGTGGACCTTTTATCACTAACGAAACAGGAGATATGGTGTTGCTTAGAGGGGTAAATGTTAGTAGCATTAACTGGGGAACGGATAATTGGAACAGTAAAGCGGTTACCTATGCTATTACCCAGTGGAAGGCTAATGTTATCAGAACCCGAGTTTTTCAGGATGAATTTGAAGAAGATCCAGAAGCTTTTTTTGACAAAATGGAAAGGGAAATTATCGAACCTGTCCGGAAGCAAGGTGTTTATGTGATTCTCCACCCTTGGATTCACGATAACCAGCCTATGCCGGACCAAGGGACAGTTGCTATGTGGGCGGCGATTGCCAGGCGTTACAAAGATGACCCCCTAATCCTCTATGACTTACTGGCAGAGCCGCGGGGAGTTACTATGCAACAGCTAAGAGAAGCCTACATTCAGCTTATTGAGGTAGTGAGGGCAGAAAACCCCCGTTCGCTTATTTTTGTCAGCGGCCTTGGATGGGGAAGGTTCATTAATCCCTGGTTGGAAGACCCTCTTCCATACAAAAACATTGTCTACCGGTCAAACCCTTACAATAAATCAGGAGAGTTTGAAGGCTTGTTTGGTCTTATTGCCCAGGAGTACCCGGTGTTTTTAGGAGAATTTGGAGCTGGCGGTTATCCACCTATGTCAGAAGAGTCAGTTACTGACCTCATTGCCTATGCCCAGGAAGAAGGAATTGGCTGGACTGCCTGGAACTTTTCTGCCCAGGGATGCCCCTGCCTTTTAGCTGATGAAAAACAGTTTATCCCTAGCTCGTACGGAAAGATTGTACAAAATGCCTTATTATCCAAACAGAAAATTCCCAAAGGAGCTGGTCAAAGTTTTTCTAGTAGTGACCAAGAACTATATATTTATTCCGATTTTTTGGAGAACGGCTTCCTGGATTACAGTTGGGAAAGTGAGATTGATCTTCAGTTTATAGCCGGGCAAGAGAATAAGGTTATAAAAGCTGAAATGAAACCAAAGGGTGCAGTTTTTCTGCAGACCGACAAAGCTGCGGATGTAACTCAGTTTGCAGGAATTTGTTTAAGAGTAAATAAAGAAGCTATAGATATGCTCAATATTCGCCTTAAGACTGATATTGACACTATGTCCAGTGAATTGCAGCTTTCTGACTACCTGTCTGACAAAAATCCAGAAACTACATGGACTACAGTTGCTGTGCCGCTCGCTAACTTTGGCTTGGAAAGTATACATAAAGTAAAAGGGGTGTTAGTGGGTAATAATAGTAATAATCCTATAATGACTATATATCTTGATGATATTTACTTCTATAAATAGAGCATAATAGCTTACATCTTTCTCAGTTATCCTATAATTTGACAAGTCCTATAACATGTGCTATAGTACGCGCAGCTTTAGTAGGACAGGAATAAAAAATACGTTTGAAATAAAGGTAAAGGCACCTGCTAAAGCAGCCGCCTTTTTTTTGTTGGAAGAGGCAAGGGGAATACTAAAGCAAGCCCAGCTGGGTTTTCCCTTGGCCTCTCCCGACAAACGTTGGGAGAATGGGCAGCGTTTTTTGTAAGCGCAACGCGCGCTTGAAATAAAGAACTCTGCGCTCTTTAACCCACATATATTTTTCGAAGCGCTCACACATACGCTGTGTTCGCTTTCGCAAAAATACGGGGTTAAGAGTTCCTGGCAATAGCCAGGAGGCTCTTTAACAAGTGAGAAACCGTGCATTGCAATTTGCAATGCAACAAATTGTTTTCCAAAAAGCCTCCAAACCTTTAATGCTTCCTGCGTGTGGGTGGCAACGGGAAACGGAAGTGTATTTATTTTACTCATTAGCTTATCCAACTAAACAAGCTACATATAAAAGTGAGAAAAAACATTCCGTTTTCGATTGCCATTCACTCATGGGGAGCTGAGAGGATGAGCATATAGTTGCCTTAGGAGGCAAATCATGGAACTCGTGTTGTTCACCGTGGTACTACTGTTCGGTCTAACCGCATTCGCATGGCAGAATCTTGCCGTGCGGACTCTTGCCAGTGGTGTGCACCCATGGCCGTGGTTGGGGAATGGTAGCCATAGCAACTGGAAACGGTTGCTGCTCATGACTATCTGTCTGGCCCCTGCCGGTTTGTTGGCTTGGGGACTCGCCGCGCTCGCCGCGCTCGTGATATGGCCAAGATGGCTAACCATCCTAGCAGTCATCTTGGCCATCGGTGGTGCGATCGCTCTGTTCTTTGTGTCGCGGCCCTGGGGATGGTATCCTTCTCGGTTCTGGAGAGTGGTTTCATCCATCTCTCTATCCGTGATCGGTGCCATCCTGATCTGTGTCCTCATCGGGATTGTCCCGTGGGGGCAGATGGCTGGTTCGGTCGAGGCTGTAACCAATGGTCTTAGGACCAACGGGAGTACGCCTACGCCTGATCCGGTGCTTGTAGCGATCCAGGGGATGCGTGAGGATGTGAACGAGGGACTTAACTCTCTCGATCGCAGAATCACTGCACTCGAAGCCAATCCCCTGGCGCAGTCTACCCCCAAGCCCGCATCTGTGGGTGAGGAGACCGAAACGACCGAGAGTGTCGCAGTCGCCTACCTCCTCGGAGGCAGGCAGGTCGACGAGGCCAAGAAGGAAGTAGATAGCGGCTACCCAGCCACTATCGAGTACGTGATCGCGGTCGAACTCGACGAGCTCAAAAAGGGACTGAACCTTCAGTTCCCCTATGCGCTCTTGCTCGATCGTTCGCCCAAGTTCGAGACCACGTACAGCCTTCCGTCCGGGTTCGAGCTCGCCAACGATGGCGTGCAATACGTCGCTGTCTGGACGGGAGCCGACTGGAGGATCTATAAGATCCCCGGTAACTTCTTCTGGAAGCTATCCTGGATCAAGCTTGAGGGGGACAACCTTGTCCTCTACGAGAACGACCTCCCTGGGGATGATCCCTGGAGAGGTGAGCCGGCTGGCACTACGGTCACAGTTTCGGACTACATGACCTTGTCGCAGGCTCGTGACTCGTTCGCGTTCGCGCCCTGGTGGCTCAACGTCAAGAACGTTCTCGAGACTGAGCGTGAGGTCAACCGGGTGGAATTGATCCATCTTTTTCGCAAGTGACGTAAGTCACCTGCGAAACACCCGGTCTAACAGCAGGGCCCCGCCGAATGGCGCTCCCCAATAACGGGGCCCTGCTTCTCATCTTTTAGATGAGGGAAAACAAACGTGATCAAGCTATAGCTTGAACCTATTGATACCTTAGGGTATTGATTTGTTCATGTCTTTGGTTTGGTTCGGTTTCTCACGTTTTCCTAAGTTCTTAAACTTAAAATTTGAGGATTTAGGGAAGCAAAAAATACCATAGGGGCAGCTTTTGCATAGCTGCCCAAAATGTAATGAATATACAAAAACTAGCACTACTATTCTTTCCTCTTTGGGCGTTAAGCCTTTTCCTTTACGTGGCCGTCTGGTTTCAGTTGCCTTTGATATCCACAATTCTTTTAGCTTTGACACTGCTTCTTACCGGTCAGGGAGCATTATCGACCTACTCAATGTTATATACCTTTTTAGAAAGCGGCAGACTATTAGGCCTTAAAGCCAAAAAACACATTTTGCCAGGAAAAGGTAGTTATACGTTTTCTCTGATTGTTCCTGCCAGAAATGAGGAAAAAGTTATTGCCGACACGCTTAAGGCTATGTCCCGGATCTCATACCCTAAAACTATGTATGAAGTCTTGGTAGTAGTAAGGGCAGATGATGCTGCAACACTTGCAAAAACTGAAGAAGCATTAGCGCAAATAAACCGCGATAACTTCAGGCTCATTACTATTGACGGAGAAGCTAATACTAAATCCTACAGCTTAAACATCGGCGCTCACTTTGCTAAACACGAGATTGTGGCTGTCTTTGATGCTGAAGACGAGCCTCATCCTGATATCTTAACCCACGTATCTGAAGCTTTTGCTGCTGATACCGAGCTTAGTATTGTTCAGGCCGGGGTCCAGCTTATTAACGTAGGCTCTACCTGGTTTTCAGCTATTAACTGTTTGGAGTATTACTTCTGGTACAAGTCAGTTCTGCCTATGATGGCAAAAAATAAAACTACTTTCCTTGGTGGTAACTCTGTGTTTATCAAAAAAGAGGCATTGCTAACAGTAGGGAAGTGGGACGAGGGGTGTCTAACAGAAGATGCTGATATCGGGGTCAGACTATCTAACCACAACTTTAAGACTGGTGTTATATACGAAGAAAATTTGTCTACTCTGGAAGAGACTCCAGTTGATGAACTGGCTTTCATTAAGCAGCGTTCCCGTTGGGATTTCGGGTACTTACAAATTCTTTTCAAAGGCCAGTGGCTGAAGTTTAAGAGTCTAAAGCAGCAGTACCTGAGTTTGTACATTCTAACCCAACCCCTTTTTAGGCATGTCAGTTTTGTAGCTATGGTGCTTCTACCCCTTATGACTAGATTTTTGCAGGTTCCGGTTGGTTTGGCGTTACTTTCATATCTGCCTGCGTACTTTTTAGTAATGCAGTTGGGTATGTACGCCTTGGGATTGTATGATCTTCGCAAGTACTACAACCTGCGCTTTCCTTTAGGTGTTTTTATAACGACTGTTTTGACATTTTTCCCGTACCAACTAATGCTCTTTATTTCATCTCTAAGGGCGCTTGTGCGTCTTACTCTAGGTAAATATACCTGGGAAAAGACAGTCCACCAAAACAGCCACCGTCTCTTGTATTCTCCTTCACACTAAGTCTGCATGCCCGGATAGCATAGCAGGTGAGAATTTGGGTATACTAAAAGGGTGAAGCAAAAACAGGTAAAATTACCAGCTGTTGCAAACCCAAACTCTTTACTACCCTTAGTACTAGTATTTCTCTTAACAGCCATACCTTTACTGGTCGGCTTCTGGCGGTTTCCTAAGTTTTTAGGAGATGAGGGTATTTATGTTTCCCAGGCTTGGTGGTGGACTCACTTTAAGGAAATGGGGCCCTACACATATTGGTATGACCACTTTCCTTTGGGTTGGTTGCAGATAGGTTTGTGGCAAAAGCTTACAGGAGGGCCTTTCGCTTTTGGCTTTTCCTTGTTCTCCGGGAGGCTGTTTATGATCCTTGTGAGCAGTCTTTCCAGTGTTTTTCTGTTCAAACTTATCCATAATGTCACGAAGTCCGTTTTTATTGCTTTGTTTGGAGTGGTGGTTTTTGCGTTTTCACCACTGGCAGTTTTATTTCATAGGCAAGTACTTTTAGATAACCTAGCTTCTTTTTGGCTGCTTGTCAGTCTTTTTGTTTTTCTTAGAGAGCCAAGCAAAGGTAAAAACGTGTTTTTGGGTAGTGTCTTTTTGGCTGCTGCAGTTCTTTCGAAGGAATCGCTTTTGTTTGTAGTACCGCCTTTTCTCTATATGGTGCATGTCCTGAACAGTAAGGTTAACAGACGTTACCAGACACTTCTAGCTTTAGTTACTACCGGGTTTTTATTAAGTCTTTTTCCTTTACTTGCTTTTCTTAAAGGCGAGTTTTTGCCCGGAGGAGAACATGTGAGTTTTGTCGAAACCTTGTTTTTTCAGGTTAAACGAGGTTCAGGATTGTTATTTTGGAAAGAAGGCAGTGACCTATGTCAAAAACTTGATTTCTGGCTGCAGATAGATCCATGGTTGATTGGCGCTGGTTTTGGAGCATTAGTTCTTAACCTTCTTTTTCAGCACAAAAATAAAGTGGTTATTGGGTTAGCACTTATGAGTGTATTTTTTACCTTTTTTCTTATTCGAGGAGGAACAATTCTTGATTTTTACATTATTCCACTTTTACCCCTTCTAGTTTTGCAAATCTGTTTTCTGATACACTTACTCACTTTTGAAGCCCGAGTTAATGGTTTTATAAAAAAACATCCGTTGAGCTGGTTTTTACCCTTAGCAGTATTAACGATGTTTTGGCTCAAAGAGGGTGAGTTTCTTTACCTTGAAAATGCTACTGCTAACCAGTTGCAGGCACTGGAAAGCTTGCAAAGTATTCAAGATAAACAGGCTGTTATTGTGGCAGATAATTTTGTTTTTCTGGATTTGCGGATAGATAAAAATAACAAAGTTTTGTTTCCTAATGTAGAGTGGTATTCAAAGACTGAGTATGACCAGGAGATACGGGACGGTAAGTTGCAAAATGACCCTAATACGGTTGACTACCTCCTAATTAACAGCACTATGGGTGACGAAATTGAGTCGGGACAGCTAACTTTTTTGAAAGAGGTCAAGGGCACCATGATAAAAGAACAGGAATATCGTTTCCATTCTTCTTCAAAAAACCCGCTTCTTAAGAGATCTACTTACCTTGCTGAAGACCTAGTACTTTACATAAACCCTACTTTAGAATCCGAAACACATAGAGGGTTTGACTCTTTAATTCAGGAATAGTTTTTAGAATAGAGGATTAGGGAAGAGATTAGAGACGAGAGTATTCTATAATCTTAATGAAGTTTGCGGAGGAGGTGGGATTTGAACCCACGGGCCCCAAATCGGGGCGCGGTTTAGCAAACCGCTGCAATTGACCTCTATGCGACTCCTCCGTGTTGTTAAAGTATCAGAAACTTTGAATATGTCCTTAACTGAGAGGCTTTATCCCTCAAAAGGGATAATTGATCTCTCCCTTTCGTCACTTTGTGACTCAAGGGATTAAAATATACAACTCCTCTGTGTTGTTAAAGTGATTACAAGGCATTTTCCAGACCCTGGTACACACAATAACAGACTTAGTATACTATCATTTACAGCCTTATGCGACAAGTATCCCGCTCAGTTTTTCACCGGCTCAATTGTAAAAGAATCTTAATAGGTAATACCATTAGTTTGGTTGTGCTAGTAGCGCTCTGGTGTGCTTTTGGAGCCGTGTTTCTTAAAGAGCCGTCCTACCGGAGTTCTCTGGTACCAAACTTACCCCCAGAAGCTCAGGAAGTTAAGATGAAAATGTCAAAACTATCATACAGGCAAAAAATAGGTCAGTTGCTGATCACTACGCTTGAAAGCACAACCCTTGCAGAAGAGGAAAAAATATTACTGCAAAATGGTGAAATCAGCGGTTTCATGCTTCTTAATAAAAATATAAAAAACCCTGATCAACTTAAAGAGTTAACAGCAGCCATTGCCAAACAGGCAACTCTCTCGGGCATTAAGCCATTTATAGCTGTTGACCAGGAAGGGGGGAGGGTGAGCCGGATTCCTTGGATAGATACTACGGCTCAGTCTGAGATTACAACTTACAAGGAAGCTGTACAAGTTGCTGTAAAAAGAGGGAAAGAACTAAAAGATTTGGGAATTAATGTAAATTTTGCGCCAGTTGTTGAAACGACAGGTAGTACTGTTAAAACCTCGTTTATTGAAAGGCAAGGACGGGCATTTACCGCTAACTCAGCTAAACTGGCGACCGCTATGGTTGAAGGGTATAAGAAGATAGGAATAATTCCTGTTGCCAAGCACTTTCCCGGAGGTTTAGGGTATACAGTTTCCGATCCTCACCAGGTACTACCCAAGATCAATCTGGATAAAACAGAGCTAGCGACGGATTTAAAGGCATTTAAACAGGTTATTGATAGTGGGGCAGGGGCTGTTATGGTTACGCACCTTATGTATCCACACATTGATCCCGCTATTACCAGTGCTTCGCCGTACTTTATTGCAGACCTTCTAAGAGGGGAACTGCAATTTTCAGGTGTGGTTGTTGTAGATGACGTTACCATGAAGGCAGTAACCAGCCAGCAAAAGCTTGATGAGTTTGTGCTGCAGAGCTTTACAGCCGGAGCAGATCTATTTATTGTTAGCGATTTGAATAACTACAGGCCGGTTTGCGAGAGATTAGAGGCAGCATTCGACAAGGAAGATCATTTAAGGAAACGCCTTGAAGACTCAGTTGAAAGAGTCCTTATATTAAAAGAACGGCTTGAGTGATTTCGCAACAAAACCTCCAAATAGATTACAAATTACCCACAAAAAGACCGAAGTATTATTTATTATAAAATAAATTATAGAACTTATTTTTGAATACAATAAATGCTCTTTGTATATCCCATAAAAAGGCACTAAAAACAGGAGAAAAGGAAACCCGAAATTGCTCGATGTTATAGGATTGACAGGAGCTGTTTTGGGTGTTATTATAGAAGATATAAGGCGTTTGCTTAGCCTGTTAAAAGGGAAGCATACATTGACAGCTCGAAGCAAAAAAAGAAAGCATTACTATCGCTCCTTTATATTCTACCAGGCAGCAGAATGTGGACGAATAGCAATGCTCTCTCTTAAATTAAGGATTCTTTATAAGGACAGGAATAAAGAATACCTTGTAAAACTAACATAGCAAAAGTTAGTGCTGGTGTCAAGAAGTTAACGTGGTGACATTCAACTTGTGAGCTGGTAGATCGAGCTTGTAATGGGGATTCGAGAGTAGGGCAGGCTTTCGAATCCCGATTAGAGTATCGAAAGCAAAAATTGACAAGAGATAAGGGCTGTGTTAGGCTAAGAACGTTACGTTTTCCTCGAAATTTGCATTTTCAAATTCCTATTTTTTCATGGTAAGAGAAGAATAAAAAACAACACATGTGCACTTGGTAAACTGTTTCCTTTCCCTTTACCAAAGTTTAGTAAATTAAGTTTTTATACAAAACCTGGTGCATGACCATAAATTAGCGTTTGCAGTTATAAACAATACTTTAATATATGAAAGGATGATGTATGTCTCCAACAAAGACTTCTACTTCTTCTTCAGAAAAAAATCAAACAACAGATAATTCTGTTAATGCAGATGATATTGATAAATTAGTAGGTATGGATTCTAAGCCATCCGGAAAATCTGCCCCCTCTCCAAGTCCAAAGAGGAATGGAGGAAGAAGGTTTGATGGCGTGGTTGATGATCGAGTTATCCCTGATGCTGGAGTGCCGACTGAAGAGGTTTATGGTGTTCTGGATATGGAACACAATGGCCATGGTCTTTTACGACCAGAGTTTGCTCCATCTGACAGGGATGTCTATATTTCAACAAGCCAAATCCGCCGCTTTCGTCTAAGGCCTGGCGATATGGTTAAAGGTCCCGCCCGCCGTCCGAAGGAATCTGAGCGCTACTGGGGACTTCTTAAAGTGACTGAAGTAAACGGTGTTGCTGTTGATAAACTTAATGAAAGCAATCGGGTAGTGTTTGATAGACTTGTCCCTGTTTACCCTGATAAACAGTATAACCTTGAAACGAAAAAAGAAATACTTTCCACCCGTCTTATTGACTTGGTGGCCCCTGTGGGAAGAGGTCAGAGAGGGTTAATTGTTTCTCCGCCTAAAGCTGGAAAGACAACAATCTTAAAAGAAATTGCGAATGGGTTAACTACCAACTATCCTGATTCGTATTTAATGGCAGTTTTAGTGGGTGAGCGGCCTGAGGAAGTAACGGATATCAGTCGTTCAATTAGAGGAGAAGTAGCTGCTTCTAACTTTGATGAACCGCCTGAGAGACAGGTAAAAGTGGCAGAATTGGCTCTTGAAAGAGCGAAACGTTTAGTTGAACTTGGTAACCATGTAGTTATCCTTTTGGACTCAATTACCCGTTTAGCTAGAGCCTACAACCTGGCTATTCCTACATCTGGAAGGACCCTTTCCGGAGGGTTTGACCCGGCTGCTTTGTACCCACCCAAGCGTTTCTTTGGAGCTGCCAGAAACTTTGAAGAGTTTGATACCTATGATGGTAAGAAAACCGGCTCACTGACCATCCTTGGTACAGCGTTAGTTGATACCGGTTCCCGTATGGATGACCTTATCTACGAAGAGTTCAAGGGGACAGGCAACATGGAGCTTCACCTTGACAGGAAATTGGCTGAACGCCGTATTTACCCTGCTATTGATGTTCAGAAATCAGGGACACGTCAGGATCAACTTCTGTTTGATAAAAAGACATATGACAAGATTAAAACCCTGATCACGATGATTGATATGCTGGGAGCTCAGGAAAGAACCGAAATTCTCATGGAGAGGCTGGCAAAAACAGATAACAACCAGGAATTTCTGGAGAGTTTAGGGAAGTAAACAATTTTGTTAGTTTTTTAAAGGAGGCAAGGTGTACACCTTGCCTCCTTTTTTAATTGGATTGATAAAAAAATTGTCGTCTTTCTTTGGTTACCTGAAGTAAATATGCTATTTTTCCTGCGTGTCCTAAAACTTTCTTCTCTTTTCCGCAAAGAAAGAGAAAAAAAAGGACACCCTTATTAGCCTGCCTGCCTGTACCTTTCACTCAAAAAGATGAGGAACATCCTTCCAAAATTTCCATCCTTCGCTTTTATAAAGCTTCGAATTAGCGCTTCGCACCTTGCACCTGGTTCTTCCTACTTGGTACCTCGCTCTTGTAACTTCGTACTTTTTAGCTTTTCTTCTCTTGAAATAATAGCTTTGCTTTTCTATACTAGCTTACACTATGAAAAAGCTTGGTGTTCCTGTTGTTGCGCCTGTTGCTGACTATTTCAAAAGTTTGTATCAATTCTTCCTGGCACTTTCGTCATACATTAACCGCCGTCTTTTTTTCTACTTCTACCGCTTTGAAGATGCCAAAGATGTGGTTGTTGGAGGATTAACTACAAAAAGGGGTAAATATGTCCGTCCCTTTTTACACACTTCCATGACAGGGCTGTTTTTGGTTGGGTTGGCGGTAGCGCCTCTAGTGCGCGATGCTTTACCTACTGACCCTCAGGATGTAAGTGAAGGAGTAGGGGGTGCAGTATTGGGTCAGAGTATAGATGTCCAGGCTGCAGCTTTAACTACCCAGATTTCAATTAAGCCTGAGAGCTCTATTAGGACGTATGTAGTCCAGTCTGGAGAAACTCTGTCTTCTATTGCTAAGAAATTCGGATTAACAGCAGATACAATCCGCTGGCAAAATGACCTTAAGTCAGTTGATGATATAAAAGTCGGACAGACACTGGAAATCCCTCCTATTGACGGCATTGTTCATAAAGTTAAGCGTGGTGATACTATTTATTCAATTGCTAAAAAGTATGGTGTTGATCCTCAGGTGATTGTTAACTGGCCCTTTAACACCTACACAGACGATGAAAACTTCGGTTTGGCAGTAGGACAGCTCCTTATTGTGCCTGATGGTGTTAAACCTAGAGAAACACTGTGGGCACCGAATGCTACCTTGGCTAATAGGCAAACTCCTGATGCTGGAGCAGTATCGGCGACAGGTAACTTTGTTTGGCCCACAAGTGGTCGTATTACTCAGCGGTTTGTTTGGTACCACAAAGGTTTGGATATTGCTAACTCCAGTGCTCCCGATATTCTGGCAGCTGACTCCGGAACAGTCCTGGTTTCCGGTTGGCCTGACAACTCAGGGTATGCCAATCGTGTCATTATTGATCATGGCAATGGTTTTGTTACTCTGTATGCGCACATGCAATCACTGTATGTTAAAGCTGGCCAGAGGGTTAACCGCGGTGATGCTATAGGAAAAATGGGGAGCACGGGCCGTTCAACCGGTGTTCATCTACATTTCGAAGTCCGCTACAATGGAGCTAACCAAGACCCCTTAGCATACCTGAAATAATCTTTTCTTCTCCATTCAGGTGGTACAATATATCTATTCTGGGCCTATAGCTTAGTTGGTAGAGCACAGCATTCGCATTGCTGGGACCCGAGTTCGATTCTCGGTAGGTCCACAGAGATATAATTATCAATTAGCAATGAAAAATTAAGAATTTGAAAAAGAGATTCTGAGATTAAATCAGAATGACAAGACAGATAGATATTATGAAAAAGGATATTGTTATTACTTGCAAACAGTGCAAGCAACAGTTTGTTTGGACAGCGCAAGAACAGGAATTCTACAAGGCAAAAGGCTTAAAACCTCCTATTTACTGTATGATCTGCCGCAGTATTTTGAAAACCGCAAAAGAAGATAAATTTAGAGGGAAAATTAAAACCTCAGAAAAAAAATAACAGCTTATTTATTGCTTCCTCCTCTCTCTTGCATTCTTATTATGGATACGCTTTAGTAAATGTATGGAAAAAATCCATAAACTTCAAGGTATTAATTACTTCTTAAGTCTTTTTGTCATTTTATTATCTATTACTATCCTTGAATATCTCTACAGCACTTCTCCGATATCTACCAATAAACCTTCTTTTTATACAGAAACTATACCTGAACTATATGTGGCTGAAGAAACTAGCCCTTCAGGCAGAGTAGTCTCCTGGCTAGAAACAAAAAGAATTAAAGCAGAAGAGTATGAGATATCACTTTGGTTAGAAGCACAACAGCCGATTAAGCTAGTAGACCTTACAGTCGCGTTTGACCCAGTAAATTTACTGGTAGTTGATGCCCAGCCGGATTTGCTCGGAATTCAGGCAAATTTTGGTGAGGCAGATATTTATCTGGAAAATGAGGTTGATAATGAAAAAGGGATAGTTACTCTCGCTGGCCGTTTTGAAAAACAGCAGAGTGGGAAACTGCTTTTGGGCAAATTACATGTTCGTAAACTTCTCTCCAAAAAAACAGAAGTACAGATACGGTTTACCCCAAATTCTTTTCAGGATAGCTACGCTAAAGGCTCTGAAAACGAAGAAAACATACTGGTAGTAAAACCAGGTATTACTTTATGACCACAGAAACGAAACTATCAATTTCAGCCAGTCTTCTTAGACTTATACTGGTTTGTCTGGGTATCTCTGGATTTTTACTGTGGCTGCGACCTCCATTTTTACGGCAGTTGGAAACGTTTGTGGCTGAAGAGTATTTTCCTCCTAATCTCGTTGTCGATGCTGCAAAAGGGCAAGGAGATATCGAACCTTGGTGGTTAGGGTTTGCCCAGGGAGGGGAGGAACCGGGGAAGCAAATGCTAGCAGGCACTGAACGGCCAATGCAGGCAATTTCTCCTACGCATATTCGGCTTGATCACATCTTTGATGATGACTACTACGGGGTAGTGAAAAGAGAAGATGGAACCCTTAAGGTATCCTGGAGGAAACTGGATGAAGCAGTCGAAAGCATTATAAAAATGGGAGCACGGCCATTTCTTTCTTTAAGCTATATGCCCTCAGCTATTGCTCCTACCAAGATAAGTAAACCAAATAACTGGGAGGAGTGGCAGTGGCTGGTTGAACAGACCATTCTCCATTACTCAGGAGAAAAAGGAATTGCTGGTGTGTATTATGAAGTCTGGAATGAGCCGGATTTGGAGCAGTTTGGTAAATGGAAGTACTACGGTGATCAAAACTACCTAACCCTTTACGACTATGCTGCCCAAGGAACAGTAAAAGCTAAAAGTAACTCCAATGTTAAACCGTTCCGTTTTGGGGGTCCTGCAATAACTGCACTTTACAAAAATTGGGTGACTGAATTGGTCCGGTTTACCCGGGAACGAAACCTTCCCTTGGATTTTATTTCATGGCACCGCTATAGCTACGATCCGACGATTTTTGCAAAAGACGTTGAACTAGTTCATTCCTGGTTAGGAGAAAACCAGGAGTATGAATTGATCATATCTGAGTGGGGACCTGATCCTGGTAAGACAGAAGCATACGCTTCGTCCTTTTCTGCAGCTCATGCAGTAACAACAGTGAGACAAATACTGAAACAGGTGGATAAAGCCTTTGCTTTTGAGGTAAAAGATGGACCAGATCAGGGTAACTTTGGATGGGGGATCCTTACGTATGGCAACTATATTCCCAAACCACGCTATAAAGCCTTTATATTTATGCGAGATATGAGTGGGCAGCGCTTGCAGCTTACCGGCGAAGGCAGTGCAGTAACTGCTTGGGCAGTGAAAGAAGGTAACGAGATAAGAGTAGTAGCCAGCAATTATTCATTAGGAGAAATGAAGCCTGAGTCTGTTCCTCTTACCTTCACTAATCTTTCTCCAGGGCAGTACCGCCTGCAATGGGAGTTTCTCCAGGGCGGAGGGGATGAGCGTGTGGTGGCTGTAGCCACCTCTCCAGGTTCTGTATCCCAAACCGTATCTCTTCAACCACATGATGTGGTTAAGTTTAGACTTAGAAAAGTTGAGCCTGTAGGAAAGATAGATCCTGGAAACCCTAGTGGTTTTGGTAAGATCTTGCTAACAGAGTAAGAGGTTTTATCAGCCCATTTTTTACTTTATAAATCAACAGATATTGTTGTTATAAAAAGTAAAATTCACCCTTTACTTTTATTTGCCTGCTCGTTACACTGGAGAATATCCTGGTTATAAATTTGTTCTCTGATTTACTATGGAAGAAAAACACACAACCCAAAACGTTAGTAAACTGATAGAAAATGTAGCTCTTTGGGTTTTGGTTGTCTATGCGTTTACTGTTCCTGTCCTCTTCCTACCTTTTGTAGCGGCCAATGTCTTTGACTTTCCCAAATGGCTCTTAACCGCTGTTACGGCAGTTCTGCTTCTTATTCTGACCGGTGTTTACATGGTTACAGAAAAAAAAGTTATTTTGCCGGCAAAACAGTATCTGGTTCCGATATGTCTTTTTATAGTGGCAGTACTGGCCTCAGTTTTTTTTAGCTCAAGCAATAAGATCGCCTTGCTATACGGAAAGGCAGGATTACTATTGAGTTTTGCAGTTATCCTTTTCAGTGCTTTGGTTATAGTAAGGAAAAAGATCAACCGGGTTTTTTATTCTCTCTTGCTTTCAAGTTTTATCTTGAGCTGGATACAGGTATTCACTTTTCTGGAAATCTTACCCAATATTCTTCGGGGACCAATTTTTGCCCAGAAGACATTTACACCCATTGGCTCTCAACTAGCCTTGGCAAGCTTTTTATCTATTATACTGCCAATGTCAGTAATGTATGCTCTTAAAACTAAGGATGCAGCCAAAAAGATATTCTATTTTGTGGTCGTTGGTCTTCAAACTGTAGCGTTGGTGTTTGCTATTGCTCAACTTTTACCCGGACAGCCAGCCAATCCTAAGTTTTTGCCATTCTCAAGCGGTTGGTCAATTGCCATGGATCAGCTTAAGACTGGAAGAACAGCTCTATTTGGAGTCGGACCGGACAAATTTGCTATAGCCTTTAGTAAATTTAGACCAGCAATTCTTAATCAGTCAGAGGATTGGGTTGTCCGTTTTGGTTCATCCTCTAACGAATGGCTGACAGTCTTTACTACCATGGGTGTTCTAGGCTTGGCTGCTTTTGTTATCTTAAGTTTAACCTTTGCCAAAAAAGCTTTTGAAGTTAAAACAAAGTCTCCAGTCCATTCAGCTCTTACTCTTGGATTTACTGTTTCCTTAGTACTTCTAATGTTAATACCTGGAAACATTGGGGTTTATATTCCTTTCTTTATGCTGGGATTACTGCTGGTAACATCCAGCAGACAAGGGGAAGTTGTGTACAACAACGATAAACTTTCTCTAGTAGCAGCTCTGCCTTTAATTGCTCTGCCACTGTTCCTCGCTTTCTTTGTAGTCAAGGCGGCAATGGCAGAAGTAGCATTTGGCCAAAGCTTAGTGTATGCCAGCGAAAATAAAGGAGGGGAGACATATAGATCACAAATAAGAGCTATTACCCTTAATCCTTATATTGCTAACTACAGACTGGCGTACTCCAATACCAATTTAGCATTAGCTAATAGCCTGGCATCGAAAGAAGAACTAACTGATGAAGATAGACAAAATATTACCCAGTTAGTAAGTCAGAGCATTAGAGAGGCAAAAGCAGCTGTTGCCCTTGATCCTCAAAATGTGAGCAGCTGGGCTAACCTGGCTCAGATATACCGGCAGCTGATCAATTTTGCTGAAGGAGCAGATCAATGGGCGGTATCAAGTTATGTTCAGGCAATTCGCTTGGATAATACTAATCCTCAACTGAGGCTTGATTTAGGAGGGTTACTGTACTCCCTAAATAGCTATGAAGAAGCGGTAGATCAGTTTAAGCAGGCAATTGCTTTGAAGCCTGACTTTGCTAATGCTTACTA
>JBMNOG010000005.1:0-66489 GCA_050942955.1 Patescibacteria group bacterium | reverse complement strand
GACATATGCTCTGGAAGTGAATAACTATCAGCCCACAGATCTTTATGCCGGTACCCTTATCTATACAATCATTCCAGTATATTAGAAATTACTCTGAGGAAAAAATAGTGTAAGTTTGATCTTCTTCTTGAAGGTTATACTGTATCGTTACTTCACTTTCTAACTGTTCAAGCCTTAACTCAATTACCCCTACATCCTCAGGGTCTAGTTTTTTTACAAATGTGAACTCACCCTCAGTGTCCGGCTTAACCGCCAAGACTTCCACTGTTTCTCCTAGAACAGCTTCTTCACTTGAGCCTACTGTTTCAGCGCTGTCTGAAGCTGTCTTGGCAGAAGTTGCCGGAGGAGTAACTGTTGCCGAAACCATAACACTGATATTATTATTTGGTGCTTTCCCTTTTACCTTAAGTTCTCCTGAAGTTGAAGCATAGGTAACAGACTCAATAGTAATTGGAGTTACCGGCGGTTTTTTTTCAGAGGCAACTGTAGTCTTTATTTGATCTATAGCTTTATCAATTTTTTGCATTTTTACTTCTTCCAGATCTTCTCCCTCTAGTTTGTCTTTATAGTGAGAGGTAAGAAAAATGCTTAGAGGCAGCATTAATACTAGCAAAAGAATGAGGATTTTATCGACTATGTCTGTCATATTCAGTTGCCCAAGCTAGGTTGCAAATGCTTAAATAGAAATAGTTATGTACTCCACGGACAGAACAAGCTTTCTGTTTCTGGAATACATAATCAGTTTAACTATAGCAAAGCTAAAAAATGATCACAAGCAGTCTGTTATTTCGCCATTTTTGTCAGGCTTTTTACTGATTGTTTTTCTTATTTTTCAAGTTTTTCTCAACTACCTTAACTTCAATACTCGAGTCTTAGGTGCCACTATTAACCTTGATGCCTCAGAGATTATAAATTTGGTTAATCAGAAACGCGAGGAGGCTGGCTTAAAACCCTTAAAAACTAATGAGCAGTTAACAAAGGCAGCAGAAAATAAACTGCTTGACATGTTCCAATTCGGTTATTGGGATCATTTTTCCCCGGCAAAACGCCCGCCATGGACATTTATTCTTGATAGCGGGTATGACTACCACTATGCGGGCGAAAACCTGGCTAAGGATTTTACAGATACTGAGGCTCTGGTTGAGGCCTGGCTCAACTCAGCACCCCATAAGGCAAATATTTTGAGTGACAAGTATGAGGATATCGGAGTCGCTATAGCTCAGGGAAAGCTAAACGGTAAACACACAGTTTTAGTTGTTCAGATGTTTGGAACTCCTTTTAAACTAGAAGATTACGAGGCACTTAAGCAAAACAGTAAACTTCAGCAGGAAGTAAGCACTCCAGTCCTTGAATCAAAACAAAATAGCATTAATACGATATTGGCGAATCGCTTTCTGGCAACAAAAATTGTAGCAGGCATAACTGTTCTCGTACTTTTAATTTCTATTGCTACAGATATAGTTAGGCAGGGGAAAAGTCATAAAATTTCCCGAAAACACTGGGGCCACCTACTGTTTCTCGCAGTACTTGGTACCATTATTTGGCTGACAAACAATGGCAATATTCTCTAACAACGTCTTTGCAAAACTACCTAGACTCCTTACAAACTGGAATGTCCAACTTGCTGTAATTTTAATAGTAACTACTGTTGCCTTTAGTAATATTTTTGATAACGGCTTTGTTGGAGATGACTTTGATTTTATTGTTAACTGGGACCTTACTCGGAACTGGGATAGTCTCCCCAGTATTCTTAAGGGCAGTGTCCCTTATGGGCACGAGGGAGTCTATAGGCCTATTAGAGGAATTTTTTATTTGCTAAGCTACCACTTATTTGGAACTAACACCACTGCCTATCATTTCCAAAGCTTACTCATTCACTTAACATGTACTTTCCTTGTGTATGTTCTTACAAAAAAGATCACAAAAAATCTTTATACACCCATGGTTACTGCTCTTCTTTTTGGCGTTCATCCGATCCACACTGAAGCCATAACTTTTATTACCACCAGTTTTGATGAAATCGGAAGCATTTTCTTCTTCCTTTCTTTTATTTTCTTCACCCAATTTAATCAAAAATCTAAGAAAAAGAGAAGTTATCATCTTTCCCTGCTGTTTGCCCTACTGGCTTTTTTTACATACGAAATCAGCCTTACTTTACCTGCAGTTATTGTTTTGTATGATGTTTGTTTTCGTAAACTAGATTTTGCTAAATTAAAAAAGACTTATTTGCGCTACCTTCCCTATTTTAGCCTGGCTCTCTTTTACTTTGTTATCAGAGTGTTTGTCTTGAAAATTGAAGCCAGATCATCTTACCAAGCCGATAACTTTTTTCTTACTCAATTTGTTTCATTAAAAGTCATAGTTGCATACCTTAAGCTTCTTATCGTTCCCATTAACTTAAGCATTAACCATACTCTTCCAGGCAATATTTTTGCCCATACTTTCCCTCGATATAATCGGGAAGCAGTTTTAAATCAGTCAGTCTTTGAGCTTACCAGTCTTTTTGCCATAATATTGTTAGGAACACTTCTTGTCTGGGCTTATAAAAGTTTGAAACGGACACCCATCGTTACATTTTGTATTGGTTGGTTTTTAATTACCCTTTTACCAGCACTAAACATCGTTATCCCAAATGCTAATTTATTAGGGGAGAAGTACGCATATATAGCTTCTTATAGCTTCTGTTTGTCCACCGCCTGGTTATTTGCCAATCTGTTTGACAGGCTTCCAAAATTAGTAATAATTCCCAGAATCGCTTTAGTAGGGGTTCTAGCTATTATTGTTTTAACTTACACAAACCTAACGTATCAAAGAAACAAAGATTGGAAAGATGACGTGGTTCTTTGGAAAAAAACAGTTTTGCAGTCACCTTTAAATAGCATGGTTCATTACAAGCTCGGTTCAGCCTACAGAGATCAGGAACGTTTTGATGAGGCAGTGAGATCGTACCAGACTGCTCTGTATTTAACTCCTGATTTAGCCCCCGCTTATACCAACTTGGGAGTTATTGCTGAAAGAAAAGGCGATCTGCCTCAGGCCCGATACTATTACAAAAAGGCTCTAGAGTTTGAGCCTAAGTCTATTGAGGCACATAATAACCTTGGAGTAGTCTATATGAAAGAGTCTTATCTAGAGGCAGCTATCGAGTACTTCCAAAAAGCTTTAGAAATTGACCCCAACTACCTTCGAGCTCAGGTAAATCTGTCTGAAGCCTACAATGCCCTGGGAACCAAGTATGCTCAAAAGGGCGAGTTTGTAAAAGCGACCCAGCTTTACAACAAAGCTCTGGAAACCAAACCAAACTATGCCGAAGTTTTAAACAACCTAGGGACAATCTGTGCCAATGAAGGTAGAATTGAAGAAGCAATTAAGTACTATGAAAAAGCGCTGAAAGCAAATCCAAATCTTGACAGTACTAGGGCAAATTTAGAAAAAGCGCTAAATAGCAACACCTGGATTCTGCGGTAACAATTTTCTACATCCTTATTGGTAACTTCAATATTGAGTCTCATAGCGTACTACCTACCTCCTTTATCAAAACAACATATGTTTTGTAGTTATCTATCTTTTATCTCTTCTTTGTTTGTTTGAAACTTAGGAAAGTAACCAACAAGGGATATTTTCTAAAATAAAACTTTCTCAATATTTTATTCTTGCCTTGTTAACCCTTGCAATGCTTGGTTTTTTACTTTACTATGATTAACAGAGGTTTGTAGCCTCTTTTTGTAGTAATTAACTATAATTGTTGTAAAAGTTTTTCAAGCATAACAAAATTTTTTGTTATGTCCCTGCTCATGAATAAACACGCTCTCCCACATATTGTTTGGTTTTCTGAAATTGATCACGATGATATTCCCCTAGTTGGCGGTAAAGGAGCCAACTTAGGAGAAATGACCAAAGCAGGTATTCCTGTCCCTGACGGCTTTTGTGTTACCGCTCCAGCCTACTTTTATTTTCTTGATTACAACAATTTAAGAGAGAAGATAAAAGAAACCCTTAAAGACGTTGATATCAATCGCGGTAAATCTCTAAACGCAGCTAGAGATAAGGTGCAGAAAATGATCATTGAAGCCAAGATGCCGGAAGATCTTGAAAAAGCGATTATCGAAGCCTACGAAAAGATGCCAGAGAAAGATAAGACTTTAGTTGCCGTGCGTTCCTCAGCTACAGCTGAAGATCTTCCTGATGCTTCATTTGCCGGCCAGCAGGCAACGTTTCTTAACATTTCAGGTTCAAAAGATGTGGTCAAATATGTTCAAAAAGCCTGGGCTTCCCTTTTTGAATCCCGTGCCATTTTCTACAGAGAAGAAAGGGGCTACGACCACTTCAAAGTCGGCATCGCAGTGCCTGTTCAAAAGATGGTTCAAAGCGAGGTTTCCGGAGTTATGTTTACTATTAATCCGGTTAATAATGATAAGTTTGTCGTTGTGGTCGAGTCCATTTTTGGCCTGGGAGAAATGATTGTACAGGGTAGTGCTACTCCTGACCACTTTGAAATTGATTCCAGAAACTGGAGAATTATTCATAAAGAGATTTCTGAACAGGATATCCAGCTGGTAAAAGTTGATGGCATTACCAAAGAAAGGAAAGTTCCTAAGGAACTAATTGGCAAGCAGAAACTTTCCGATAAGTTAATTATTGAAGTAGCAAAACTAGGTGAAAAACTGGAAAAGCACTACCGCTGGCCCCAGGACGTTGAGTGGGCCTATGAAAAAGGTAAGATCTACATCGTACAGACAAGGCCGATTACTACTCAGGATGCTGTAGCTAAAAAAATCTCAGTCAGCGAACAAACAGTTCTGGGTGAAACAAAGAAAAACGCCGTTTTAACCGGAGCACCAGCCAGTCCAGGTGTGACAACCGGCATAGTTAAGGTTCTTAAATCACCGGATGAAATCGATAAAGTACAGGAAGGTGATGTCTTAGTTGCCCAAATGACTACTCCTGATTATGTGCCAGCCATGAAACGGGCGGCGGCTATTGTTACCGATCAGGGAGGACAGACCTCTCACGCTGCTATTGTCAGCCGAGAACTTGGAGTGCCTTGTATTGTCGGTACCCAAAAAGCGACAGTTAAGTTGAAGAATGGTCAGACTATCACTGTTGATGCCAATAAGGGAGACATTTACCTGGGTAAGATCGAAATCAAGCATGAAAAGATGCGCATGCCCCGAGGCTTTAAGAGTATTGATGAGATTAAGACAAAGATGAAGGTGTATGTTAACCTTGGTGAACCTGACATGGCTTTTGATGTTGCCAAGAAATACGTTGATGGGGTGGGCTTATTAAGAGCCGAGTTTATCATCTCGGAGTTCATTGGGATTCATCCAAAAAAGCTTATTAAAGAGAGGCACCAGAACTTTTTTGTCACCAAGCTTGCTGAAGGACTGGAAGAGTTTTGCCGGGCTTTCTACCCAAGACCTATCATCTACCGATTTACAGACTTTAAAACCAACGAGTATCGAGAGTTAGAGGGCGGAGAAGAATACGAACCGATCGAGAGCAACCCTCTCATCGGATACCGAGGTTGTGATCGGTATATCCAAGATGGTGAAACATTTGAGCTTGAACTTGAAGCTATTAAGATGGTTCGTAACAAATATGCTTGGAAGAACCTTCATGTAATGGTTCCTTTTGTTAGAACCGTCTCTGAACTTAGGCAAATCAAGCAGATGATCAACGATTCAGGCCTTAGACGCGGTCCGAACTTCAAACTTTTCATGATGGCAGAGATTCCAAATAACGTTCTCCATCTTGAAGACTTTATTGAAGTCGGCATTGACGGCATTTCAATCGGCTCAAATGACTTAACTATGTTAATCATGGGAGTAGACAGAGACAACGAGCAGGTGGCCCACATTTTTGACATCCATGATGAGGGTCCGCTTATGGCACTTGAGAAAATCTGTAAGACCGCTAAAAAGTACAAGATCGCTTGTTCAATCTGCGGCCAAGCTCCATCGATTTATCCCGATATTACCGAAAAATTAGTCGAATGGGGAGCAACTAGTGTTTCAGTTAGCCCGGATATGATTGACAAAACCAGAGTAATAGTTTACGAATCTGAACAAAAAGCTAAAGAACAAAAAAAGAAGTAAATTCTTGTACTAAGAGCTAATGGTATGTCAAAAAATGGAGCTCCTCCAAAATCTTATCCTTGGTTTAGGTATGGGATAATTCTGCTACTCTTCTTATTTATAGTAAGTGGAGGCTACTTTTCTTGGAAAAAAAACCAGCTAACCCTTATACCTAAGAAAAATAATGACCAGATAGTTACTGCTCCAATAGCTTATTTTAAAATTGATACATTTCCTGTTCTTAGCAAAGTTCTTGTCAAGACTTCATTTAAGCCGCCAGCTCAACCCACAGAGATGTGGTTAAGTGTTGACACGATACAGGGTGCTGAACTTGTTATGGTGCTGATTTCTCATCCTTTTTTAGACAATCTTGAGTGGGCTGCAAAAGAGAATCAGGAATACACTCTTTTTCAAAAAGTACCTACCTTTCAGTCTGTTGAGGCATTTTTATCAAACCCTCCCGCAGATGCCACAATTATTGCCGACCCTCTTATTGCCGGAAAAGAGTTAATTGCCAAAGGAAATGTTATTCCCCTTGAGACAGAGACGGATTTTGAACAGGCTGACTATATCCTTACTACCTACCATAAACACTACGAGGATGATGGGTACACAGTAGCAGATGCAATAGTTGACGCAAGTAATGCTGCTATCGAAGAAGGCAAACTTACGTGGGCGCTTCATATGTCTGGTGTCTCTCCGGAAAACCCAATTGTTTTAAAAGGGGTAGATGTTGAATACCTCTACCCTCCTCAAGGCAGTAATTAAGTATGAATGTCTTATTTGGTGTTTCAGAACTAGCCACAGTGTATCAGCTGGGTGGTTTAGGAGATGTTGCACACAGCCTGCCCTTAGCCCTGCAGCATGAAGGTGCTGATATCCGCATTGCTCTCCCCTTTCATAGTGCCATTACCCCTCAAAAGCATTGGCGCAAAGAAGAAGAAATTCTTGTAATTTTTGATGCCAAACCGGAACTGGTGACAGTTTGGAGAGCTACGGTCCCCGACACTACCCTTCCCCTTTACCTATTTGCAAATAATACATATCTGTCCCAACCATCCGGGGTAGCCGATGACTCAATTGATAAATTCGTATTTTTCTCTCTTGCTTTATGTACCTGGCTTCGAGAAAAACAGGAACCCTGGCAACCAACACTTATTCATCTCAACGATTGGCATACAGCTTTAGTTCCTGCAATTTTCAGACACTTGTACAACAGTAACGGATATAAATCATTGTTAACTATCCATAACCTAAACTTTCAAGGTGTTGCGCCTCAGACTGTTATCCAAAAAACAGGGATTAACCTTTCTTCTTGTCCAATTCTGAAGTGGGACACAGAAAACGGTGATGTTAATCTTTTAATGGAAGGTATTATTCATGCTGATTATGTTAATACAGTTAGCCCAACGTACGCCAAAGAGATTCTGACTCCTGAGTACGGGGCTTTTCTGGACCCGGTAATTAATTCTCTTTCAGGGAAACTTTCAGGTATTCTTAACGGCATTGATTACAATATCTGGAACCCAGAAACTGACCCTCATATTATTCCATACTCTCCCAAAACTGCTTTAGAAGGTAAAAAACAAAATAAAGCCCTGGTTCAAAAAGAGTTAGGACTACCTACAAATCCCCAAGCAACTCTGGTTAGCTATATTGGCAGAGTGGATGGAAAACAAAAAGGAGTAGAATTAATTCTGGAAGCTCTAAAGAATGGCACTTTAGGTACAGCAAAACGTCAGTTTGCTTTTTTGGGGACCGGAGACCAATGGCTTGAGGATGAAATTATAAATATTAGTGTTCAAAATCCTAATGTGGTTGCCGTTTGCAAGTTTGATCCTGTTCTTGCCCACAAATTGTACGCTGCCAGCGAAGTAATCATTATGCCCTCAAAGTACGAACCCTGTGGGTTAGTCCAGATGATTGCCATGCGCTATGGAACAATCCCGGTAGTCCGTAAAACCGGTGGGTTGGCAGATACGGTTTCTGAAGGAGAAAATGGGTTTTTGTTTTCAGACTATAGCACTCAAGCATTTTGCACTGCTCTTCATAAAGCCTGGGCAGCTATTGACAGCAAAGATAAACTCATCTATATACAAACACAGTGCATGAAGAAAGATTTTTCATGGAAGCAGTCGGCAAAGAACTACTACAGCCTGTATCAACAAATCGCTGGAAGAAGTTTCTAATAACTGTGGACAAAAAAGCTTTCTTAGATTACTATTACAATACTTAGTTAAAAACTTTGACAAGCTTATATCTTTTGAGTTAATATCAAAAATAATCTATGAAACTCTTAAGCTCCTCATCTCATAAGCTGCCCCTCGCCCTTATCTCCTTTCTGCTCACTGCCATACTAGTAAGCTCTCCTGCTCAGGCTCAGAATAGCAGTGCACTTACTGTTATTCCACCTAAGTTTGAGTTATTTGGTAATCCCGGAGACACCATTTCAGAAAAAATCAGAGTGAGAAATGAGTCAGATGAACCAATGACGTATAGTATCCTCGTTGAAGACTTTACCACAAGCGGGGAAGAAGGACATGTGGTGTTGGAAGAGGGAGAATCTGATGCATCGTATTCGTTAGCAAAATGGATTGAGCCATCAACTCGAGACATAATCCTCCAGCCTAAGGAAGAACAGGCATTTAATTTCATGATTAATATTCCCCGGAATGGTGAACCTGGAGGACACTACGCTTCAATCCTTTTCCAGACAGGTGCTGATACAGATGTGCCGGGAGGAGCCAAAGTGGCACAAAGAGTGGGTACATTGGTGCTGCTCAGAGTTTCAGGAAACGTAGTTGAAAAGGCAATACTTGAAGATTTTTCTGCACCTAAATATCTGGAAAAGGGGCCCGTAAAACTTTTAGCCAGGGTTAAAAATGAGAGTAATACTCACATTATTCCTCAAGGTACCATTGTTATTACCAACATTTTCGGTAAAAAAGTAGCTGAAATTCCACTTGAAGGCAGAAATGTTCTTCCAGGGGCTATTCGGAAAATGGAGACTACATGGGATCAGGCAAACGTAATGGGTGTCTTTACCGCAACTCTAATAGCTACGTACGGACAAAATAAATTGCCGTTAACTGCTGCAACTAAGTTTACAGTCATTCCAAAAATGGTACTCATCTTAGGGTTTGTTGCGGCAGTAGCAATCGTGGGTTTTGTTTTGACTCTGGTTGTCGGCCGAAAACGCTTGGCTAAAGTCCTGAAAGTAATGTTTAAGGGTTAATCTATCTTTTTTCTTTCTACCCCTCTTGCTACAATCATGGAAGGACTAACTATTCTTTGGTAGCTAGTAATTGCTTATGCCTCATACTGCTCGCTATTATTTTGGCCTTCTTTGTATTTTTCCCTTAGTCAGCCTAATTTTTACCCCCTTAGCTCATGCCTCAGGCTATTTACTTGATGGACAGGATGTTATTAGCCACGACCAAACTAGTTTGCCTAACGTTTCTCACATGGTCAGTTTTACTTTGCCTTTGGATTCTGAAATTATCAGTTCATCTGACTACATTCACATAGATTTACCACATTTTACCGACGTTACACTTGTTAACGGACAAGTAACAGGAAGTTATCTCGGAAATCCTGAGTTTAGTCAGGAAGGAAACACGATAAAAGTCACCGGGATAGCTGTTCTAAGAGGTAATAGAATTACCATCTCAGGTATAACAGCTACTAACCCAGACTCTCAAAACCTTTACCAGGTTCAGGTAAGTGTCACTGAAGATGCTGAAGGGCTGATTATTAAAAACATTACTTCATTCCTCGCTACAGGATGGGGTGGATCAGTCACTGTATCTGCATCTATTGCTCCGGCTACAGCTTCTCTACTCATTTCAGGGTATTCTGCACCCGGAACATTTATCACTTTTACAGAAAACGGTACTGTGATCGGAACAGAAACTGCAGGCCTACTTGGTACCTTTACCAAACTACTGCTTGGACTTGATCCCGGAACTCATAATATCACTATGTACGGAGTTGATCTAGACAATCGAACTACATCCATCCTTCCTATTGAAGTTCAAACTCCAATTTATCAACAGACTACTGTATCTGACCTTCTGCTTTCGCCAACGATTGAAATTGATGCAACCGAAGTTACTCAAGGTGACCCGCTTATTGTTAGCGGTTCAACAATTATTTCAGGAGACTTGAGTATTTTTACTGAATCTCCTCTCAGAACCTACTACGCTACTGCAGATACTTCTGGAAATTGGGATTACACTATAGACAACACAAGTGAGTATATACCGGGAGACTACCGAATCTATAGCTTAGTCCAAAATGGTACAGGTTCCCAAAGTCTTTTTAGTAACTCCTTGCAATTTTCAGTTTTACCCAGTTCCGGACCCACTCCTTCACCTCCAGGCTGTGGTATTTCTCAAGGAGATTTGAACTGTGATTCTCACACTAACCTCACTGACTTCAGTATTCTCATGTACTACTGGGGAACTACCAGTGCTTCAGCGGATATTAATAGCGACGGGACTGTCAACCTAATCGACTTCAGCATTATGATGTACTACTGGGGAACATAGCAGTAGTAATCTTTCTTCCATCTTGCAAGAAAAATCCAAAGTTGCTACTGTTATATAAGGTATCTTTTCCTAAACTTCTGTCATGGCAAGAACAAAGAAGTATCTTACTAGTTCCGCAGGCCGGTCAAAACCTGGATTTTACAGACCAATTAAACGTCTGAAGCAATCCCAGGAATCTTATTCGCCTATCTCCTCTTCTAAGTCTAATCCACCCTTAAAACAGGACGCTCCTGAGCTCAACGAGCTTGAAGAGAAAATTAAACAAGCTCAAAGATTGAAAGAGGAATTGGATCAGAAGATAAAAACTCAGTTAGAAAAGCTTGAATCTATTAAACAGATAGAAAAAGTTTCTCAAAAGCATAACTCCACTTTGTCGCCAGTTTCTGAGACCGAACTTCCAGCTTCAGAGACTAGCTTATCAGAGGAATTTTCACTACCAAAAAGCATAGTTGAACAAGAAGCAGAAGTAGACAATAAGCCGGATTTTGTAAATCACGATGTGAATGAGAAACTTTCACTCATCGAAAAGAAAATAGAACATTCTTCAAAAAAAGAAAGCCGTCTTAAAAAAGAACTTGAAGAGATGAAGGATTCTTTTACTGACGAGAAGAAGAAACTGGAGAGTACCATCAAGAGCTTACGAAAAGACATGCATCGCAGTGAGCCTATCACCAAGAATAAGTTTTTCACCATTTCTAAAGAGCTTCAGGAAGTAGTTCAAGCCATGAATCAACTAATTGAGAGCGAAAAGATTGCAGTGACTACTCCCGTAAACCAGCCGGCACCAGTATCTGCTTCACCTGCGCCTGTCCAACCGGAAGCATCTCAAACTAATACTCAAGTAAGTACATCAACCGAAACTAATACCTCTCCACAAGAATCTCAACCTCAGACTCAACCAGCAGCCAAACCAGAGGAGCAAAAACCTGAACAAGCGACCACTACTCAATCAGAGCAATCTAGGCTAACTCAAGAGCAACCAGCACAGTCAGTTCCCGTCCAGGATAAATTGGCCCAAAACCAACCATCAACTAAGCAAACCCCAACCCAACCTGAAAAAAATGAAAAAAAAGGGTTCTTTTCGAAGATCCCTAAACCTCTTGTAGTTCTAGGTTCAACAATACTTTTAGTTTCAATTATTGGTGGAGTTGTATGGATGACTCTCAACCGCAATACGGAAGTAGATACAACACTACTCCAAGAATATCTGCCCCCTGACGCTCAACCAGTAACAGAACAAGCAGAGTTGGGAAAAAAAATAAACGAATCTTCTCAGCCAACCACTCCTCCTGAGACTCAAACGCAATCTCAACCTCAAACTAAAGGGGTAAGTGACGAGAAGTATGCAGAATCACAAGCTAATGTGCCTTTTGCCGAAACCCAGTGGGATACTATTAAGGATGGCACTATCGGTATACAGTTAAACTATCCCAAAAATGCGGTGAATGTTATTAAAACTGACAGTAGTATCACTTTCATCCGAAAGACAGGGTACATTTTTAAGATTCAAGTCGCTGAGACTGCCCTAGAAGTTAAAGAATACTGGAAACTAATAAAGGCCAGCAGTTTAAACTACAAGGTTAAAGAGACTACATTTAAAAATAAAGAGGCATTGTTTTTGGAGCTTGAAGACTTTTCCGAGTATCCTGGAGATAAATATCTAGTCAAACACAATGACTATATTTTTGATATTTGGTATGCTACCTTCAGTCCTACTCTCTCAGAGGATGATGCAAAGAGAATAGATGTTATATTGAGCTCTCTAGAATTCATTTAAAATGAAACGAAAAGAACTATTCTACTGGGTAGTTTTAGCCTCTTTTGCTTTAATTGCTCTCATTTCCTTAAGCTATATTTTAATAAGCCAAAATTTTTTTGGAAAACTAGTGCTGGGTAAAAAAACACAAGGAAATGGTGCATTTTATATTGAAGCCGATAGGGAAGTTTTAGTTAGTACTATGTTCAAAGCACAAATTATAGCTGATAGCGATAATCAAGCTGCAAACGCGGTGGCTCTTTTTGTATCATTCGATCCTGACAAACTTTCCATTGTGAATGTGGATACTTCAAAATCTTTTTGCCAGTTTTATCCTGTTAATAAATTTAACGATACAAAAGGAACAATTTCTATTGAGTGCGGATCTCCCAGTCCGGGTTTTAAAGGGCAAAACACTATTGCTGAAATCACTTTTATGGCAAAAACGGTCGGAGAAACTAAAATAAAGATTAGTGAAAACAGCTTGATCCTTTTAAATGACGGCAAGGGAACCAACATTTTTTCACAACCCTCTGAACAAACCGTGATGATCGTCAACCACATCTGAATATTTTTAAAACTTCCGTTTATTGCAAATTCCAGTCTAAATCGTCATAATTCTAAGATACGTTGAAGGTATGATTAGATTGAGACTATTAATCCGAAGTTTTTCTATTACAATCATTCTTTCTTTTTGTGTATTAGCGCATCCTTCCGTAGTTACCGCAAATCCTTTTTTTTACCTTACTGGCGAAGAGTACTATAACGAAGGTGATGTTGGCATTTTCAAGTTATTCTTAAACAGTGATGGCAGCCAACTGGAAACAGTGCAAATTGCTATTCAGTTTGATGAGGAGTACTGGGACTTTCATGCTCTTAATGTTCAAAATTCAGTTTGTTCCTCATGGAAGCCGGCCGTCTCAATCCCTCCCGGTGAAAATTTTGAAAGGACTACCCCTTACTACTACGGTTCTAAACTTATCTTTGCCTGCAGTTTTCCTGAATCAAAAGCATATGATGACGATGAAGGTCTAATAGCAATTTTCTCCTTAAAAGCAAAACAGAAGGGATATACTGCAATTTCCTTTGTCTATCCCAGTTTTCAGTTTTTGGGCACAATTATCAAGCCGGGAGCTATGGATAGTTTTAGGATGAAAATCGGAGAACCTGATGGCACTCCTCCACCCCAGTTTGAAACTAACTCTACTTTTGCACCTGCTATTCCTTTTTATGATGGCGATTCTTCTGTATCTAGTTCAAAAACCATCACTCAAACACCAACTAACTGGGTATTTATAACCACTATCGGTACATTGGGATGTATCTTTGCAGTTAACACAATCTTGTGGCTTATTAGAAAAAGAAAAGCCTAGTAGACAGACACTCTTGATGTATTTAAACTTCTTCATTGAAAAATGTTTCTCAACCAGGCATAATTTTAGGCAGACTATGAATTCTAAGCTAGTTAGGTTTTTTCTACTACTGATTATTTCTTTCCTTTTTTTTGGAATTCTTACTCCTAGCGTATACGCTTACACCTGCGAGGAACAAGGAAATGCTCCATTTTTCTACTTAAGCTCCAGTACGGGATTCACTGCAGGGACAGAATCAACAGTGGAATTACGGCTCAATACTTGCAGCCAACAAATAGGTACAATGCAGGTGGTTGTTAACTATTCTCCTGATTACTTCCAGTCTGACATTAATGGCTACTGGGCGGGCTGGATAACGGCAAGAATTAATAAAAATGGGACTGTTTTCCCCTTTTTCACCCCTGCAAACTCTGTTCCACCAGGAAAAGATTACAGCACTTCTACACCTTACGCCTACAACCATAAAATCATCTTTACTGCAGGGGTCGGAGGCACAGATGGATTTAACGGAGACGGTAAGATTGCTACTTTTGTCATAAAACCATATGCTCCAGGCAATACCTCCATGACTTTTTCAGATATTATCCTACTTTATAATGGACAAATTAAAACACCCGGAACACAACCGATATTTAATATTAGTATTCAAGGAGAAACAGTTGCTACACCCACACCCTCTCCTAGCCCTACTCCCTCAGCTACTCCAACTTCTTCATCAGAGCCTACAGCTACACCAACACCAACGCCAACACCTACACCCACAGTTACCCCTACAGCCACAGCCTCAGCCAACCCGAACCCAACTCCTATTGTTAACCAAACTACTCTATTTGACGATGTCAATGTAGTTGACGTTACTGATAACTTTAAAAGTAGCGGTGGCACAAAAAAAACGAGCACATCGGGAACTAGTGAACTTGAAGTGGTAGAAGAAGATAATACAGTACCAGCACCAATTAACCTCACTCCAAGACCCAATGCCACCCCGTTTGAAATTCCTGAATCATACCCCATGGAACCAGGGGAGGCTGGAGAAGTTATGTCTGTTCAGAGTTTAAGAGATCTGCTCATTCCGGGTAAATCTAGAGCCGATAAGACTGTTGTTCTTATTAACTTCATCTCTACTCTCACTTTCCTTATGCTGCTTACTATCATCATCTGGAAGATGGTCATGAACTCGCGAAGCAATAAGCTTAAAGTGCGTTATATTCAGGAAGTAATATCAGGAGAGTTGGCAGCACTAGAAAGCAAGATGGAAATAATAAAAGAAAAAGAAGGCAAAGAAAGATTTGAGGCAGAATTTAGTGAATCTGTTAGCAGTATTTTAGATGAAATCAACACTGACAAAGTTAAGCAAGTTAAAGAGCAGAAGTAACTTCCCTTGTTCATAAAGTATGGTATAGTATGAGGTAGGTTCGCTACCGAGATAATATGGGATCAATTAAGTATGGTATTTACCTAGTTCTTTTCTGCCTTTTAGGACTCTTTTTAACAGCCTGTTCCCCAAAGATTGATTTTTCTCAGTTTCAACTAAGTTCAAAAGGTCCTGAAAACCCAGTAGAAAATAGTCCAATCTCTATAGATGATATCCTTCAGGGAAATAGTTTAGTTGCGTTTGCAAATAATAACTCCCTTTACCTTGTTGACCCTGAGTTTGCCAGACCTCTTGCTATCTATGCTTTCAAAAGTGAAGAACAACCCCCAGCACCCGAAATAGAGAGCTTTATTATAAGTCCAACTAAGCAATGGGTCGTTTGGTACACTCCTATTAAAGGTGTAATGGCTTTAAGTATTAAATCACAAGAAATTTACAGTATTTACCCTCCAAATAGTTTCCTTAACACCAATCCATACTTAGATTTCTCTCCTAACTCAAATGTTGTTATGTTTATCACAGATGAAGGAAATACTCTGTACCATCATAACCTGGCAAATGGAACTGTGATTCAAGCTCCCATCCCTTACCCTTACGGTAACGTCTTTAAACTTTCACCTAATGGGAGTATGATTCTGTTCGTTTCAGGATACGGACAAACAACTGATAAACCCAAATTCATGTTTACTACAAAAGGAGGGAGATCATCTCATCAGTTCTCCACCAAAACTAATCTAGCAGACAGAAACTATGTTTTTTGGGCACCTGACTCTACTGGAGTGGTTACTATTAACAATAGTACACTTGAGCTTTACACCGTTATCAATCCTGAAAACCCGGAAACTATTGTTTCCTTGAATGAAGATAATGCTATTCTATCTGTGAAATGTATTAACGATAAAATTTTTGTTTTAAGCAAAAAGGGATACTGGCATGTTTTCGATTACTATCAACGAAAAGAGGTAGCACGTACTCCAATAACTATTGCTTCAGAACTTAACAAGCCCCGCTCCATCCCCTGGTCTGAAAACCAATTTCTCATTGAGGAAATCGTTCCCGACGGACCAGCTCAGTTTAAACGTTTATGGTTAAGCGATTTTAAAGGCAACAAAAAAATTGTCGTTGAAAAGTATAATGAGGTTATTATTCAAACTGAGACACCGGTAATCAATTAATCTCAGTTTTAATTGCATTTTCAAGTTGTTTTAATTCTTCAACTACTCCTGGCTCCTCTGGATAATACTTGAGAATATTACGGCATTCCATGACAGCTTCACGGTAATATCCTCCCAGTTCGTACAGTTCCATCAACTTAAGTCTCGCATCCTTATTAAGAGGATCAAGAAATGTAGCTTTTTGAATATCTTTATAAGCAGCTTCGATTTCTCCCTGTTCAATTTTCTCAAGGCCACTTTGTAAAAACTCTGCCGAACTAGAACTTTCTTGACCTAATTCATAGTTAGGATTGCCAAAATATCCGGAGAGACTATCTTGAAGTGTTTGAGCTAAAGCATAGTCTGGCGAAAGTTCAGTTGCTAATCTAAAGTTTTCCCTTGCTTCTTCTTTTTCATTTAAGTAGCTAAAAATGGTACCACTAATAGTATGGAAGTTGGCAAAGTAATCCTGCAACCCATTTATCCAGTAATCTTTTTCTGATTTCGATAAGTGCAACAGTTTTTGTGTAAGAGTATAGTCATTATCAGACACTTTTTGAGGCAGTTTTGTAGTTACTCGGTAGAGATATCCTTCCGGAACCAAATAAAACGGATCACCTTCAAAACCAAGGTATTTAGAGTAAAAACCTGAGGTGTCTGTAAGGTATGTCGTTCTTTGGCTAACATTCCAGGTAATTAAATCAGCCACAAAGTAAGGATTATCAATATAATCAAAACCTTTAAGATGAGGGTTCTTTTCCAAGTAATTCTTTTTAAGGTATGCATTTTTGCTAAGGACAGCTACATCAGGACGAAAACCCTCAACTTCCTGCATATAAAACAAAGAGAAGCAAGAAAAGTCAGCAAAACAAATAAGAACAGAGTTTTCTTCAGCTTTGCTTAAGACTTCTTTGGCATAGTCCCAGGCAATAGTGTTGTTTCTTTGCACTCCCATTGTCCGGTTCTGCCAAAAAGATAAGCCTAACGTAAGCACTAAGAATGAAACTCCTAAAAAGAGAGCTACAATTTTATTTTTTATGAAGTGATGAAGTAAGGTAACTACTCCCCACAAACCTACAATAACTAGAAGTCCCCACATAGTTTCACCCAATAGCATTTGCCTTTGGGAAACTCCTACAATGCTTCGATACTCCAGATTCTCTACCGGAGATTTGTCCGGCATTCCCATGTAAAGAGCCAGTAGTAGACCTGGAAAAAGGTAAAGTGTACCCAATACCATTAGCAACTCTCTGTGTTTTCTGGCTAGCCAAACAACTCCCACTAGTCCAAGGACCAATCCAACATAGACAAAATGAGAACCTAAAAACTGCCAATATAAAGGGAAGGTTTTTACGTATTGGCTAAGGTTAAACTTGGCCAGGTAAGCACTAACTTCACTGCTGTTTTCCACTAAATACCCTGAGTACACTCTTCTACTAATGTGATTAATCCATCCCTGTAAGCTCTGAGGGAAGTACCAACTGACTTTTGCTTTTCTAGTATTCAACCAAAAAAGCAAAAGGTTAGGTGACAAAAATCCGAGTAAAACTGCGCCTAGAATATATAGCCCTCTCTCTGCTATCTCCTTCTGGCAGTTACCCTTTTTATATATGGTTATAAAAAGCAGAAAGGCAAATCCAGGAAGTAGCAGGACAAAAGTATGAACATGAGACAGCCCTAAACCTACTACGAAACAGGTTGCTAAAAACCAAGGAATATCCTGCTTTTGTTTTGTTTTTTTATAGTTCTTTTTCCACTGAAAGCCGCACCAGACTGCTAAAGCTGCCAGGAAGTTATTCAAGGACATTACTTCAATTACTGAGCTGTAAAGCCAGAAAAGCGCCGAAAGAGCCAGTAGTAGAGCCCCACCAGCTGAAACTACAGTATGTAAAATAGTAACGTTTGCAAGCTTTTCGTCTTTTTCTTTTTTGAGTTTTTTTCTGGAAGTTAATAATAGCAATATTTCCAAACCGGTAAGATAGGTGAAAACTACAGTCAAACTCTGCAGAAAAGCGGCGAGAAGATTAGCTTTAAATGCCACTGTTCCGGGAACAGGAAGCAGGGTAAACAGTTTAACTAGAACTATCTGAAGAGGATACCCTGGAGGGTGAGCTGAACCTAGGAGATAACCAGCAGTAATGAGCTCATCTGAATCCGCATATCCAGGGTTTGTCCTAGCCGCACTGTATGTATAAAGAGCAAAGGAAAGTAAACATACTACAAAAGCACCGATAACTTTAAACTTACTGTTAGTTAACTTCATGGCAGCTATTTAAGCTCTGCAAGTTTAGTTTGAGCTTGAGTGTTACTTGGGTAATACTTGAGCACGTGCTGATACTCCACTTTTGCCATTTGGGTATTACCCATTTTTTCATAAATCTCAGCCAGTTTCAGCCGACCTTCTTCATTGAGCGGATCAATTGTAATAATCCCCAGTGCACCTGTATATGCTCTCTGTAGTTTCCCATCATTTAAATACGCGTTAACTCCGTTCATAATCTCGCTAAGAGGCTGTACTTCAGATCCAGGCGAAAAATTGACTAATGGATGAGAACCTTCAACATAGCTCCGAGAATCTTCTATCTCTTTATTAGAAATAGCTTCTACTTGATGGAGAATGTTAGAAAAAGTATTCAACTCTGACCGCGCCAAGCTCCTGTAATCCATTTTTAGATACATGACGGCATTAAAGTAATGGAGCTGTGCGTATGAGGTTTTAAGCCAAGTCCGCATTAAGTCTTTTGAGGGAACATTCATGTTTTCGATCTCTTCGGAAAAAGAATACTTGACAGATGGAGTTACCTCTGGAACTTCACGAGTCAATTCACCTACATACCCATTTGGAATGTAGTACGTAAATCCGTAGGTTAAACCGAGAAGGTTGTAATAGGTTTTAGGTAGATCAATAACATACACCGGCCTTTTACCGATATTCCAAGTCAAGTAGTCATGCACCAACCAGGTATTATTCGTGTAATCAAAACCTTTGAGGTTATCAATACTGTTAAGCTTTTTCTGTATTAACTGGTGCGAAGGAGAAACAATAATTACATCTTTTCTTACACCTTTAACCTCTTGTTCATACAAAAGAGCTGAGCAAGTCGTATCCGTAAAACATCCAATCAGCGCATCATGAGGAAGGTTTTCAAGAACCGATTCATGAAAACGGCTAAATACTGTAAAGTTACGTAAATTTACGTGTTTAAAAGTATTTACAATAGATACGATTAAAATGAGCGCAGGAACAACAAGAGTAACCCCTGTTGAAACACGGTTGTTTTGCAAAAGTATTTTAAGAGCTTTATTAAACCGCGCCAGCACCATCCAACCCCCCAAACCTACAAGTAAAGGAGTAAACATGTACCCCATAAGGTAGTCACGTACCCGTAAAGCCTGAAAACTCATGCTCTCTGGCCATTTCAGAAACACTGGTAGTAACAGCCCTACGGTTGTCCAGCCGCTTAGAATTACTAAACTCATTTTTTTTGAAGAGGAGTATAAAAAGGCAATTCCTACCACTAAAAGCGCGACTGATCCCAAACCAAAGTGCTGTACAAACACTTTACCAAACTGCATTAAGGACTTAAAAACTGAGCCACTGCTAATCTGAGCAAAGGCTGAGTATTCTTCAAAGTTTTCAGCAATACTACGACTAAAACCCTGGGTAAACACATAGTCTATTGTTTCTTTAACAGTTGGCTTAAAGTTCCAGTTAATTTCTCTTTCTAAGGCATTTAATCCAAGTAAAACACCTATGCTAATACTTATAGAAACTAACAGTGATAACACCATTCCCATATATTGTTTTCTCGAAAAGATATCTTTTTTCAACCAAACTAAAATTGCGACAAAAGGCAGTAAAACAAAAGAGATTGGATGATGAATAACTAAGATCCCAATTAAACCGGCAAGGGCATACCAGTAAGAAAGATTTGTTTTTGATTTAGCAGTAGTAGCCACATAAACTCCAATACCAATCACAGCAGCAACTAAAAGATCAATAAAGGCATATTTTTCAGCTACAATTCCGTACTGCCAAAACAGGTATGAAGATCCTAGGGAAGCTGTAGCTATACCACTAACTAACCACCTATCAACTTGCTTTGAAACTATTATTAGTTTTGCATTGTTGTTGTTTTGAAGAAACTGAATTAACCTCCATACTGATACAAACACAATAACTAAAGAGCCTGTATGCAGAAGGGTGCTTAGAAAATGACCCCTGAAAGCGATTGATCCCGGGATGGGGAGATTAAGAAAAAAATGAAGCAGCACCATATATAAAGGTACACCCGGTGGTTCTGCAAGTCCTAGTTTATAGGCAACTGTTAGGAAGAGATCAGAATCAGTGTAAGCAACGTTTGTTTTAGGAGCTGTAAAAAGATAAAGTAGAAAAAAAACAAATCCTAAGACTAAAGCACCGTACCAAGCTACTTTTGGAATGTAACAATTTAACAGCTTTTCTGTTTTACTACTCTTAATAAGTGAGGGTTTAGAAGTGGTTTTCTTAGTAACTACAGCTTTTACTAAAGACTTTGATGCAGATTTTACTTTGTTTTTATTGGAAGACTGGCGAGTTTTAGTAGACTTTCTGACTTTTGAAGTAGGTTTTGTGTTTTTTTTCATACGTTCAAGCAAGGATATTAATGTATACTTTGCATAATATAGGGGAAAGCTGTTATAGTCAATTTAAACTTTATTTTTTTGTATGACTCCTCCTGCCTGGCTTAAAAAAGCGGTTATTTATCAGATATTTACCGGAAGATGGGAAGCCAAAATATCCGCTAATAAGATTATTTATAATGACACTTTCAATGAACTTTCCAAAAGAGACTGGAGTAAACTTCTTGATCTTGGTCTTAACACCTTCTACTTTTTAGGCATTTTTGATAACTCCGGACCGATCATTGTTATGGAGGAAAACGGGAAAAGTTTACCCCCCTCCCAATATCCAAGAGTTCCTTCAATTTTTGCTATATCTAATCACAAGCAGCTAAATCAGAACTTAGGCACTCAAGAAGAGTTTATTGCATTGGTTGAGCATCTTCATGAACTAGGAGGTTTTGCAATCGTTGATTTTGTCCCCAACCATACATCTATCGTTCATCCCTGGGTTAAAAATCACCCGGACTACTATGTAAAAAATAATGATCGACTAACCGCCGAGTTCAGCGGTGATGTGCTTAAGCTCAACTATGAGAATCCCAACCTCCAAGATGAGATGGTTAAGGTTTTACTCTGGATAGCTAAACTGGGAGTTGATGGAGTCCGCTGCGATATGGCCCACTTGGTCCCTGATTTTTTCTGGAAGAAAGCAATAGAAACTGTAAAAAACCATAATCCTGATTTTGCATTTATCGCTGAAGCCTATCCTGTTTCTTTATTTGACTATCAGAATATTCATAACCTCTATTCTGCTGGCTTTGATGCCATCTACAATAATGGCTTATTTGAAAACACAAAAAAAGTTGTTTTTGAAAACCAACCAATAGAATTCCTAAAAGCATACCTTGAAAGCTTACATGAAAACCAACCAGGGTTAAAAGTTAACTACTTTTTTAATCATGATGATCCTCCTTTTGACAACAAAACAACAACCCCCTCTCTACATAAACTAAGCCATCAGTACCTTGAAGCTCTGCTTGCTCTGATCTTATTTATTCCTGATATCCCTTTTATTTACAACGGCACATTCCAAGGATTAGTTCATCGTTTAGCCCACCATTGGTTTGAACCTTTAGATAGTAAGTATCTTGAAATAAAAAACGTTGTGCCCACTACAATACGGAAACTTTTTAATTTGCACAAACAAATAGATCGCAATGTATCAAAATTGGAGAAAATTGCTGTCTGCAATAACATTCTAACTTTCAGCAATGATAGATACCGCATTGCTTTAAACTTCTCAAAAAAAGACCAATCTTTAGAGTTTATTTTCCCTTCACAAACAGGATTAGTTCACAAACTAACCTCTTCATCTTCACTACCCCCAGGGAAAGCAGAACTTTGGAGGAAATAACTACTGACATATTCTTTATCCTTACTGCCAGCTACCTCAAAACCACCCCTTTACAAAGCTAGTAAATACGTTCAATATAGATAGTAAGATAGTAGTAATTAGAATTCTTGCCCAGATTCAAAGCAGAATCCTGTTTTGAATTGTGTCGACATGTTTTACACTTCAGCTAACCGTTATCTGGCCGCTAAATGGCAGGCTCGTGTGACTCCAAGTAGCGCCGCATTCAAATTCAACAATGGCGTGGTTATCAATAACCTCTGGGAACTCAAGCAAGCTTTACGCGTTGTCCGTGAAGATATTATTGCCGAACACGTTCATGAGGGCAGAAATGATATTGCTAACTGGGTAGAAAATGTTGTTGGTGATAAAGACTTAGCCAATGAACTAAGAAAAACTACTTACCGATGGGGACTTATTGTTGCTCTGGAGAGACAAATGATGAGAACTGTTAACTTGCCCTACTACGTTGCCCAGCGTTGGTTAAATAAAGTAGACCTACCTTTCCACTTTGTTGACGGCAAGAAAGTAGCAAGCCTGGAAGAACTCAAAGACATTCTGGAAAAAGTTGATGATGAAACTGTTGAGTTCCATTTGGAAAGAGAACCAAATGATATCGCCAAATGGGTAGATGATGTTATCGGTGATTATCAACTGGCAGCAGTTTTGGCTGAAAGTACTAATCGCCAACAGATGCTCATCTTTGTTGAAGACCACTTAGTTATGCTTCACGAAGCTCTTGAGTGTCGTTAAGTTTTGCTTATTCCCCTCTGGCTAGCTAGATTACTTTTTGATAGAGTATGGGCATGGGAAAGAAGAAACGCAAGAAATCTTTAAACAAACTTCAACCTCAAACTGAATCCACCTTTTTGAAGATTAAGTATGTAGATGTGCTTATCATAAGCCTGATAATCCTGTACAGTTTTGTAATTTGGTGGACCACAAAAAATCTACCCTACCATTGGGATAGTGCCGGTTTTATCATTAATACTACCAGAAACCTTGTAGATTCGAACTTCTCCCCCCTCATTCCTACTGGGTCTGATTTTGCCCATCCACCCCTTTTCATGATACTACTAGGTTTTACCTGGAAAATTTTGGGGAACACAATCCTTAATTCTCATTTGCTAATGTTTCCCTTCTTACCTCTTTTAATGATAAGCACTTACTTTATTGGTAAAAAAATCTTAAACCTGACTATCGGAGCTGTAAGTGCTTTTTTAGTAGGTCTAGCCCCCATCGTAGTTGCAGAGTATGGGGTTGTTTATATTGACCTGCCTATGGCAGCGTTAACAACAGCATCTATAGCATTGCTATTTTCCGAGAATATTTTAGTAGCCAGTCTCATGCTTTCATTAGCAGTTTTGGTAAAACTGCCAGCTATAACTCTCCTCCTGGCGTTTACAGTTTACCTTTTTAAGAGAAAGAATATCCAAAGAAGTAGTTTCCTGCCTCTACTATTACCGCTTATAACTTTACTCTCCTGGCTTTTCTATCATTATCAGCAAACCGGATGGTATCTTAGTAGGCCTGGCAGACTAAACTACATGCCTCACACTTTTTCCCAAGTAACTCAATCATTTGCGTTTGTTGTAAAAACTTTGCTGTGGGACCAGGGCCGCTGGTCTTTAACAGTAATCGCTGCACTGAGCTTAGCTATTCTCTTATCACGTAAAATGCTTAAGGAGACTATTACCCCAAAAGTTACTGCCTTACTCGTCTCTTTATTAGCAGGTATCAGTTTTTATGCTCTCATGGGAGAATTCGGACTAAGATATGGTATTTTTCTTCTACCCCCTATTGCAATAACAACAGTATATTTGGTCTATAAAATTGTTTCACAAAAAGTGTTCTGGGTGATAATAATTATTCCTTGCATTATCTTTCTCTCCTTGTGGCACCCTAAGGTCGAACCAACCGCCATTTATGACTTTAGACCCCCTGAAAACCTAGCGTACCAGGATATCATTACGATTGGTCTTCAAGCAGCTCATTACTTACAGGTAAACTTTGAGAACGCAGAAGTATATGGAGACTTTCCTGAAGTCTACCAACTAACCCAGCCTTACCAAGGCTACACTCAGAAAGTTTTCAACTTTGACTACTGCAGAAACTTTGAGTACCACCCTTCGCAAACACAAATTCTCTACCTACACCCATACTCACCCGGGCAAAGATATTGCCGGCAGTTGCTTGACTACTTTCAAGTACAACCGTTAAACCGGTTTGAAAGTAATGGAAAATGGCTGGAACTGTATAAAGTTGAAACCACAGCCTCTGCTAATGTTAATCCCCAGAACTCCGATCCATATGGCAAAAAAAATTAATGTCAGTATTGGTATCTTTGCATACAACGAGGAAAAAAATCTTGAAAAAACAGTTAATTCTATCTTTAAACAAAACCTAGAGATCGCCCGAATCAAAGAGATTCTCATAATTTCTTCAGGTAGTAATGACCATACAAATACTATTGCCAGAAAGCTAGCCAAGAAAGATAGCCGGGTTAAGCTTTTGGACCAACTTAGAAGAGAGGGAAAATCTGCCGCCATAAACCTTTTTGTCCGTAAGGCTTCTTCTTCAGTCCTACTGGCAGTCAGTGCTGATTTGAGACTTCGAAGTGATGCAGTAGAAGAAATCACTCTTCCTTTCCTTCACGAAGACGTTGGTATGGTTGGAGCCCATCCTATTCCTTCAAACTCTCATCTTAGCAGTATTGGAAAAGAAGTAAAACTTCTCTGGGAGTTGCATCATTACGTCTCACTTAAACATCCCAAGTGCGGAGAGATGGTCGCTTTCCGAAACGTTATTCACTCCATTCCTGAACAATCGGCGGTTGATGAAGCCACTTTGGAAGTTCTTCTCAAGCTTGTAGGGTATAAGGTCGTTTATGCTCCCAGAGCCATTGTTTACAATAAAGCTCCACTTTCTACTGAAGAATTCCTAACACAACGCAGGAGAGTTTATGCCGGACATCAGTGGATTAGTGCTAAGTATAACTATAGGGTATCTACTATGGGGGTTGAAAACAGTTTGAAAGCAATACTGGAGTATCTTCTAAATCACCCGACTGACCTTCTTCCTCTGCTTAAACTTTTAGCTCTTGAAGGCTACGGCAGGATGTTAGGCTGGATTGATTTTCATATTTTCGGAAGAAACCCTTATGTGTGGAAAATGGTAAACAGGTAGACACTAAAGAACAGGCTAGAAGTTGTTATTATGATTTGAAATTCCCTTTACTAAACCGTCAACTATTCCTCTCAGGTATTCTATAATGGCAGAAAATTGGCGTGATAAGGCCATGACAAACATATAGTACGGCAACTGCAAAAGTAACTGACCTAAAACCCCAACATACTTTCGCCACCCTTTGACATGTTTTCGGATAAAGAGCATTGGGTTGCAGCCGTAAAAATAAGCTCTTTGAGAAGTTAGCGTGTTTGTACCTTGTTTCCCAAAACTTGAGGAGACTTTATGAAGCACTAAGGGTTTATTAACAACTCTCAGTCCATAGCCTGCCTGTTTTACTCTGTAGCACCAGTCGACATCCTCCCAATATGAACCGTAATCATCATCAAGCAGTCCTATTTTCTCAATCACACTCCTTTTAATCATCAAACAGCAGCCTGTTATCCAGTCTATCTTTCCAAGTTTTCTCGTACTCGAAAAAACTTTATTCATCCCTGGGTGGCGGGTATAGAAAAAAAGAGGATGCAAACTCCCCCCTGCAAACCAGACTATATTTGACTTATTAAAGTAAGTTATTACCGAACCTACCAAACCTGCTGTTTCATCTTTATATTCACCAAGCATCGCCTCAATAAGGCCAGGTTTAATTTCTGTGTCATTATTTAAAAGTAATAGATATTCAGCTTTATCTTTCAAGGCTTTCTTAATAAGAAAATTATTTCCTTTAGTAAACCCAAGATTATCTTTTCGTTTAAAATACTTGAGTTTACAGTTTTGAGAAAGCCGTTTTTCAAGGTTTCCATCACTTTCATTGTCCAAAAGATAAATATGGTAATTAGAGTAAGAAAGCTTGGAAAGACTCTTAAGACACTGTAAAGTTAGGTTAGGTTGTTTATAATTAAGAATCAAAACTGCAACGCTAGGTTTGATCACAATTCTATGAAAAATAGTAGTAACTTTCTAAAGGAAGTATACGACAAAAACTACTTTAATAGGTATCGTAAAAGACCTTTCCTTCAACAACTATTTATTAAGTACATTGACAGAAAAGAGCCAGTATTTTCTTTCCTGAAGAAGCAGAAGCGGTCAAAATCTTCTTTGCTCGACATAGGTTGTGGCAATGGTCTGTTTTTGCAGCACGCCCAACATTACTTTAATTGTACAGGAATTGATATATCACAAAACGGATTAAATGAGGCAAAAAGAAGAGCTCCAAAAGCACACTTTCAGATAAAATCGATATACGATCTAGATAGTCTCCCCGCTAAAAAATATGATGTAATCACTTGTTTCGATGTTCTGGAGCATGTTCTAGTTAAACCCACTACATTAGATTCTATTTATAGAATCCTTAAACCAGATGGTATATTTGTCTTCTCTGCTCCTAATCCCTCTAGTTTTGGCCTGCAATTGAAATGGGATAAATGGTTTGGCTTTTCTGATCCTACTCACATTTCTTTCTACAGTCCACTTGAGTGGGGATTGATGGTCAAAAAGGCAGGCTTTATTCCTATGAAGACATTTTACAATGGCCTTATGGATCCTCCGTATTTTCCCCATATCCCAAATTCAGTTCAAAACATACTTATAAAATACCCTTCGCAAATTCTTTCACTCTTAGGTTTTCCTCTTCCCTCATGCTTAGGTGAACTTTTTTTTTATGGTATGCATTAAAAATCCCGGACTAAACTCAGATAACTATTTCTTGCAAAAGAAACTGGTCAACAAGGCCATAAAGTAGTATATGAACGTTCTTTTTCTTTTTGAATCTATCCTCCCACCTTCTTACCATAGCAAAACCCTATCTCCGGGAGAGCTTAGAGTTATTGCAGCCCAAAAGGCAGTTAAATGCGTATATGCTTTAGGACGATCAGGCAAGAGCTTTTACAATACTTCCACAAAAAATCCTACTAAAACTAAACTTGAAAACAAAGTCCATCTTGTGCATATCAACGGCTTTGACCATTCTTTGTGGTACTACTTTGCCGGTATTTTACTTTTTGTAAAAGGCTACTTTTTTTTGAGAACACACAAAGTCAGCATTATTCACGCCGAGTCTCCCCATATTAGTGGTCCAGTAGCAGCAGCTCTAGGTAAGTTGTTTTCCATCCCTGTTATTGTGGAGTTTAGAACCACGTATGATGAAATTTTGAAGAATCGTTTTAAATTCATTCCTGTTTTTCTCAAAAAATTTGTTTTCAATACTATCTCCAGTTTCTCCTTTAATAATGCCGATCTCGTTGCAGCTAACTCCAAAACTTATGCTTTAGTTTTATCAAAGAAATTTCCTGGCAAATTAGTGGCTTTCTACAATCCTGGAGTTAAACCTTCAAAACTAGTTAAGACTATAAGAAAGAACATAACCATTGGATTTCTTGGCCGCCTCTACCCCGATAAGGGGCCCATATACTTGCTAAGGGCAGTAGACCTAGTACAAAAAGAACTAAGACAGGCAAAAGCAAGAGTTTTGATCGCCGGAGATGGACCTGAAAGAAGTTTACTGGAAGAATTTGTAAAAACTCATAACCTAAAAGGTTTAGTAAAATTCCCGGGAACAATGCAGCGCTGGGACTTTCTCTCTCAAATTGACATCTTAGTTAATCCCAACATTATCTTCAGTGCCTTAGAAATGGTTAATATAGAAGCAGGTAGCTTTAGCATCCCTACAGTTTGCTTTGGAGATAAACAGTATCCTGAAACAGTTGTTCATAATAAAACTGGAATAGTAGTGAAGAACAAAGATGTCCCGGCTCTTGCAAAAGCCATCATTGCCTTAGTTGATGACAATACATTTGTCCAGAAACTGGGCAGAGCAGCTAAAAAACATTCAGAGACTTTCTATTCTTTCAAGATACAAGTGAGCAACCTGAAGAAAATATATCAGACTCTGAAACTCTCCTAAGCTACTGCAGTTTCCAACGTTTCTCATAGATTTCGAAATACGGTCCAAAGCGGTCAATTGAAAACAAATCAACTACCGGATTTTCAATATTAAGGACAGTTGAGATGTTAGTGATCTTTTTACTGGGAGCTATTGTTTTAACTAACATAAACTGGCTTGGGGAAAAATCGATTTTTTTCATAAAAGACTGCTTTTCGGTGTCGGTAAAATACTCAATAACCACATAGTCGTAATCTTTAGCTTTTAAATACTTCCAGTCAACCTCTCCAGAAAGCATTTTCATGTTGCTTATAGACCTAACAAGCTTTAGGTTTGGTAGATTACCTTTTTCTTCTTCACTAAGAGTTGATAGTGCTTGTCTAAGCCGGACATAATAAGAAGTATTGTAAAGATGATTGGGAAACTGGGCTTTTTTGGTTGGCAAAAGATAGAAGTTATTCCGATCTACCAGAAGCGGATGATTTGTGGGAATATTTTTCTCTATCCAATGTTTCGCTAGTAAATAAGTGCTTTTTTAGTACATAAGCTGAACCATTCGAAAATTTAAGATAGCTGGATACATTACAATTAAGAATACTACTACCCATGCATACTTTTTCTTACCCACCTTTTGTAAAATCTTATCCACAATAAAAGCAGTTCCTATAGTCAACATAATGAACAAAGAAACCGCATACCGAGGTTCAGCCGTACTTTTAAACAAGTATGGTAAAAAGGAGAATCCGGCAAAAGCAAGAATTAAAGAAAGCAGTTTTTTGTGCTTTTGAGCTGCACCAACCAAACCCACAACGCCAAGTATTAAAACTAGTGGGTCATACAAGAACAGCACTTTCCCGTAGTAAATTATTTTTCCAATAAGTGAAACCTCAGAAGAAAAAACTGATACCTGGGAAGTATAAGCCGAGATTATCCCGGGTGTAAGATAATGGAGGATTCCTATAAAAATAAGACCTCCCACACTAACTAGCTTTACATTTTTTATATCTTTTACACTAAATCTACTCTTAGATAAGTAGTAGCAAAGAACCACCGCGGAGATAAAAGTAATTCCCATTGGGTAAGCTGCAATAGCTCCTACAAGAAAAATAATAGAGAAACAGAAGTTTCGGCATGATTTAGTTTTAAGAAAAGAAATCAGATAGTAGAGCATTCCTAAACTCATAAATAGATAAAGCGAAGTCACCCTTCCAAAGTGCGCCTACTGAACACGTAGGAAGTTGAAGCAGAAAAGAATACTCATTATTAGACCAAGGCGCCCAGACTTTAATGTCTTTCCAATTTTATACAACCAGATCACAGCTAAGCTTGAAACTATAGCAGATAAAAGTCTTGGTATAAACATAAACAACCCTGGTGAATACAGTAAAACTTCATTTTTAACAGCTTCAAATGAAGAAAAGAAGCCAAAAACTTTTAAAACCAAAAGGGTAATTACAATGAACGGCAGCTGTATCCAGGACCATAAAGGAAAATAGGTCGAGTATTGGCGCAAAGAATAACTATTAAGTATTTCAAGAGCTACTCTTTGACTTTCAAACTCATCCCCAACAGTAAATGCCAGGGGAAAGTCAAAAAAGAGATTGCCTAGCCCTAGAAAAAAAGCCAGAACAATAACTGCTATTAGGTGACTATGCTTTGAAATATCTTGAAACTGAGTTGTAAGTTTCATACTTTCCAATTTCTCTTATTTCCAGTAGAAATTCAAGACTCATTGTCAGTCCCATTTTTTTATTTCTTTTCTATATAAAGAATATTTCTTACTGAAACTGAGTGTTATAAAAGACTACTTGCTCGGGTTCTATGATGATGTTATATACATAGGTACATACAAATTAATAAAGAAAGGTGATTATGAAAAAACTCAACTTTTTACTATTTGCTATTGTTTCCTTACTTCTAACCAGTTGCACCCTGTTTTCAAATAATCAGACTTCAACTTCTAATGAAGATGGCCTCCAACAAGAGCAGCAAGAGGAACAGTCTGAACAGACAATTGGCAATAGCTTAAAGAGTATTTTTTCAAGAGGTGAAAGCGCTAAGTGTACCTATAATGAAGACGGTGCAGAAATTACAGTAGCTATTAAAGGCAATAAAACAAGAGTGTATGGCATTGATTACAATCCGGAAACTGAAGCAATTGAAGAAGGAGGGGTCATTAATGACGGTGAATGGGTCTACTTTTGGGATGGGAGTACCAAAGCTGGGATAAAGTATAAAATCAGCGCTCTTGAAGGTCTAGCTAATGAAGACACAGGCACTAATGAACAAGCAGAAAGTTGGGGAGATATGGAAAAATGGGCAGATGAGATCGAAGATGATTACGAAGTAAATTGTACTCCTCAAACTATTAGTGACAGTGAGTTTACCCCGCCTTCTGATATTCAGTTTCAGGATATGGCTCAGCTCATGGAGAGTGTGAAACAGTTTCAAGACATGAAACCCTCAGATATCCCTTCAGCTGAAGAACTTGAGGAGTTAATGGGCGGAATGGGAGACCTTGAAGCAGAGGAATAATTGTGTTTTGACAGTTTGGTAATTCAAAACCCGCTGGAACCAGCGGGTTTTATTTTAAGACCTGCAATAAAAGTTACTTTTTCTCTTGGATATCTAGCCTGTTTGCGGATAGTGGCATTTTTTCCACTTTTTACCGCTTCCACACCAACAAGGGTCGTTGCGGCCAATTTTTTTGCGATTTTTCACTGTCCGTTGCGGCATTGAAGTCTGCTGAAGAGGTTGGTTTATCGGACTAGCTTTCGGCTGGCTAACCTGAGGGTGTTTAGTAACTACCTCGGTTGACATAGTTGGCTGCTGAGCTACATGAATACGCAGCACTTGTCTTCCAATTTCATAATCTACATTGGCCAACAATCTCTCAAACATATTAAAGGCTTCGTTTTTATACTCAACTAACGGATCTCTTTGACCATATCCCCTAAGACCTATACCTTCTCTCAGGTCATCAATAGCATCCAGGTGATCCATCCATAGTTTATCAATAGTTCGCAGAGTTACATACACTTCTATCTGAGCCATTAGAATCGGCCCAAGCTCAGCTAACCTCTGGCTATAAACCTTACTGAAGATATCCTTCAGTTTCTGGATTATTTTCTCCGGTTCATGAATTTTCTCTATCTCTTTCTGAATTCTTTTTTGTGATGCAAGGTCAAAGGGGACAATCTCGGCAAAATCACGCACCATTTGTTCGTACTCAACATCAGCTATACCATCCGGCATACGGATAGTGACTAAGTTCTCGATATCTTCTTCGATGTTGTCAATAATAGTCTTTCTAAGCGCGAAATCTTCAAACCGCTTTTTAACTTTATCCATGTCAACCTGTTCACCATCAAGCTCTTTTTCCAACTCCGCAGCCATTTCCAGAACATTTTTCCTTCTCTTGTAAATGATTTCCCTCTGTTTATTCATGACATCGTCGTACTCAACCACATGTTTTCTGGAATCAAAGTGAAAACCTTCCACCTTCACCTGAGCTTGCTCAATAGCCCTTGAAACCATGCTGTGCTCCAAAGGAATATCTTCAGGAAGTTTAAACATATCCATAAGCCTGGCTACTTGTTCACCTCCAAATATCCTCATGATGTCATCATCTAAAGCAACGTAAAATCTAGACTCCCCTGGATCTCCCTGACGGCCTGAACGGCCTCTTAGCTGGTTATCAATACGCCTGGCCTCATGTCTTTCCGTGCCCAGAACAAACAAACCGCCTAGCTCGATAATCCTGTCATGCTGTTCCTGCCACTTCTTCAGTTCTTTTTCATAGGCTTTCTTTTCCTTGAAATTCTCTTTTTCAGGAGGAGCACCACCGAGCACAATATCCACTCCTCTTCCGGCAATGTTGGTAGCAATAGTCACCCCATTGACCTTGCCGGCATCAGCGATAATCGCGGCTTCTCTCTCATGGTTTTTAGCATTCAAGACGTTATGAGGAATTTTCTTGCGTTTAAGGAGACTTGAAACAATTTCGTTCTTTTCAATGGAAGTGGTACCGACCAGAACCGGCTGGCCTTTTTCATAGAGCCTTCTGACCTCTTCGGCAATAGCAGCATACTTAGCCCGCTGAGTCTTATAGACGACATCAGGATTATCAATTCTGGCTACGGGTTTATGAGTCGGAACTACTACCACTTCTAAACCATAAATTCGTCTAAACTCCTCTGCTTCTGTCGCAGCCGTTCCTGTCATACCAGACAACTTTTCGTACATTCTGAAGTAGTTTTGAAAAGAAATAGTTGCCAAAGTCTTTGATTCCTGCTGAATTTTAACTCCTTCTTTGGCTTCAACTGCCTGGTGCAAACCCTCTGACCAGCGCCGACCATACATAAGCCTACCAGTAAACTCGTCAACAATGATAACTTGATCTTCCTTAACTACATAATCCCTATCTTTAAGATAAAGTGACCTTGCCTTCAAGGCATTTTCAATGTGGTGAATAACTTCGAAATCTTTTTCATACAAGTTATCAATTCCCAGCCTTTTCTCTACTTTGGCAATACCGTGTTCAGTAAGGCTTGCTGATTTAACTTTTTCGTCGATAATGTAATCAGTATCAGGTGAAAGCCCATCAATAAGCTGAGCAAACTGGTAATACTTGTCCGTTGGTTCAGTATCAGGCGCTGAAATAATAAGCGGAGTTCTGGCTTCATCAATAAGAATTGAGTCTACCTCATCAACAATGGCAAAGTGATGCCCTCGCTGAACCATTTCCCTAAGACTCTGGACCATATTATCTCTTAAGTAATCAAAGCCAAACTCGTTGTTAGTACCATAGGTAATATCAGCTTTGTACGCTTCCTGGCGGGTAACAGGTCGCAGGTGACTTAAGCGCTCATCATATTGGTTTGATTCTGTAAATGAAGGGTCATAGAGCCTGGCAGGCTGCTCCCCTTTCCCAGAGTAAATCACCCCCACCGAAACATCGAGCAGTTGAAAAATGGGGCCATTCCAACCTGCGCCAATTCTAGCTAAGTAATCGTTTACAGTCACCAAATGAGCCCCTTTACCCGTCAGGCTGTTTAGGTATAAAGCCGGAACAGCCGAAAGGGTTTTGCCCTCTCCTGTTTTTTGCTCAGCTACTTGGCCTTTATGAAAAGCGATAGCTGCTATTAGCTGCACATCGTGCATCCGCAACCCCAAGACCCTAAGCGCAGCCTCACGAACAAGAGCATACGCTTCCGGAAGAACATCATCTAAAGTTTCATGGGTATTAAGTCTTTCTTTAAACTCTGCTGTTTTGGCAGCAAAATCCTTATCTTTGAGCTTTTTCATCTCGGGCTCAAGTTCGTTAATTGCCCTAACTATAGTCTCATAACTTGTCAGTATTTTTTTATTCTCGTCAACCAAAGATTTCAACCAGTTTAAGATCATAGTCTTGCTACCCTCCGAAACTCTTCTTCAATAAAAGTAGGTGAAGAATATCATACTTAAGTAATAACTCACCTATTTTACCCTGAAAACTCTTTAGTGAAAAGCAAGAATATAGTTTCTTTCCAGGAAATCTGCACTGGAGTGGTTTTTAGATAGTTAGGATATTGACAGTCAGATAGTAAAGCTTTTATGATGGATATAGGATTAAAAATTTTCTTCAACAACATGCCAAAAAAAGTAAAACGCTCCAATAAATCTACTAAAAAAAGCACTATTGATCATCATAAAGAAGTTATGCGCTTGGCTGTACTCATTATTCTTCTTTCAATTGGCATTATTATTGGTGTAAGTGTAACTGCCAGAAACGAGAGAATTTTGGGAGCATTTGCAGAGTCAGAAGAGTATCAGGACTACATTCAGTACTATCAGCACACGAACGAGTAAAACTCTCTCACCTACCACTTCCACGAATCATTGATTTTTTTGAATAGAGACTTTTTATCGGTAGTGTCGATCTCCTCAAAGTCATCACTTACTAAACGCATTCTTTTATCTTTGGCAAGCTTCGTTCTTTCTATTTGAAACGTTTTATGCTCAATAAGTTGCTGATCAAGTTTTTCTAAGATATTTCTACTTTCTAAAAATCGGGACACCCGGTTGAATTGAGATAACCCATAACGACTACCTTCATGGTGCATGGTCAAATACAGATACTGCTTGGCTCTGGTAACTGCCACGTAAAAAAGGCGGTGTTCTTCTTCAAGCTGATCTTTAAAACGAAGAGAGAAACGGCTCGGCAAGACTCCATCAACCATACCGATAACAAATACTACATCCCACTCAAGACCCTTGGCTGAGTGGATAGTAGAAAGAGTCAGCGGAGTTTCATCGTCCAACTCCGCCCCTACTTCAGCTACACCCTGCTGGGGTGGTTCTAAGGCTAAATCAACCAGAAACTGCTCAAGGGATTTATAACCGGAAGCGATTTCAGCTAACACATCTAAATCATTGCGTCTAAGATGCCATTCGTCATACTTTTTACGCAAAATCGAGTCATAGTACTCGATTAGTTTAATAAATTGAATTTCAACTGAATCTATACCGATAAGGTTTTCGTAGACCTTGACAATCTTTTCAATATCTTTTGAAAATTTAAATCCTCGTCCAAACTGTTTCTCCAGTATAGTCAAAACACCTGTTAAAGTAGTTTCTTCAGCAAACGCAGCAGTGATTTTATCTACAGTTACGGGTCCAACGCCTTCAATAAACCTTAGTACCCGACTCCACGCCAACTCATCTCTAGGACTTTGCAGAATTTTAAGTAAAGCCACCATGTCTTTGACGTGGGCTGTTTCATAAAACTTCAAACCACCATAGACTCTAAAGGGAATACCTAACCGGTTAAGTTCAGCCTGAAGAGAAATGGAAATGTACGCAGACCTAAACAACACGGCCTGTTTGCCAAGAGGTATACCATCATCTCTTAGCTCTTTTATAGTTTTTGCTACCCACTCTGCTTCCTGGTAAGAATTTTTGAAACCAACAAACTGGGGTCTTAGCCCCAAATCCTCTTTTGAGGCAACCAGGCGTTTCTCATATTTTTTACTCATGTTATCCAAAACCACATTGGAAACATCAAGGATAGACTGGGTACTGCGGTAGTTTTGCTCAAGCTTAATAACTTCACACCCTGGAAATTGCAGGGGAAACTCCATGATGTTTTGGTGGGTTGCACCCCTAAAGCCATAAATACTCTGGGCATCATCACCTACAGCCATAATGTTCCCGTGGCTTTCAGCTAATAGATAGGCAATATCTCCCTGGAGTTTATTCGTGTCCTGGTACTCATCAACCATAACATACTGGAACTGGGAAGCTATCCTCTGCCGCAAGTCAGACACTTCAAGCAACATCTTAAGGTAAACTAGTAGATCATCATAATCCACATATCCCACTTCCCGTTTATAACGGAAATAAACTTCTCTAAGCCGGGTTATCTCCTGGCTGAACTCTTCAAACTGCGGATATTCCCGTTCCAAAACAGCCTTAATTGAAGATTGCTTGTTTATGGATTTACTAATAATGCTTTTGAGGGTTTCGTTTTTCGGAAAACGCTTTTCTACATCCAGAAGACCGAGCTTAACCGTACATCTAGCAATAAGTTCATTAGCGTCGCTATCATCCAAGATTGAAAACGAGTTAGGCAATCCAACTTTTTGGGCAAAACGTTTGAGGACTTTGTATGCAAAAGAGTGAAACGTACCTCCTTCAATTTGCTCACAGCGGACATCATGTCTGCCGGCTCGCGACAGCATTTCAGAAGCAGCTTTACGTGTAAACGTTAAGAGCAAAATAGACTGTGGATTAATTTTTTTCTCCAGCAAATGAATCACTTTATACTCAATTACCCGAGTCTTGCCTGAACCTGCGCCGGCAATAACTAAAACAGGCTTATCTGTCGTTACCACTGCTTTGTACTGGGACGGGTTTAGATGTTTACTAAGATCAATAGCCATAGGCAGGGTAGTATAAATCGAACTACCATACTATACCAGCTATTCCCCAAAACCCATAGCTATCTAGTTTTAACTTTCGGAAGCTCGTCCCAAGAAGTAGTTAGTCTGCCTGTTTTTCTAGCTTGGTTTGCCTTCCACGGTTTTTTAATGCCGGCTGCCGCGACACTTACTGTGTTGCCTCCCCAGCGGTTGTTAATGAAATCTAAAGCATGCAGGAGTTTACTTCTTTTAATCTTTCCTCGCTGGTTGGTAAATAAGTTTGCCTGTATATTGTTTTCAGAAACCAGATCCAGCAAGAGCACTCCAGCTTTTTTATACTTAAAACCCTTTTTGTAAATCTTTTTCAAGGCTTCAGTGGCGTGTTTTACTAGGATAGATGTATCATTGGTAGCTTCCAGTAATCTAAGAACATAAGAATTGGAATACTGTTTTTCTTGCTCTTTAAACCGGTTGGTAGTTATGTAAACTAAAACACAAGAGGCTACCAGTTTCTGGTTGCGCAACTTCTCTGCAGCTATTGAAGTGTAACTGGCAACCGCTTCCCGTAAGCTGATATAGTCGGCCACCGGTTTTCCAAACGATCGTGAACTGATAATTGATTTTCTGGCAGGAGGCACATGCTCAAAATCAATGCAGCCTTTACCTCTCAGTTCCCAAACAGTTTTCAGTCCTGAGACAGTAAGATTTTTCCTAACCCATTCGTCAGATAGTTCACGAAGATCAAGAGCAGTTTCAACTGCATGTTTTTTTAAGAACCTAGCGTACTGCCTGCCTATTCCCCACACATCTCCAACAGGCAAAACAGATAGCATAATATCAACGTTTTCTTTGTCTATTTCTAATACTCCTTCAAAATCAAGGTTTTTCTTGGCAATCTCGCTGGCAGCTTTAGCTAGAGTTTTAGTGGAACTAATGCCAACTGAGACCGGAACTCCCACCCATTTTAGTATCGTTTCACGGATCTTTTTTCCGTACTCAACAGTTTCTTGATTGGTATTTAGATTTAAAGCTATAAAAGCTTCATCAATTGAGTATATTTCAACCTCAGGTGAAAATTGTCTTAATGTATCCATAACCCGGTGTGAAATATCTCCATACAAAATAAAGTTAGAAGAAAAAACTTGGACGTCATATTTTTTGACCACATCTAGACATTTAAATAAAGGCATCCCCATGGCAATCCCTAGAGCCTTAGCCTCATTAGAACGAGAAACAATACAGCCGTCGTTGTTGGACAAGACTACTATTGGTTTGTCTTTAAGTTGAGGATTAAAAAGTCTTTCGCAGGAAACAAAGAAGTTATTGCAGTCAATGAGAGCTACTTTCTTTTGCATACCTTTGTTTTATAGCTTCTAAAGCTTTAATTGCACTTATTTCTTTATCTTTTACTTCAAGCATAATGTCAAAGTCAAAACCTTTTAGTTCTTGTACTGTGCGCATAAAATCGGCAGTATCAATAGTTTGACTGTGTGACCCAAAACGCTTATTAGGAGCTTGGTTGCTGTAGTCAACAATAGGCAGCCCATCAACCTGTTTCCAAGTCAAGGCCACTTTTTGCATCACTTCTTTTACAGTATCTTTATACTCTTTAATCCGGTAATGGAAAATGTCAAAAACAATCGGAATGCCTGTTTGCTCAGAAACCCAAAGACAATCCTTGACTCCGTAAAGCGTTTCATCATTTTCAATTACCAACCGACGCTTAACTGTTTCCGGTAAGCTTTTATAGCGGTTTATAAAACGTGCAGTGGCTGAAAGCTTATCCCCGTATGCTCCCCCAATGTGAATCTGGATTTTGTGAGAGTAGTCCAGGTTCATCAGATTCAAAACTTCTACATGGTAAACAAGTTCCGCTACGCTGTTTTTAACCACTTCCGAAGAGGAAGAGTTAATAACCACAAACTGATCCGGATGCATCCCAACTCTCATACCCTTTTCCCAAACAAATTTTCCCAAAGATGCTAGTTTGTCTGCATACATCTCCTGCCAGGGAATTCTGTTTATAGGATGAGAAGCAAAAGGAATAAGGTCAGAAGTAATACGGAAAAATAAGATATTGTGCTGGAGATTGAAGTTTAAGATTTGCTTTAAACAGTCTAGGTTATTGACAACAGTCTCACGAAAACGGGCTTCCGAAAACGAGCTGAACCGAAAGGTTTTTGTACTTTTACAGGGAAGAGAAGTATTTGTTGAGGCATAACCTATCTTCATTACCTCCCACTATACCCAAGAAAAATTTAGACTTTGTGAAGAACGTGAGTAACAACCCCCCAAATCTCAAAATCCATATCCTTTGTTATTTCCATAGGTTTGTACTGGGGATTTTGGGGGATAAGGAACAACTTCTTTCGGGAAACATAAATCCTTTTCACTGTCAGCTCTCCATTAACAGCAGCAATAACCACGTGGTTGGCTTTAGGCTCTACGGCTCTATCCACAATCAGAATATCGTTGGGGTAAATACCGGCGTCCTTCATGGACTCCCCTTCAACTCTCACAAAAAACGTAGCGCTAGGATGTTTTACCAGAAATTTGTTTAGGTCCAATTTACTTTCGATATAGTCATCAGCCGGAGAAGGAAACCCGGCAGGAACCTTGGTGGTGTAAAGAGGTAACTTATAATCCTCTTTCCTTTCGTACGGATATACAGCCTTAACTTTTAGGTCTTTATTCATACATGCAGTTATTTGTCAACTTGACTATTTTTTTTTACCTTTTTTGAAGCCAGTTTCTCAAGACTCTTAAAGCCTGCCCCCTTGCTGCGCTTATAGTAAAGCCAAACTAAAACCACTGCAACTGCAACTACCATAACAATCTGTACCACCGACTCAGCGCTATCGAGCCCTTTTAGAGTGGATTCATAAGCATTAAGACCGGCATACCCGAAATAAAGGTAAAACATGTTTCTAAAAATGGTTCCTAAAAATGTTGAAGAAATAAATGTCCAGACGTTAATCTTAATAGCCCCACATACAACCGAAATCGGAGAGCTGGGAATAATCGGAATAAAACGGGCAAAAAAGATAATCACATTATCCCGCCAACCGCCATTGAAGTGCCTACCCAAATCTTCAACTTCTTTATGGGAAATACCGATGAACTTACCAAACCTGCCAACAACAACATCTTCTGCTTTATCAGCGGCAAAATAAAGTATCCAAGAGGCAATCGTTTTACCAAATGCCCCCAGTAAAGCTAGCCAAGCTAAGTAAATCAAAGCTTTATTCTGAGCAGCAGCAATTGATCCTGCTGAGGCCATTACAAAGGGTGAGGGAATCGGCGAGACAATTTCTTCAGCAAAAGGCCCGATAATAGCGTAGAGCTCTATAGGAACTTTGTTAGCAAAAGAAAGCAGTACGTTAAGTAAATCTTCGAAAATCTTCATACGCATAATCCGGCTGCCCAACAGTTAAATAGGAACAATTCAAACTCCTGAGCATCACTGGTGTTATTAACGTTACTAACTATAAGCTAAAACGGAGGTTTCTTCTAGAGTAAGACTAGTTACCTGCTTCTTCTTTATGCTCTATTCTTTTGATCTCTGAAAGTAAAACTTTTTCAAGAATTAGACCTTTATCTTTAAGTTGATTACCAAGTCTTTCGTAAATCTCGTGCTCTATTTGATGCCTGTAGGCAGCAATCTGATCTATAGTTACTCTTGAAAAGACAGAAGAAATCTGGTTTCGAGTAAAAGGTCTAACTACCTTGGGCACAAAATGGTCTCCGACATTTTCCCAAAGCATCGGTGCCTCTGCCTTGTTAAGTTTAAAGAGAATTGTTCCTTTTACCTGCAAAGGCACACCATCCTGTGTCGTAACTTCAATCGGCTTATCACCCAAGCTTTCTGGATGAGAGGGATCAAACTCTTCAGAAATGGTGTATTCAAGAGTCTGAGCATTAAAAAGTTTGGCTGTTTGCCAGAAAGGAATTTTGAAGTGAAGACCGGGACCATAGACTTTTGGCAAAACTCCCACTCCCAAGTCATGAATACAGGCGATATGTCCAGGCGGCACGGATATAAAAAACCCCCCTACCACTTCATCAACTAATAGAGTGACAACAAGATCTTCAAAAGCCATATATGTATTGTACTATGTTTGAGCTGCCTCTGCGTTCGGAGAAACTTTCTTGGTGACTCCTTTTCCAAACTCAGCAATTTTTTCAGCAAAAACAATGAGGATTGTTAAGGCCTCAAAAACTACAAGCGTAAACTCGAAACCGGCTGGCACCCACATAGTGATAAAGTAAGCCCCAAGCGGGAACATAATTAGATACATAAATAGTTGTTTTCTTGTGGTTTTTTTGTGCAAAATAACTTCAACTAATCCTACTAAACCAGCTCCAATAGCTGAGATAAGATTTAATGGCATATTAACTTCCGTTAAGTCAACCATACCCACAAGCGGAATCCAGCCAGTGGTATTAAGAGGAAATTTTGGCAGTAAATATTGAGTGAAAAGTTCACTTTTAACACGTTCCTCAGTAAAGGGTTTTAAGAAAATGTATCCAACCGACAAAGCATTCATGGTGTAAAAACAAAAACAAAACCACTCAAAAACCAATACTGAACGATACTTTGCTAACCACGACCTTTTAGCTTTATCCTTAAGCAAGGGGTGTTTCACTGATTTTACATTAGTGTCTAGATCATCCTGAGCTACATCAACTTTCTTCTCAAATCTTTTTCGCAACCTTCCCAGAGGGTATAAAATTGCTCTGATAATAACAGCAAAAATTACTGTAGCCCATCTCATCTCACGGAAGATAAAGTAACCAAACATAATGGCATTAAAACTTAGCGCCACCCAATACTTGAAAAAGGCTACTGTAGCTAAGACAATGAGTATTAAGTAGATAAATAGCAAAAGGTCTTTGCGGGGACTATAGGAAATCGGGCCAAAAATTGATTTGTGATAAGGCTGCTCCATAGTATCTAAGTTAGCAAATACAGGTGGGATAGTACACCTAAAACTTTACTTATTCAAATAACCTGAAAAAGGCCAACAGGCTGCCTTCTGACAAGGTGAGAATACTTAGTATTAAAAACGTGATAAGTATAAGAAGGTAGAACAGCAACCAGTATTCACCAATTATCTTTGATAACTGTTTCATGTTCTTAAAAGTTTCTTTAAAAAGACTTAAAATAAATCCCTGAACAGAATCAGTAGTCCCCCATTTCACTGGTTGCTTTACTTTCTTAAGTGAACTTTCACTGATTTTAACTACATTTGCCTTTTTTTTTGAAAGAATACTGGTAAACTCGTCTTTAGAAATATCTCTTACATACACACCTTGTTTATTGAATAAAAAGGGAGGCTCAATAACTACTCCGTATTTCGAATCACCAGACTCACTTTCAAACTCAATCAGTTCACCTTCTTTGATGCTTCCCTTTACTTGCAAAGCATAATCATTTTTTCCAATATCTGAGCCGGCAAAAACCTCTCCCTGAGCATTAAAAACAGGAAAAGTAGAAGAGCCAAGTGACATTGGGTTTAAACCCAGCATTTCAGCTGCCGTTCTTTGTTCTCTCTGAGCTGTAGGAGTACTGCGGTTACTGGCCTGCTGAAGGGCAGACTTTAGCTCTACTGCATTTTTCAATCCCTTAAATTCACTAAAGTCCAACATGGATAAGGTAAGTATATCTACTATTACCCATGATAGCGTATTCTTACAGCAGTTGTGAACCAATGAGGAGAAACTAGATTTCAGGAGGGGTATTTTGCCCTGAACGGTAGATGAATCTGTAGGCTAAAGTGGGGTTGTCAAACTGCGGTCTCTGGTCATACACAAACGCCAGGTTGCTTTCTTCAAACACCTTAAAAAAATCCTCCCAAGATATTGGCTTTGAAGGCTTGGTTTTACTTAGAAGCTCTTCATCTTGGCTGCCAGGAAAATCAATTCTAAGAGCAATATCGTCACTTTCAGAAGTTGGAAGAGTAATAAGAGCTGGCCGACCTTGATACTTTTCTACCCAAGCTCTAATTTCAGTATGGTCAGTAGTGACCTTAGTACTTCTTGCCATTACTTTCTCCGGTGATATTCTTCAGCCCTATCGATATCACCTGCCGTATCTAGAGGTTTTGGATGTTCGGTGTCTTCATCTAGCTTAAAACCCATATTCTGCGCATTCTCCAGAGTATCGTCATCTGAGGCCGGATCAGGCATATCTCCACTTACAGACTGCTCTCCTTCTACAGAGGGCGGCGTAGCTTCATTGAGAGTATCATTCCCTGTACCTCTAATATCTAACTCTGGAGGTTTAGCAAGATTTTTCGGTACTGTATCATTATTCTTCCTGTCTTCTTCAGGATCTAAACTTTTATACCTGTTAATGTCCCTTTGGGCATCTGACATCCCTTCCCGCACACTTGGCTCATTCAGCTTTCCAAAAATATCGGTCTGGGTAATGTCATCGCCCTGATTGCTAACAGTTACCCCTGTAAATCCTTGGGTATCTACGACAAATTCCTGGGCATTCTGTGTCGGATCAATTAGATCGCCCTTCACTTCTCTTATAAGCTCTTCTTTTTTGGTTTGCGGTTTATTTTGTGCCATACATCAGAACCTCCTTTCAGCCTTTATGGTAGAGTCTATTCCATAGAGCACAGTAAGTTTTATGTAAGAAACGGGTAAGATAACTTTAATAAGCTAAGTAGGCAAAAATCAGCATGCAACACCTTAAATTCAAACACCAAGTGCTGCCATAAATCTCTATTGCATGAGAAAGCTTACGATCTACCCCTGCCCCTACCACTTTTCCGCTCCTTGCCTTCTTTTTCTTCCCTCTGCTGGACTTTGATCTCGCTTTCTACATCCACCACCCCATCTGTCCAGAACGCGTCTGCGTATGCCAGAGGCTTACTGCGCCTGTCACGGACATTACCAGAAAGATGGACAGTGCCGTCTTTGACTTCTACTTCAATTTTATCTTTATCAGAACGTGAGATGTATGGGTCTAGATCAATATTGTCTCTCACTAAATCCGCTATCTCATCATCTTCTAGAATGTAGTTGGCATTGTAGTCGTAGTATCTGCCTCCAGTCCAAGGTCCTTCCCAGTATGGTCTTGAGTAGTAACCGCTATAAGTGTAAGGTTCATAGTAACCTCCTCCACCCCAGCCGCCATAGCCACCTCCGTAACCACCGTAGTACGGACCGCCCCAGTAACCGCCACCATAATAGGGATCATAGTAACCACCATATCCCCCATAGCCGCCATATCCTCCTCCGTAGTATGGATCATAGTAGCCTCCACCACGACCTCCCCAATATCCATTTGCCATGTTGTTTCACCACCTTTCTTTAACTGCTCAATAATCTACACTCCCTACCCTAAGATAGAAGGTTGAGAGGTCTATTAAGGATTGGCAAGAGGTCTGTAAGGTAGGAAGAAGTAATTGTGAAATAGTAGCAACAGCAGTGTTAGAAGTTTTCTTTATTAAAAAAAGCTAAAGTTGGAAAATTAATATTGGATTGAGGCTAGGGCTGCGGGACCTGGATTCGAACCAAGATTCTGCGATTCAGAGTCGCATGTCCTACCGTTAGACGATCCCGCAATGGAGAATATTTGTATATTTTACCAAATTATTGCCTGAAACAAAGGTCTAATAGGTGATGAGCTCTACATTTAGGGTTAAAGCAATCCTAAAAAATCCCCATTGAACGCAGTTAGTCTATTCAAGATATAAGAAACCACCTTTTTTAATCTGTCAGTAAGATAGCTAAAAGGAGAAAATGGATCAAAGTATCACCTATAACTTCTCGATCACCTCGTTTAACCTTTTGAGAACAAGATTTCTCCCCAAAATCTCCATTGACTCAAACAGAGGCGGAGTAACAGGGAATGCAGTTGTAGCTACCCTGATGGTCATAAAATATTCTTTGCCTTTCCAGTCTTCATACGAAGCTTTAAGTCCCCTGACCATTTGCTCAAGAGCGGGTGTAGTCCACTCTGCTTGAGAGGCTAAGCCGGCTCTTAGGTCTGTAAGCAGTTTCTTGATTTCCAAATCTTCTTTTTTACTTTGTTTTTTAATTTCCGCAACATCTATCTCAATATTTGGCTCTAAAAACTTGAGCAGGTGGTTAACATCCAAAAACACTTCCATCCGTTCTTTAATAAGAGGAATAGCAGCCTTCAGAGTTTCATCCGATACTTCCAGTTTCAAATATGGCTTTACTCTTTTAAAAATCTCCTCATCGCCTAGTTTTTCCCTAATATACTTGCCATTCATCCACCTGAGTTTCTCTTCATTAAATACCGGACCGGCTGGGGACAGGTCTTTAAAGTCAAATAGCTTAATAAACTCATCCCTATCAAAAATTTCCTTTTCCTCAGGGTGAGTCCAGCCGAGTAAACTCAGAAAGTTTAGAACCGCTTCAGGTAAAAATCCCTGTTCTTTGTACCAGACAACATTTGTATGCCCCTGGCGCTTAGATAGCTTGCTTTTGTCAGGATTTCGCAGCGTCGGTGTATGAACAAATACCGGTATATCCCAGCCAAACATCCGGTACAACAGAATGTGCTTGGGGCTTGATGGCAGCCACTCCTCACCCCTAACCACGTGGGTAATTTCCATGAGGTGATCATCAACCACCACCGCAAAGTGGTAAGTAGGAAAGCCGTCAGATTTAATAAGAATCTGATCGTCAACACCGTTACTGTCAAACTTAATCTCACCTCTAATCAAGTCATTCATGATAATTGTTTCGTTCTCAGGAACTTTAAGGCGGACAACGTATTTTTCACCTTTGGCTATCCTCTCCTTCACTTCCTCCGGAGAAAGGTTGCGGCAGTGTTTGTCGTACATTGGCGGCAACCCTTTTTTCTGTATCTCTTTTCTTACCTCCGCTAAACGCTCCTGGCTGCAAAAACAAGGATAAACGTACCCTTTTGCAAGCAGTTCATCTATGTATTTGTGGTAAATAGAAAGACGTTCAGATTGCCTATACGGACCATAATCTCCGCCTTTTCTCGGGCTTTCCTGCTCAGAAATTCTGAACCAATCCAAAGCTTCAAACAGTTTTTCTTCGGCATCCTCAACAAAACGGGTCCGGTCGGTGTCCTCAATACGAACTAAAAAAGCTCCGCAAGTTTTTCTTGCATAACTGTAGTTGAGCCAAGCTTGATAGATCGTGCCAATGTGAGGATAGCCTGTTGGAGAAGGAGCAATACGGCTTCGGACTACTAACGGTGTTGATTCCATAGAAATTATCTTACTTTACAATGTTTTTTGAAACTCTTCGAGTATCCTTTTTTGTTCGCGGCTCAAACGTTGAGGAACATCAACAATGAGCCTGATATATTCATCTCCTGCTCCACTTCTTCTTAAGTACGGCACTCCTTTACCCCTTAAGCGCATCATCGTTCCGGACTGTGTACCTGGCCTAACTTTTACTTTCAAACTGCCGTCAAGGGTAGGCACTTCTGTGGTCCCTCCTAAAGCCGCCAGGGTAAACGGAATTTCATGGTCAATAAAGATATCGTACCCCTCTCTTTTAAACTCTTTGTGAGGCAGGACATCAATAGTAACATCAAACTCATCAAATCTAATTCTCGTGCCGTCATCCACTCCGGCCGGAATTTTTATGGTATGCTCTTTACCCTGGTGGACAATTTTCCTCTCCGTCCCTCTTACTGACTCCATAAAGTCAATTTTCAAAGAGTAACGTGGTTTTGCCTGCGCTCTCCTAAAGCCCCCCCCAAAAAACTGTTCAAAGATTTCAAACGGGTCAGAAAAACCGCCAAAATCAAAACCTTCACCAAAGTTAGATGAGTACGTGTAGGTAAACGGCCCGGAACGATAGGTTCGTCCACCCTGGAAACCGCCAAAACCTGAAGCCGGGTCAAAAGCGGCATGGCCGAACTGGTCATACTGTTGACGTTTCTTGGAGTCTGACAACACCTCATACGCCTCATTGACCTCTTTGAACTTATCGGCTGCATCAGCGGCTTTGTTTTTATCAGGATGGTACTGGAGAGCTAACTTGCGGTAGGCTCTCTTTATTTCATCCTGTGTCGCGGTTTTTTGAACCCCTAAAACTTCGTAAAAATCTCGTTTTGTAGTCATAAATTGATACTGTGTTTTTCTTGTTATATGTCAGATTAATTATAGTATGTTTTCAGTTAGGAGTAACCTTGGTAAAAATATGGGGGTTCAGACGAACCCCCATTTCCTATAATAACATTGCCAATTTTTACTCATTCACCACTTCACCCTCTTCCACGGAACCTTCACCTTCTTTTTTCTCTTCTTTTTTAGCTTCGCTGTCTCCTGCTGGCTGGGCACCGCCGGCTGCCTGCTGTTCAGATTGATACATAGCAGCTCCGATTTTTTGCAAGGCCTCAGAAAGAAGTTTTGATTTGGCTTCAACATCTTCTTTGTTAAAGTCTTCTTTTTCAATTGCTTTTTTAAGGTCTTCTTTGGCTTCCTCAACCGCTTTTTTGTCTTCTGCTTTAGCCTTATCTCCGGCATCTTTTAGCGTTTTCTCTGCAGTAAAGATGAGAGTATCGGCCTGATTACGCACCTCTGCTCTTTCCTTCTTGAGCCGGTCTTCTTCAGCATGAGACTCTGCCTCTTTGCGCATCTTCTCAACTTCCTCATCAGTAAGTTCAGTCGAGCCTTTAATGGTAATTTTTTGCTCTTTGTTAGTGGCTTTATCTTTAGCAGTGACGTTAAGAATCCCATTTGCATCCAGCTCAAACGTCACTTCAATCTGAGGAACCCCTCTTGGAGCTGGCGGAATACCATCCAGAATAAATCTGCCTAAAGACTTGTTATCCACTGCCATCGGCCTTTCCCCCTGGAGAACGTGAATTTCTACTTGGGTCTGGTTATCGGCAGCTGTGGAGTACACCTGAGATTTTGAGGTTGGGACTGTTGTATTGCGCTCAATCATGGGAGTCATCACCCCACCCAAGGTTTCAATACCCAGAGTTAACGGTGTGACATCCAAAAGCAAAACATCCTTAACATCTCCCATTAAAACTCCTGCCTGCACAGCAGCCCCAACAGCTACAACCTCATCAGGGTTTACAGATCTATTAGGTTCTTTGCCAAAAAAGTCTTTGACAACCTGCTGAACTTTAGGCATTCTGGTTTGTCCTCCAACCAAAATCACTTCATTAATGTCTTTGGGTTCCAGTTTGGCATCTTTGAGAGCCTTTCTGACTGTTTCCATACTTCTCTCAATTAGATGATCAGTGAGTTGTTCAAGTTTGGATCGAGTCAACTTCATAGTTAAATGAAGCGGTTGGCCTTCTTTGGATTGGGTAATAAAGGGCTGGTTAATTTCTGTCTCCTGGGAAGAACTGAGTTCTTTCTTGGCTTTTTCAGCAGCATCCTTAATTCTCTGCAGAGCCTGCTTGTCTTGCTTTAGATCAATGCCATTTTCTTTCTTAAACTCAGACACAATCCAGTCTATGATCGCCTGGTCGAAATCATCTCCACCAAGATGGGTATCACCATTAGTTGAAATTACCTCATAGACATTATCACCCAATTCCAGAATGGAGATATCAAACGTACCGCCACCGAGATCATAGACGGCAATCTTCTCGTTTTTCTGCTGTTCACTACCATAGGCTAAAGCTGCAGCCGTAGGTTCGTTGATAATTCTTTCAACTTTAAGCCCAGCAATTTCGCCTGCCTGTTTTGTAGCTTGACGCTGAGAGTCGTTAAAATAAGCCGGAACAGTAATTACTGCTCTATCGACTGTTTCACCCAAGTACGCCTCTGCATCAGCTTTAATCTTTTGCAAGATTTTGGCTGAAATTTCTTGGGGCGTATACGTTTTGCCACTTACTTTTATCGCAGCTGAGCCGTTTTTCCCTTCAACAATTTTGTAGGGCACCATATCTTGAATTTTCTTAACTTCATCATCATTAATCTTTCTTCCCATTAATCTTTTAACACTGTAAACTGTGTTTTCCGGATTAAGAATCATCTGGCGTTTTGCTACTTCTCCCACCAGATTTTTTTCTGGCTCAACAATTGAAGGAATCACATTCCCACCTTCAGCTGAAGGAATAACTTTGGGTTTACCACCTTCCATAATGGCCACCGCCGAATTGGTGGTTCCCAAATCTATACCGATGATTTTTGAGTTTGTTGCCATAATACCTCCTCGTAAACTATTTATTTATGTTAACTATTTGAGTTTTGGCTGCTACCTACCACTACTTTGGCAGGTCTAAGCACCCGATCATGTAATTTGTAACCTTTTTGCGCAACTTCTAAAACCTTATTCTCCTTACCTTGTTTTTTATCCACACATTCCATTAACGCCGGATCAAACTCTTTACCCTCAATCTCAAGTTCCTCAACTCCGAATTCATGTAGTATATCTTTAAAGCTTTTGCGAATCATTTCCAATCCTGGGTCTTTAACAAATACTGCTGCCCTATCCATCTGATCAATAGCATCCAGTATCCGATTCAAAAGATTAACATTGGAAAACTTTACCCACTCCTCACGTTCCTTTTGTAGTCTTCTTTCTAAGTTCTGGTAATCAGCTACAGCCCTCAACCATTTCTGCTGGGTATCTTGCAATTCCTGCTTTAGCTCTTTTATTCCAGCTTTTTCATTTTCTTTTTTGTGTTTTTTTATTTGTTTACTTGTATCATCAATACTTTTTTTCATAATGGACTATATTGTAACTTTTGTGCATTAAAATAAAATGAAGTGGACCGTGAAATACTACCAATCCTTGGTTACTTCTGTTATCAATCGGCCGAAATACCTGATGAACGGAATAACATAAGGATAATCTAACCTTGAAGGACCAATAACTCCAAGATTGCCCTCTGCGCGGGAGCCTAACCGAAAATTGGTATAGACAACACCGCAGGGACGCAAAAACTCTATCTCAAAGTCATCTCCCAGTAAAATATGGATTGGTTCTTCACCCTGCCCCTTACTGAAAATAAACTCTAGTCTTTGTTTGTCATCTAGAATAGAAAGTACAGTTTTGGTGACATCAATATCAAAAAATTCAGGAATATCCAAAATATTGGCATACCCGGCATGAAAAACTTCGTCCTGATCAGTAATTGCTATGCCAATACTGTTAGTTTTTTGAGAAAGAATGTGCGTAGCCTCTCTTAGAAGTTTGTTAGCTTTATCACGGTAATCCCAAATTCGGGACTTAACATCTACTTCTTCGCTAACTGACAATTCTTTTTCTTGCATGAGTTGCTTTACGTAAAAACGCATAGCCATCGGAGAGGGCACGCGGCCGGAAGAGGTGTGAGGTTGGTGTAAAAATTGCTGCTGGGTAAGAATTACCATCTCATTGCGGATGGTTGCCGGAGAAACTCCCAGGTTATATTTTTTGTCTAGTGTCTCAGAGCCTACTGGCTCACCACTTTCAATATATTCTTCAATAACACATTTTAAAATTTGGACCTGTCTGTCAGTTAGGCTCGGAAATTCCACTGTTTATTCCAAAGATCGCAATACGAAAAAGGGCAAATATTTCGCATCCCGATATTTGGACTAGGAATTTGTAAATGCTAGCACTAGTCTAGCAAGACTGCTAACCCATGTCAAGCAGAAGTTAATCTTTTTTCATTATTGCTAAGAAGGCTTCCTGGGGAATATGAACTTTACCAAATTGTTTCATCCGTTTTTTACCTTTTTTCTGCTTTTCCAGAAGTTTCATTCTCCTGGTCACATCGCCACCATAGAGCTTGGCAGTCACATCTTTGCGAAAACCGCGCAAGGTCTCTCTGGCAAGAATTCTTCCGCCAATAGCTGCCTGGATTGCTACCTCAAACATTTGCCTGGGAATTACAGCTTTTAGTTTCTTGACTGTTTCCCGACCAATGTAATCAGCTTTTTCTTTAACAACTATCTGAGACAAAGCATCTACTCTTTCTCCATGAATTAAGATATCAAGCCTAACTGCATCAACTTTTCTCATACCTGTAAACTCATAATCAAGACTGGCATATCCGGAAGAAATTGACTTTAGGCGGTCAAAAAAATCAGTAACCAGCTCCGCCATGGGCAAGTCATACGATAGCTGTACTCCATCTGAGAGATATTTCATGTTTTTAAACACACCGCGGCGGCTATCAAAAAGCTCCATTATGGTCCCAACATAGTCTTTAGGAGAAAAGACCTCCACAGAAAGCCAGGGTTCAAAAACAGCGTCGGTTACATCAGGAAGGTCCCGAGCAGTCTGCACTTCATACTGTTTCCCGTTAAGCTCATACTGGTACACCACGTTGGGGACAGAGACAATAAGGTCAAGATCAAACTCTCTTTCAAGTCTCTCCTGAACAATTTCAGCATGCAGCAAGCCAGCAAAACCTACTCTAAAACCTTTACCCATACTGCTAGAAAACTCTGGACTATAAACAAAAGAGGCATCGTTGAGATGGAGTTTTTCCAGAGCCTCAGCTAAATCACCAAACGCATCATTATCGGTGGGATAGAGTCCTAAAAACACCATGGGTTTAGGCTCTTTGTACCCAGGTAGCGGTTTTTGAGCTTCTGCATTAACAGAAGTAATCGTATCTCCCACTTTTACTTCCTGAAGGGATTTAAGACCAGTACAGATATACCCTACCTCACCAGCTTGTAAAACCGGCTGCTTTTTATGCTCTGGCGCATACTTACCTAACTCTGTCGGATTAAAGGGCCGGTTAGCTGCCATGAGCTTCAGGCGGTCTCCAGATTGCATCTGTCCGCTGAATACCCGGATATCAGCAATCACTCCTTGGTGCTGATCAAAGCGGGAGTCAAATACTAGAGCTTTCAGGGTTTGGCTATCATTTTCTGCATTCGGTGCTGGAACCCTGGCAATAACCGCATCTAAAACTTCGGGTACACCTTGACCAGTTTTTGCAGAGATTGTCAAGACTTCTTCAGGATCAAATCTAAATGCTTCACATAAGTCTAAAGTAACCTCGTCAATTCTGGCAGCCGGTAAGTCAACCTTATTGAGAACAGGAATAATTTTTAGATTCTGAGCTTTGGCCTGCCTAAAAACTGTCAATGTTTGAGCCTGAATACCAGCCACTGCGTCAACTAGAAGAATAGCACCTTCACATGCAGCCAACGCTCTTGAAACCTCGTAAGAAAAATCCACATGCCCTGGAGTATCGATGAGATTTAACTCATACTCTTGTCCACCATGAGAATAAAGCATCCGTACCGGTGCAAGCTTTATAGTAATACCCCTTTCTCTGGAAATTGGGTTTGAGTCCAGAAATTGATCCTGCATCTCCCTGCCAGAGACAGTGTGGGTATATTCCAAAAACCGGTCAGCTAAGGTTGATTTGCCGTGATCAATATGAGCAATGATACAGAAATTACGAATATACTGTGAGTTCATGAAAACTTACTTCTCCTTCCATTTTCTATATGGATTATATGATAAATAAGCCATATGACAAGTTTTTTGGTGAAGTTAATTCTCTGTTGTGGTTGTGGGTGGCGAGGCGGAAGCTTCACTTAAAACTTCTTCTGATTCAGAGAGAATACTCTTCCAAGCACCGAACTTCTTTAGTATGCTTAAGAACTGTTCCAGTTCTTCAATTTGGAAAATTTTTGAAAAAACGACATAAACCATAAAACCGCAGCCGCTAGCAACAACAGTAAGGATAATAAGCTGGATCGTCCTCGTTGTATCAAGGACAAACTGATCCAAAAAACGCATAGGCAACCATAATGCGATTCCTGTTAGAACTGAAGCCATAAACATTTTTAGGATCGGAATAATATAGCTTATGTACTCAAATCTACCCACCCTCCTGTCGAGTAAAGCAAACAGTATGATCGCCTGAACTATGCCTGCTATGGATATCGCCAACCCTAACCCAACAACCCCCAACCCCATTCCCTGCACCAGCCACCAGCTAAGACCCACGTTAACAGCTACCGACAATCCCCCAACAACAAGAGGTGTCCTGGTATCCTGAAGAGCATAAAATGCTCTTACTAAAATTTGAATTACTGCCTGAGCAGCAACGGAAAGCGCAAAGGCGGCTACCACTTTTCCTGTTAGAAGAGTAGCCTCCCAGGGGAAGTTTTTAGATCCGAAAGCGATTCTGACAAGAGGAATTCTTAAGACCAAAAGAAGAACGCTAGCTGGTAGGGCAAAATAGAGAATATTGTTAAAAGAGGAGATAAAGAGACTTTTAAACTTAGAGTTACTACCTTCACTGTCACCTTCTTTTGAAAGAATAGGCAGTGCTGCTTGTCCAATTGTTAGTCCGAAAAGACCGATTGGGAGAGCTTGAAGATGTTGAGAAAAGTAAAAAATACTAAGAGAGCCTGCGCTTAAAGCTGAAGCCAAAAAAACGGCTACTGTTAACTCTATCTGGTTTACTGCTAAGGCTAAGGTTCTTGGAATCATCAATTTCCCGATCTGCCTAACTCCTTTTAAATGAAGACCAAGGGTAGGAGTGTAAGTAAATCCTAGCTGCTTTACTAGAGGGTACTGAACTAGCAGGTGCAGTAGAGCCCCTAAAACCACTCCCATAGTAGGTCCGTAGATCCCTAAAGAGGGAGATAAAAAGATGATTCCAAAAATAATGCCGATATTGTAGAGAATAGGAGCTATTGCCGGTAGAAGAAAACGCTGATTGGACTGTAAAATACCGGTGAAGAAGTTTGAAATCACAAAGAAAAACTGTGAGATAAGCATAATCCGGGTAAGCGTTACCATAAGAGCAATCTCAGCATTACCAAAGTTTGGGGCAATCAAACGGCTTAAAGGTTCTGTGAAAATAAAAATTCCACCAGCCAACACTACAAATCCCAAGCAAGCTAGGGTAATGACTCCATTAACAAGCTGCCAGGATTTTTTCTCATTTTTTTGGATATACCCACTGTAAACAGGAATAAAGGCGGCGGACAAAGCCCCTAACACCAGTAGTTGAAAAAGCATGTCAGGAATTCTAAAAGCCGCAAAATAAACATCAAGCTGCCACTCATTACCGTTAAGAAAGAAGCTTCCGGCAAGAAGGCGGTCACGGACAAGCCCTAAAATCCTCGAGAAAAGTACTGCCATCATCAAAACCAAAGCGGCTGAAAGGATGCTATTTTGCCGCCGCGCGAACAGCTTACTACTTGATCTCCAAATGTTTTTGACCATAGCATTTATACTACCAAGTTAAATCTTGTAATCATAGAGACAAATTGATACAATTCACCAATTGTCAGCCAGAATTAGTGTATTAAAAATAAAATCAAATACTTATGCCAGTTACTCAATCAGCTAGAAAAGCTCTCAGACAAAACCTAAAAAAAGCAGAAGCAAATAAGCCAATCAGAAGCCGTGCTCGAACATTGCTTAAAAAAGCCCGGCAGAAACCCACGCCAGAAAATATCGCTCAAGCTTTTTCTTCACTTGATAAGGCCGCCAAGAAGAATATTCTTCCTAAAGGTAGAGTCAATCGGCTTAAGAGCCGGCTTACAAAAACTGCTAGTAAAACTTCCAAGTAGCTGTAGCAGTCTGTCATTTTAAAATAATGTAAGGTTTTGTTTTCAGCAACTATCGTACCTCTAGAGTTTTTTTATCTTCACTACTTTACATAACGATAACTTCCCCAATATAATGATAGGCAAGCAATATTTGTGCGTTTCTGCCTACATGCCCAAACACAAAAAAACTCTTACAGTCAACTTCCTCACTAGTACTAACTTCGAAAACTCGAAGCTAGGTAAAGCAATTAACTGGGCTCTCACCATAGGGAAGACACTGGTTTTTATAACTTTTACAGTTGTTGTAGGTGCTCTTCTTTATCGTTTCAGCTTGGATAGAAAGGTTTCTGCCCTTAATGAGCAAATTGATGAAGATGTAGCAGCCATTCAGGAGTACAGTGAAATTGAGTTCAAGATAAGAAGACTTCAGGACAAGCTGGACACAATTGACACAATTCTTACTTCTGATAATTCCCAAGATATGGTTCTTGTTCTTCGAAAGATTGAAAATAGTTTGCCATTAGGAACACAGCTTGAGCTAATTAGCTTTAGCGGTAACCGTCTAACATTTAAAGGGAAAACACTTAATGAAAAACTGTTTGCCGCCATGCTAGCTGCCCTTAAAAAAGTACCTGAATTTGAGGAAATTTCTGTAGATGAGCTTCAATCTAAAGGTGTGATTAATCCTGAGATAACCTTTTCTATTCAAATTGAAATTAATACTGGTCAAGAAAAAACTAAAGAGATTCAATAGCTATGCATATACCTAACCCTCAAGATAAATTAAAACGTATCAGTTTTTATGAACAGCTGCAAAGTTTGCCACTGGCGAGTGCTTCGGCAGATTTTATTGCTACTGTTTTACTGATCATTTTTCTCTTTGCCATAGCTATTAGACCTACAATAACTTCTATAACTACACTGCGGGAACAGATTAAGAAACTTGAAAAGTTGAGCAAGGATTTAACCATAAAGAGAGAGGCATTGGAAAAAATTGCTCCTCAGTTTCAAGCTCTCCAACCAAGTATTCCATTGATAGACAAGGCCATGCCGGATAATCCAAACTTTCCCACTTTAGAAAAGGAATTCCGCTACTTAATCAAGAAAAACGGCATGACACTTACTTCTCTTTCTTTTTCGGGTTTTCCTGTAGTAGAAAGCACCGAAACCCCTTCTAAGGAAGAAAGTCAAAAAAAGCAAACAAAAAAGTCAATTAGTCCAAATGTGTCTGAAGTTACTTTTTCTTTAAACGTAACTGCAACATATGACAACTTAAAAAACTTTATTGCAAATCTACAGAACCATATCCGCATCAACTCTATCTCACAAATCTCAATTCAGTCAGCCAAACGAAGTCAGAATGGTGAGACTAACTTCCTAGTAAGAGGAAGTGTTTACTACTATATTAAATAGCCATCTATGATAGTAAAAAAGAAAACATTCAGTTACTGGTATGTAATTTTAGTTTTTAGCTTCATTACTGTTCTGGTGTGGTTTTTTGTTGAAGTCTCAGCCACAAAAGAAATAAGAACAGTATCTAAGGAAGCCCAAGAGGCAGCAAAATCTTTACCTGCTTCTTTCAATCTTCCTGTAGTTGAAGAACTTCAACAAAGGCAGGTTATTTCCGATGTTGATCTTGAAGATATTCCTCCGTATACTGAAAATACTAAACAAGCACTAACAGGCTTAGCTAGTCAAAAAGTGGCCTCGCCAAGCCCAGATATTGAAGAAAGTGAAGTTGAAGAATCAACGCCTAGCAGTGAGCCTGTCCAATAATGTCTATTAAGAAGCTGATTACTACTATCGGTGTATTTATTATTTTTGCTAGTTTGGGCATAGGCACATACTTTGTGTACCAAAAGGGCCTACTAACCTTTAAGCCTGATCCTGATATAAAACCTACCAAGATCAGAATCACTAATGTTAGCCATGATCGTTTTACAATTTCTTGGGTTACTGCAAAACCAACTAACGGCTCAATAATGTACGGGGACAATACCAAGCTGGAACAACTACAGCTTGATGATAGCGATCAATTGACCGGACAGAGTCAGGCCAGAAAACTTCACCATGTCACTATCTCCAATCTCAAACCAGCTACACAGTACTACTTTAAGATAAGATCTGGAGAAAAAAATACTCAGTTTGATGATTCGGGAAAACCCTACTCTGTAAAAACAGCTCCGGCACTTGGTTCTCAACCGCCAACAGACATGATAAACGGAGTTGTTCATCTCACAACCGGTAAACCTGCTGAAGGAGCTATTGTCTACGTTTCTATTCCCGGAGTGGCCCCTCTATCCACTCAAGTAAAAAAGGATGGCAGCTGGCTTATTAACCTCTCAAGTGCTAGAAATACCACTCTTACAGAATATGCAACCTATGATCCTCAAACTGTTGCTATTAATATTGATGTTCAGGGAGATAGTAAAACCAGCAAGATTGTTACAAACGCTGCTAATAAATCACCGGTTCCAGTTGTTACTCTAGGTGAGACTTATGACTTTACACAAGAAACAGTTGCAAGTGTCCCTGAAAAACCCCTAGTAGAACAAGATCAGTCTCAGCAGCTGCCTCTTGAACCAGAAGAAAGCACAAAGAGCAGTGACCCTTCTGAGAGTACTGAAAGTGCAAAAACACCTGAAGTATATGATCAAAGCATTGAATCAGAAGAGGTTACTATCTTAAACCCAGCAGAAGATGGCGAGGAGCTTTTTACCACCCAACCGGAGTTTCTTGGTACGGGTCCGGCTAAAAAAGTATTAACTGTAAGTATTGCTGGAGGAGTATCACCAATTTCAACTACAAAAACAGTGGATGATGAGGGAAACTGGAGTTTTAGTCCTAGCGACCCTCTTGATCCGGGAGATTATACGCTAACCGTTGACTACATAGATAGTATGGCTAGAAGCCAAACACTTAGTCGTGACTTTATTATTGCCAGTGACGCTACTGGCGGGCTTGAAGATTTACCTGCATTTGAAGCTACTCCCACAGCCCATACTTCACCCTCACCTATACCCACCATTTCTCCTACTCCAAAACCCACGGCAACTGCTAGCCTATCGGCCAGAACATCTATGCCTTCAACAAAAAGCGGAGTTCCGGTTTCGGGAGTTAATACTCCAACCGTAGTTCTTTTGCTTTTCGGATTTGGTTTAATTGCCAGTGGATATAGTTGGAAAAGGAGTGCAAGTTAAATATTGACAGATAAAAACTATAAATTCTATTATAAATTAAGTAATATTTATGGATTTTGATTCACTTTCCACTACCTCATCTTCTAGTACTTTTTCAAGTGATACTAAAACTACCAGCACTACCCCAAGTTCTCCTACTCCACTTTCTAAGCCTAAAGGGGGGGACGAAGAGCTGAAAGGTAATATTAGTACAACTAGACACGAACCTAAAGAATCTGAAGAGAAGCCAATTGAAATCGATATCCCTCCAGAAGACTTGAAAGCTCTCGAAGAAACAGATGACCTTCTTAAACCCCAATCTTTAGCTTTAGCTCCTGAACCAAAAGGGGTTGGACCTGTTCTTGTGCAACCCAAAATAGACTCTTCTGTTACAGATAGCGAAATTGAAGAGAGAGTAGACAAAGTTACCTCCAAAAAATCAGATAAACCTCCCCAGCTTCCAACTAAAAGCGATAACATACTTGCTTCAGCTGACCAAGGTAATGATTTCGAAGAGACTTTACCTCCTGTTTTCCCAGCACCTGAACCCCCTGTTAGTGAAAAATCCCCGGGAATGGATAACAGAGATATGGTTGTACCACCTCCAATAGTCAACACTGAGAGTGATCCCTCCACTATTAATAAATCAGAGAGTACATTTCCTTCTACAATTCATACCAAAGGTTCTGCTTCTACATCTGGTTCTGATAAAGACCCTTCAAATGAACAAAAGAAAGTTAAAAAGGGTGGCAACGTTGCCAAGCTTCTCTTAATTCTTGGCCCACTATTTTTGATTGTATCGTTAGTAATTTCTTTTTTGATTATCAACAGTAAACTGCCAACCCAGTTAGAAGCTTTGCCAGTCCTAAAGTAGTTATGAAGAGAAACGCCGGCCAAGTCCTACCACTTTTCGTCTTTTTTGTCTGCATCGCTTTGGGTGTAGGGTCGGTTATCACAGCATTAAGACTTTCAGAACAAACTCTTCCAGAGATATTTGTTTCTCAAGGAGAACCTTGTTCTCCCGAAGGTTCCTATAGTCGGAGGTGTACAGGTAATTGCGGTGGATGTAATGAAGATGCAGGAGAAGCAGAAGTTTGGCGATGTGAAAATGGAACATGGAGTTCTTCTTGGGGAGAGTGTAGAACAGAATGCGCTGGGCCTTGCAGCAATAGCGATGATAATAGTAGTGATAACGATAGTTCTAACTGTGATAGTAATAGTGACTGTAGCGATGATCAAGTGTGTCACTATGGATCCTGCACCCCTTGCACCTCTATTGGAGATGAATCAACATGCTGGACTCATGGAGAAAGATGTACTTGGCTGAACGGATCCTGCCAAGTAAACCAAGGACCAGGTGATGCAGTTCTAGAAGGAGATGCGTACCATTTTTGTAATACCGGAGGAAGCTCGGTAGACTTATCTGTGGCAGAATGTAAAGAAGAATACTGGCCTGACAAAACCAAAGATCAGTGCGAAGCTGATGCAAATAAAGGTGTCGGTTGTCAATCACGCACAGTAACTCTTGATCCTGGAGAATGTATGGACTTATCATCCCCAGCGACTTGTGGAATTTATCAACTTGATGTAAGTGGAGCTGGCTGGCAGAGAGCGGCAACTGGCTGCAGCTGGAATAATAGTCTTTGCTCAACTCCTACTTACCCAAACTTCTCTTGTAATAGTCTTAAAGTAAGTAGTACTACAACTCAAGTGGGTTCAAGCGTATCTATTGAGGCAAATGTAAGTGACTATGGGGTTATCCGTTATGCAAAGGTTCCAGAAGCAAACATGGAAAAAGGTAGAGTAATCTTAGGGACTGGTATTGCAACCTTAGAAACAACAGGTAGTAATACTATTAGGGGAACTTTTACTCCAACCGAGCCTGGCATCTATGCTTTTGAGACTAATGCATATGAAAGCAATCAGTGTAAGTACTTGTGTGCCGTAGGGGGTATTCTATATGAAAACACAGTCGGATTAAACCGCTGTGTTGTAGATGCCGCTGACTGGCAAAACCTTGGAATTTCGTGTAGTAACAACTGCATCAAATGGATTACAGTAGAAGAAGTACAAGAACCACTTAGCTGTACAGAGCTTTCCCCGTCCAATTCCAATCCTAGCAGAGGACAAACTGTCACTTACACCTGCAAAGGTAGTGGTAGCAACGCCAGCAGTGCCAATTTTAGAGTTCTTTTAAACAATGAAATTATCCCAGACACAGGTATAACTGGCGTTGCTTTAAATGAGAATAAAGAGGCCATGTGGGATTATTTTATTCCAGAAGATGCAGCATCTGGGACTTATACTGTCGAATGTCAGATATGTCATACCAACAATACATGCACCAGCTGGGGGCATATTCAGGACGAATACTAACATATGAAAAGCAGTACACTTTACCTTATTATCGCTATCATAATTACAACTGCCATAGCCGGCTCAAGTGCAGCTGTACTATATTTTGAATCCAGCAAAAAACCGGAACCTACCCCAACCCCAACTGGGACACCATTACCAGAAGTCAGTCAAGTGGAAGAGCAAACAGAAGTTGTGAAAGAACCGGAGGTCTATCAGCAAGCTCCAAGCTGCGAAGTGAGCTTTACACTGTCGGATATAGAATGTCCTGAAATTACTACGGACATCGATCCCAATCCGCCCCTCCTAAATGAACAAGCCACCTTTACATTTAGCTATAGTCAATACCTAGAAAATATAGATTTTACTGAGTCTGGGGTAATAGACTGTTTACCAGCATCATCTACAATGAATGATGCAACAACTATCACATACACTTGTACCATAAGCGAGACTGAGGGTTTAGTTGAGTTTACCGGCTACATAAGTGATGGGAAAGAATGTTCAGCTTTAATTCCTTTTTCTGTCGGGACATTTTCTTGTGACGGCGAAGTCCCTGAAGACATGGTAGCGTGTGAGGACCCTGAAACTCCTTTAACTGAACCCAAAACCTATGAACTTGTAGAAGAGTGTACTGGAGCATGGTGTGAGTATATTTGTGACGACGACCACATTTATGAAGACGGTGAGTGTGTTACCCCAACATATTCCTGTACTGGAGATATTCCTGAAGATTCAGAGATGTGTCCAGGAGACAATGAAGGCTTAACGGAAAACACTCAAAGAACATTGGTAGATAAATGTACTGACGAGATCAAATGTGAGTACATTTGTGATGATGATTACACCTATGACGATGGGGAGTGCGTTCCTATTACGTATAGTTGTACAGGCGATGTTCCCAGTAACGCTGAGCTTTGCAAAGACGACGACAAAAATCTTACTGCTAATACTCTTCGCAAGCTCGTGGATTCATGCACAGACTCAAGAAAATGCGAATACGTATGCAAAGACGATTATGAAAAAGATGACAACATTTGCAAAGTAAAACCCACCCCAACCCCTGTTACTCAGGCTCCGGAAAAACCAGAACTACCAAAGGCGGGCGGAATACCCCCTACTCTTATCTTTACTTTGGGTGGTATTGCCCTGGTTGTCCTTGGACTTCTCTTCTAACACAAAAGTTTTCAGGTTAACATCTGCCTGAAGATTTTATATAATTTTCCTATGAAACTATTACAGATTTTGAGTAACATGATACGCAGTTTTTACACTACGTTTATCGAGCCACAGAAAACTACAGTGTTTTTGCTTGTTATTCTTTTTTTCGCTGTCGCCACAAAATCTTGGCATCTGTACCATCCTCAAACTTACGTTTTTGACGAGGTTTATGTAGGTTTTACTGCAGAAGAGTATGTAAAAGGAAACATGAAAGCCTGGGTCTGGGACTACCCAACCCCAAAAGGGTTTGCTTACGATTGGTCTCATCCACCTATGGGTCGGCTTTTCATGGCTGTTCCTATTAAACTTCTGGGAATATCCAGTTTTTCCAGGAGAATCATGCCTCTTCTGGCTGGAGTCGCTATTTCTTTTGTTGTTTTTCATATCGCCAAAGAGCTTTTCCCGAAAAAACCTACTATTGGGGTAATGGCAGCTGCTCTCACAGCTCTAGATGGTTTACTTCTGGTTATGTCGCGTACTGCCCTGGCAGATACGATTCTGGCCTTTTTCTTACTTTCTATGATTTACTTTTTCTTAAAGAAAAACTATTTACTGTCAAGCTTGCTTTTCGGAGCAGCAGTAGCGACAAAATGGACAGCAATTTACTCTTTAGGATTTATAGGTTTGGCTCTCCTAACCTACTTTCCATGGAAAAAGAGTCTGAAAGTCATTGGAAAAACTGTTTTTAAAATTTCCGGAATTATCAGTCTTTATTTGGTAGTTGGTGTAGATGTTTACTTATTAAGCTACCTGCCTCTTATTAATCATTACGGAGTGGATAAGTTTGTTGAACTACAAAAACAAATGTACTGGTATCATACCGGTTTGAAAGCTACTCACCCTTATCAATCATCAGCTTTAAGCTGGCCGCTTCTTCTACGTCCGGTTTGGTTCTTTGTTGATTACTCCAAGACTACTGTTGAGAATATTTACGCCCTTGGCAATCCCTTAATTTTTTGGGGAGGGTTACTGGCTGTTGCTTTTACAATTTGGTACGCTATTGTTCATAAAGAGAAAAAGTTGTTTTACCTTCTGATTGCCTACGCCATTTTCTGGGTGCCCTGGATCTTTTCTCCCAGGATTATGTTTCTTTACCATTACTTGCCGGCCATTCCTTTCTTGGGCATTATCTTAGCTTTTAGTCTGGAGAAAATCTCTTCATACAGTCCAAAACTTAAAAACATATCTCTTGTTTTTCTGACTGCAGCATTTATATTATTCTGGTTTTTCTACCCCTACTGGACAGCCATACCTGTTTCAAAAGAGGAAGTGAAACGGTTTCAGTGGTTTGAATCGTGGCAGTAACTAAAAATTAGGAACGGCATGAAACAGCTAATTCCACTTATTGTTACTAAAAAAAAGGTTGCCGGTTTTATTAAGAAAAATATCAAACCTCTTTTCTTGCTTTTCTTTACCTGGGGAATGTACTTTGCCTTATTTTGGCCAAGGATGCTTTACTCCAATAAAACCGGAGATTTGGTTGCAGGCTGGAGGAATATTTGGGGAGACTGGGCAATGCACATCACCCAAGCCCATGCGTTTGCATACCAACCAATTTTGCACGTTCTCCAAAATCACCCTATATACTCCGGCATACCTCTTTCCTACCCGTTTACCTTCAACCTAATTTCCGGATTACTATTACGCTTAGGTGTTAATACAGTTAGCGCATTTATTATCCCTTCTTTAATCGTCTCTTTTTTTCTTCTGTTTGGGCTTTACATACTTGGGAAACATTTAACCGGTAGTTCCAGACAGACTCTCCTTGCTGTTACTCTTTTTCTAACCAGTGGCGGGCTTGGTTTTATCCATTACTTCAAAGACCTTGCTCAGAATTTTTCCCTTAAAACAGCTTTATACCCGCCTCATGAGTATACGCATATGAAAGATATCGGCTACTACTGGACCACCACCCTTTTGGCACACTTGGTACCCCAGCGGGCTTTCTTACTGGGCATGACTTTTGGATTATTTATCCTTTACTTCCTGTTCTCTTACTATCAAAAAAGTTTTAAAGATGTTTCCTTAGCAAAAATGCTAAGCCTTGGACTAGTTAGCGGTCTTTTAGCATACATTCATAACCACACATTAGCCATGCTATTTTTCTTATCAGCTTATCTGTTCTTGTTTGACTTAAAGCATTACAAGCACTGGCTTAGTTTTGCACTTGGAACCAGTGTATCAGCATTACCTTTTTTCATCTTTTTCAGCGGTCCGGACTACAGTCAGTACATTCAGTTTTTACCCGGTTGGTTATCTCACCCAAGAGAGCTTAATATTCCGTTTTGGTGGTTCTGGCTTAAAAACTGGGGGCTTATGATTCCTTTGTTTATTGTCGGAATGTTTGTCGGTAAGCAGAAACCAAAAACCGGTCTGTTTATCTCAGGCTTTATTTTTATCTTTTTGCTAGCCAATCTCTTCACCTTTCAACCTTCATCTTGGGATAATGCCAAACTACTCTTGTGGGTTTACCTTATTTTCAGCTTTGTTGTTGCCGGTTTTTTACTTACCCTTTGGGAAAAACACCTTGGTGGAAAAATTCTGGCAGCACTTTTATTTCTATGTCTAACTGCTTCAGGAGGAATTGACCTAGTACGGGTTTTAAATACTCAAAAGGAATCTTATATGATGGTTTCAGGACAGGAAATTGAGTTGGCTAAGTTCTTAAGAGAGCACTCAAAACCAAAGGATATCGTTCTTACTTCAGATAATCACTTGCATTGGGTACCATTGGCTTCAGGGAGGTCAATTGTTATGGGATATAGGGGTTGGCTATGGTCTCATGGCATTAATTACAACCAAAGGCAGAAAGATATTACTCAAATTTATAGAGGGACCCCTCAAGCTAAAACACTCCTTCAAAAATACAACATTCGCTTCGTTGTTACCGATAGAAAAACCCAGGAAGAACTGATGTCAAATGAAAAGTTCTTCAAAGAAAATTATCATATTTTGATTGCGTCACCCTACGGCAATGTGTATGAGATTAAATAAATTTAAGTAAAATACTCAAAAATTAAAGATCTTCCTTTAATTTAAGTCTCAAGTAGGCCTGAAACTCTTCCCAGCCTCCACTACGAGGCTCCAAAACCCACTGGTCATACTTTTCCATTGGGGGACTCACTAGAAAGCCAGGGTTATCATCTGAACCCATCTCAAGAACCAGTGTTTTAATCTCTTTACCAGAGCGCCAGAACGAAAACCCAAAACCCGCAAAAGCGGCATACTCTTTATCTGAAAGCTCCCCTTCTACTTTGATGTATTGAGAAGCTAACTGTTTAAATTCCCATAGTTTTTTTGGATTAAGCAGAATTTTTGAAGAAACCAGTTTTTCTTTTAGAGCCTGTATCACTTTCTGCTGTCTTAATGATCTGGCAAAGTCCGTTCCTTCCTCACCTTCTGCATGTCTTGATCTTGAAAACTTAAGGGCTGTTTCGCCATCCATGTGTTGCTCACCCCTATCAAAGTGAATAGTTTCATAGCGACAGCGGTATAAGGGATCTCCTTCACATAAGTCTTTTTCTTTCCCTTTTATCGGGTAGTTGTTGTCTGTAAAACTTCTATCTACATAAACATCAATTCCCCCTACAAGGTCAATAAGGTGAGTAAAACTCTCAAAGTCCAAACTTACAATATAATGAATCGGTTGGCCCACTATCTCGTAAACCGCATCTTCAATAAGAGGATAACCCCCACCTTTTTCTTTGTTTTCTCCAAAAGCGTAGGCGGCATTGATTTTAGCTTCAATTGAGGGAACCCAGATATCTCTTGGGATTGAAAGCATAGTTACACCTGTGTTTTTAAGATCCAGGGAAATAAAAATGATTGTGTCTGTTAACATTGATCCATCGTGCTCTTCCCCACCCATGCCAATAAATAACACATTCGTACGGCCATCGTAAGAAGGCAGTGTGTACAGGGGATCAGTAAAAAAAGTAGAAACAACCTGTGGACCTGTTACAATTTTGTCAAAAAGCATCTCCAGCGGTTTCGCAAAAAGCAGAGATAAACTACCAATAAAAACTATGATTCCTGTTAAAATCATGATTCTTGCCAGCCAGACGTGCTGAAAAAGCTTTCTTTTAAGCCGTGGAAATGCTAATTTAATCTTATGGTAAAAGGGCAACATCGGACAAAAATCAGTAGTTAACTAAGTAGAGTTTGCAAACTTTTTCATTATAACATTAAAATGGCACCACTATGATAATCAGGGAAATCCTACCAGAAGAACGTACCGCCTTTAACCAAGTTGTCACGCATCCCCTGCAGTCCTGGGAATGGGGAGAATTCAGAAAAAAAACCGGAGTGGAAGTAGTTAGACTGGGAGAGTTTGAAGGAGATAAAATGATTAGTGGTTTTCAAATTACTCTCCACCCGCTTCCCAAGTTTTCCCAACTTTATATAGGTTACATGCCTAAAAGCATCTTGCCCGAAAAAAAGGTATTTGCAGCGCTAAAAGACCTTGCTTTGGCTAAACAAATTGTCTTTTTTAAACTTGAGCCAAACGTGTATTATCCGGTAAGCGATTACAGTTCTTCAAATTTTACAAAGTCTCACGAATACCTTACAGAGATGGGATGTATACCCGGCAGACCTTTGTTTACAAAGTACAGCTTCATGCTTGATTTAACAAAATCAGAAGAAGAACTCCTTGCCCAGATGAAATCAAAGACCAGATACAACGTCCGCCTGGCTGAACGCAAGGGAGTAGTCGTGAGTGAGGATAATTCTCCCCAGGCTTTTGAGGATTACCTTAGGCTTACATTTGAAGAAACAACAAAGCGTCAGGGTTTTTATGCGCATAACCGTCAGTATCACCGAGACATGTGGGAAACTATGTATGCTTCAGGCATAGCTCACCTTCTTAAAGCAACTTACCAAGGTCAAACACTGGTTACCTGGATTGTGTTTACTTTTAACAACATTCTCTATTATCCCTATGGTGCTTCGTCTTCTGAAAACCGTGAAGTCATGGCCAGCAATCTTATAATGTGGGAAGCTATTCGTTTTGGGAAAAGAATGAATTGTCGTACTTTTGACATGTGGGGTAGTCTGGGACCAAATCCTAACTCCAAGGACCCCTGGATTGGCTTTCACCGTTTTAAAGAGGGGTATGGACCTACGCTTATGGAATTTGTGGGCACGTATGACTATGTGATCGATGAGCCTAAGTACAAACTTTACACAGTAGCGGATAATCTGCGCTGGAAATGGTTAAAACTTAAGGCAAAACTACCCTTTTAAGTCAATAGTTCTTTTTAGCGGCAAAGGGACAGATTTGGTTGTAAGGACAAAAACTGCAAGCAAATCCTGGTTTGGGTTCAAATTTACCTTTCCTGATTTCCTTAACAACTTCTGTAATCTCATCTTTTACTGCTTTGATCTGCTTTTCAGTCCGGTATGTAGTTACTTTTTTGCCTACTTCAACAAAGTACAATGACAAAGTCTCAGGAAGTTCCCCAAGAATGCTGTTAGCAGCCATAGCGTAGATAGTCAACTGGTCATCTTTATCAACCGCTTTCTGATCTTTTAAAGAACCGGTTTTATAGTCAATGAGTTCAAAACTTTTACTTAGTTTGTCAACTCTGTCAATCCTGCCGGTTAAGTTTATATCCCCCATACTAATTTCAAAGTTTTTTTCGATAATATGAGGTATTCCCGGAAAAAGTTTTTTGTAATTGGCAAAATATAGTTTCAGGGCTTCCTGTCCTTCCTCATAGCGTTTTATTCTGTGCTCATACGACTCATACCCTATGGGTTGAAATTCTTTCTCATAAATATAAAGAAGGGTGTTTAAATCAATATCTTGGCCTTTCATAGTGAACTGATGAAATTTCTGAAGAGTGTTGTGTATCGCCGTCCCAAATGTCAGGGCATGGTGAGCTCGAGTAGGAACTTTTAGCACATATTCGTACTTGTAGCGCAATGGACAATTTTTGTACGCGCTTACTTGAGAATAGGAAATATTCCCTAATTCAAGTTTACCATCAATCACTCTTTTTGGCTTAG
>JBMNOG010000043.1:0-3081 GCA_050942955.1 Patescibacteria group bacterium | reverse complement strand
AAGAGGGAGGGTGAAACTGGAAATTGCCCTAGCCAGAGGCAGAAAAGAGTTTGAAAAAAGAGAAAAAATCAAAGCTAGGGATATGGAAAGGGAAAAAGAGCGGACGCTGAAAACTATTAACTGCTCAAATTGATTGACCTTTACGGTATAATATTAACAATGGGGATGCCTAGATTCGATGGCATAGCTCTTTAAAAATCCGCATGCCGACATTGAACCGCTGTCGAAAACAGGTTCAAAAAACAAGTGCTGACAATATTAGTCTGCATAAGCCAGTAAGAGCTGATTATTATGATGAGTCTTTCACTGGCCCCCAATTAGCTTACGCATACGCTGCTTAAGCTTTGAGGGCATCTTAAGCCACTTTCCCAAGGGAGTCGGTTTGGGGTGAAAACAAACTTTGGGTGCAATTTTAGTCTGGCCGCCTAAAACTAAGACATTGGCTAACCTGAAAAGAGCTATGGTTGTTTGTTTCCTGTCTTTTCAGTATTAAAACAAACTAAGCATGTAGATGGTTTTTAAAAGCTATATCAGACGAGGGTGCAACTCCCTCCATCTCCACCAAAGTAATGCTTTATTGCTAAAATGGGCTTAATGCCCAGCTTTTCTTTTCTCCTTGACCTTGTTTTTCCGCCTGTTTGCGTAAGTTGTGGTAAGTTTAATGAGATGCTTTGCTCTACATGCCGGCAAAGAATAATAGAAGTTAAGGAATGTATATGCCCACATTGCTTAAAAAACTGTGTGGATGGGAGTAGGCATGCGCAGTGTAAAGGAAGTATTGATGGACTAACTTCTTTTTGGGAGTACGAAGGCGTAGCATCTCAGGTAATTAAGGCAATAAAGTACTCACATTTTTATTCAGTAGTTCCGGTTGTTATGAGAATTTTCTTCGAGTATTGCGAGAAAGCTCCTATCCAGCCAATTTTTGATTTTATTAAGGAAAAGCCTATTGTTGTACCTGTTCCTCTTTATAAACAGAGATATCGGGTGCGGGGGTTTAACCAAAGTAGTTTAATCGGCAAAGAGATTGCTAAACACTGGAAGCTACCTTTTTCTGAGAAAATACTGGTTCGCCATCTCCAAACAAAGCCTCAAGCAGAGCTAGGAAAGAAAGATCGCCTTAACAATGTAAAGCATGCTTTTTCTCCAAGTAAGGAGGTGTCTCAACTAGGACTACATCCTTTAAAGGCTAAAAACATATTACTGATTGACGATGTTTGGACAACTGGAGCGACGATGCAGGCATGCGCAAAAGTATTAAAAAACCTTGGAGCAGAGAAAATATGGGCCGTAACCCTGGCGAGATAAGGTATAATAATCATGTTCAATGGCAATTAAAATTCTCTTTACATTGTTCGTTTGTCGCTGAACATGATGAATTGATTGGAAGGGTGGCAGAGCGGTCAATTGCAACGGTCTTGAAAACCGTGTCCTTTTGGGGACCCGTGAGTTCGAATCTCACCCCTTCCGCAACATTTCTTCCTACGTATCTATGTCTCCTTGACTTGCAGTGGCTGTAAAAACTAATATTTGCTACTATATATTTTGCTTATGCCCAATGAAAATCTACCTCAGCCGACGAGTTCTCAGCATGAAACTCTCAGTCAAACGAAAGCAGTGACTCCACCTCAGCCTCTTAAGGTTTTAGTGGTTTGGAAAGCTCCTGCCAGAGTTTTTGTAAAACACGACAGAGAATTTTATACGACAGTTGGGGCAATTATTTTCTTGATCTGTATCATTCTGTTATTTTTAAAAGAGTTCCTCTTTATTTTGGTAATTATTGCATTTGCCTTCTTTGCCTATGTATTATTTTCTACCCCGCCAGAATTAGTGGAGCACGAGATTACCAGTAGGGGGGTTAGGTCAATGGGGAAGTTATACTACTGGGACCAACTGGGAAGATACTGGATTGACCAGCGAGTGGAAGGCACCGAGGTATTATATATTGAAAATTTTGCTGGTTTACCCACCAGACTTATGATGCTTCTTGAAAAGCGAACGGGAGGAAAAGTTAAAGAGATACTGAAAAACCATCTTCTTAACGAGAGACCTGAGAAAACCTCTGTAGAGAGAGCCGGAGATTGGTTGCAGGAAAAAGTGTCTCTCGAAAAATCACCTTCACCAAAACCATAATTCACTCTAAAAATTATCTCCTGTCTGGTAAAATACACATAAGCTCTCATAGTTTAATGGATAGAACAGTGGTTTGCGGAACCACCGATGCAGGTTCGATTCCTGCTGGGAGCACCCACTTCAATGTTCAATTAACAATTTTCAGTGAGCAATTAAAATTCTCTTTACATTGTTCATTTACTATTGAGCATTGATGAATTGATTGGAAGGGTGGCAGAGCGGTCCATTGCAACGGTTTCGAAAACCGTGTCCTTTCGGGGACCCGTGAGTTCGAATCTCACCCCTTCCGCATCTGGGAAAAATTTCGGCTTGCCCTCATAGTTTAATGGATAGAACGAAGGTTTCCGGAACCTTTGATGCAGGTTCGATTCCTGCTGGGGGCACTAAGCTAATCACTGGCCACATAAACAACTCTCAATCTTCTCTCCTCTTATAAATGGTACAATTAATCAAGTTAAAAATTTATTTCTTATGAAAAGTATTTTTGATGTCGCCAGCTTCGAATTTCCATACTATGGTTTGAAATTTCCTGGCCAGCATTCAGAGGAGAAGATTCTTTTTATCACTAGAGAGGGAAGGGTTGTTTTAAGGCTAAAACTTACAGCATTGGCTTTAGTGTATCTAGTTGGCGTAGTTATTGGCCTTTCACTTTTGGGGAGTGTTCGAATTTTAACATTCAACTTATCCGGTTTTATCCCTGCTTTTTTACTGGTTTGGACTTTTAGTTGTGCCTTTATTGCCTGGTGGATTTGGCAAGTGTGGTACAAAACAGTCTTTATCATTACCACCAGAAGATTAACTAAGTTTATTCATACCACGCTCTGGAGCCGTTACCAGCTTTCATTGGGTTTGGATCGGATTGTAGATACAGGGGCTTACCAAAAGGGATTATTTCAGATTTTTACCGGGCTTGGCTATTTTGTTGCCAGGTCTTCTGCTGGAGCAATT